>JBDUEF010000147.1:0-2577 GCA_040002535.1 Actinomycetota bacterium | reverse complement strand
CAGAGCTTCATCGACGACTACCTGCGCATCACGCGCCGGTGCCGCCGCGCGATGGAGCGCCTCTTCCTGGAGGAGACCGGTACGTGAGGACGGGCGTCCCCCACCCGCCGTCGGTAGGGTGGGGACCGATCCGCACGACCACGACGACGACGCGGGAGGCGAGCATGATCAAGGAGTTCCGGGAGTTCATCGCGAAGGGCGACCTGGTGACGCTGGCCGTCGCCTTCATCCTCGGCGTGGCGTTCGCGGCGGTGGTGACCTCGTTCACCGACGTGATCCTGGGCGCGGCGAGCTACGTGTTCGGGGGGCAGGCCTCGTTCAACGACCTGGGGGTGCACCGGGGGCAGAACATCGTGATCCCCTACGGGGTCTTCCTCACCCAGGTGCTGAACTTCTTCATCATCGGGTTCATCCTGTTCCTGGTCGTGCGGTCCTACCACCGGTTCCTGGCGAAGGTGCCGGCGCCCTCCGGGCCCAGCGACGAGGTGCGGCTGCTGACGGAGATCCGCGACGAGCTGGCCGCTCGTCCCCAGCCGGGTCGCTGAGCGGCAGGCGCGTCACGGGGTGGAGGAGGCGGAGGGGCTCGTGGCTATGGGGGCGACCGTGGGCGCCGCCGGCGACGGCGTGAGGTCGCCGAACTCGCTCGTCACCACGTGCCGCTCCACGGTCAGGTCGCCGCTGCCGGCGTCCTGCTGGATCACGTCCCACGCGATCAGGCGTGCGGGCTCGCCGGCGGCGGCGGGCCGGAAGTAGAGGATCTCCGCCGACAGCGGGATCTGCGGACCCTCGGCCTGGAACCCACCGGTCGGTCCTGCGCCGCCGGTGGTGCCCACCCGCAGGAAGAGGGTCCCGTCGTGGATCGTCGCCGTGTTCACGTGGAAGTGGCCGCCGGCCACCAGGGGCACCAGCCCGGCCACGTCCTCGGCCATCCGGTCGTCGTGCACCGCCACGATGTCGGGGGGTCGTGGCAGCGCGGCGACGTCGGTGGCGATCCGCGGGCCGACGCTCCGCACCAGCTCCTCGATGGCCGCGTCGGTCTGCGGCGCGCCCCGCTCCTCCAAGAAGTACGGGTCCCCCAGGCCGTAGATCGTGATGCCGGCCACCGTAGCGCTGGTGCCGTCCAGCACCGTGGCGTTGGGCACCCCCTCGATCGCCCGTTGCAGGTCGATCGAGTCGTGGCTCCCGCGCACGAACACGTAGGGACGCCCGAACCCCGGGATGAAGCTCGTCACCACGTTCTCCGCCGGTGTGCCGAAGCTGGTGACGTCGCCGGTGTCCAGCACCGCGTCCACGTCGAACCCGCGCGCCAGCTCCTGGGCGAAGTCGAAGCCCAGCGGGGACAGGTGGATGTCAGAGATGTGCAGGATCCGGATCTCCTGCCCCTGCCCGAGAGGGTTGACCTGGATGGCCGAGTACGCGCTGGACGCGCCGCCCACGATGGCGGAGAGCTGGTCGCGGAAGTAGTCCACCCGCTCCACGGTGGACCCCAGCGGACCGAAGAGCTGGGGGGCCAGCGACAGGGTGCCCGAGTAGGTGGGCTGCAGGAAGGCGCCGGCGTCGAAGGTGGCCACGGCTACGGATCCGGAGCCCCCGACCGCCACCAGCGCAGCCAGCATCGCCAAGCGCACCTGGTCCCGGTGGCCACGGAAGGCGACCAGCGCCGCCACGAGGGCGCCGGCCATCGCCACCCCCAGGGCCCGCAGCAGGAACGGCCAGATCGTGTGGAACGCCCGGGTCTCCAGGTCGGCAGCGACGCCGTCGAGGCCCTCGTCGGCGATCAGGGTCTGCAGGCGCTCGACGTCGACGTCGGTGAGGGTGGCCGACAGATGGACCGGCGCCAGGTGCGTGGCGGCGCTGACGCGCCCCAGAGGCGGCAGCGCGATGTCGGTCCGGCCGCGGCCCGGCACGGCGTCGAGCTGCACGTCGAAGGGCCCCATCGGCACGGTGGTGCGCGCGAAGGCCAGCAGGCCCAGCCACGAGCCGGCGATCCCCACCAGGACCGGCAGCACGATCGCACGCAGCACGTGTCGCGAGCGGTCGGGCAGGCGGACGGGCACGCCGACCATGCTATCGGCCGGCGTGCCGTGGCCCGTCTCAGATGTCGTAGTACAGGGCGAACTCGTGCGGATGCGGCCGCAGCCGCATCGCGTCCACCTCGTTCAGCCGCTTGTACTCGATCCAGGTGTCGATCACGTCCTGGGTGAACACCCCGCCCTCCAGCAGCCACTGGTGGTCGCTCTCCAGGTTGTCCAGCACCTGGTCCAGCGAGCCCGGCACCTGCTTGACCATCGCCTTCTCCTCCGGCGGCAGGTCGTACAGGTCCTTGTCCATGGGCTCCGGCGGCTCGGTCTTGTTCTTGATCCCGTCCAGGCCGGCCATCAGCATCGCGCTGAACGCCAGGTACGGGTTGCACGTGGGGTCCGGCGTGCGGAACTCGAGGCGCTTGGCGCCGGGGCTCTTGGAGAACAGCGGGATCCGGATGCAGGCGCTGCGGTTGCGCTGGCTATACACCAGGTTGATCGGCGCCTCGTAGCCCGGCACCAGCCGCCGGTAGGAGTTCGTGGTCGGGTTGGTGAA
>JBDUEF010000146.1:0-3102 GCA_040002535.1 Actinomycetota bacterium | reverse complement strand
GCGGCGATCTCCGTGTCTGCCTCCGCCGCAGGCGCTTCGGGCTCTGCGCCCGCTTCGGACTCTGCGCCCGCTTCGGACTCTGCGCCGTCGGCCAGCTTGTCCTTGTAGGCGCCCAGCAGCGACACGAACGTGGACTGCGCTGCCTGGAACATGTGGGCGGCCCGCGACATCTCGCCCTTCATGAGGCCGGCGATCTTGGACAGCATGACCTCGCGCGATTCCAGATCCGCCAGGGCCCTCGCGTCGGCGGCCGACAGCATCCGCCCGTCCATGAAGCCGCCCTTCAGGACCAGGGACGGGTAGCGCTTGCTGGCCTCGACGACCCTCTTCGCCGCGGCGACGGCGTCGCCCTGCACGAAGGTGACGGCGGTGGGGCCCTGGAGCATGGATCCCAGCTCCGTCATGGCCGAATCCTCGGCCGCCCGTCGCATCAGGGTGTTCTTCACGACCGCGAACGACGCGCCGTCCTCGGCCAGCGAACGCCGGAGCTCGGAGATGTCCGACACCGTGAGGCCGCGGTACTCGGTCAGCAGGATCGCGTCGGAGGCGCCGATGCGCTCCTTGATCTTCGCGACCCGCTCGATCTTCTCTGCTTTGGGCATACAGCCTCCTGAGATGAAAAACGCCCCCGCCGACTCGAGGCGGGAGCGCACGTCACCAGGACGCTGCTCTGTTCACCTCGGCAGGTACCCCTTCGGGGATTGTGCGCGAACGCCCCTGCTGTCTGCGGTCACCGGCAGGATACCGGAGGGGGGTGGCCCACGACATCGGTGAGCGCTTGAACCGCCGCTACGCAACTCACGGTTGTGGGTCTGGATCAGCCGTAGTTGATATCAGCGACAGCTACCCTGCGGGTTTCCAGCGTCGGCACGTAGACGATCACGATGCGTCGGTCGGGAGGCCCCGCGAGCCCCGTCCAGACCCCGCTGTTGCCGTCCTCTTCGCCGCACGCGAGGGGATCCTCAACGAGGTCCATCAGAAACTCGTCAACGTACCGTTGGTCCCCGAAGCGTCTACGGCGCTTCCAAAGTGCGAGGGCCTCTTCAAGTCGGTCACGATCGAGCTGCCAGGGGCTAGCTATGGTCACGCAGGAAGCCTGGCAACTCCTCTGCGCCTATCCCGGGACCACGGTCATCCCCCCGGCGGGTGCTTTCCTGGATCTCGCGCACCTTGGCCTTCACGGCTGGATCAGCAAGGCGACGGCGCCGGGTTCTCTCGTCAGCGTCGCGCTCGGTATCCGTCTGGACGCGTTCCGGCGTCACACTGGGCTCCCCTCACATCTGTGGATACGTCCAACGAGCGTTCGACGAGATCCTACGCGTGTCGCTTCGCCCTTTCACCTTGTCCCACCATTTCACCAGGTAGAAGCCATGAAAGCGCCGGGACACACGGTACGCATGCCTGTGAACCCCGTCACACGGACTGGCTCTCCAGCTCCTTCGCGTGCGCAGGGTCGATCTTCACGCCCGGGCCCATGGTGGTGGAGACCGTGAGGCTGTGGATGTAGCGGCCCTTCGCGGAGGAGGGCTTGGCCTTCTGCAGCTCCTCCAGGACGGCCATGTAGTTCTCCAGGAGCTGCTGCTGCTCGAAGGAGCGCTTGCCGATCAGGAGATGCACGTTGCCGGTGCGATCGGCCCGGTACTCCACCTTGCCGCCCTTGATGTCGGCGACGGCCTTGGCGACGTCCTGGGTGACGGTGCCGGTCTTCGGATTGGGCATAAGCCCGCGAGGGCCCAGCACCCGGCCGGCCTTGCCGACCGCCGCCATCATGTCGGGGGTGGCGATGGCGGCCTCGAAGTCGATGGTGCCTTTCATGACCTCCTCGACGAGCTCCTCACCGCCCACGACGTCGGCGCCAGCCTCCTTGGCCTCGCGGGCCTTCTCGCCCACCGCGAAGACGCCCACACGCACGGACTTGCCGGTCCCGTGGGGCAGCGACACGGTGCCGCGGAGCGACTGATCGGCCTTGCGGGTGTCGATCCCCAGACGGAAGGCGACCTCCACGGTCTCGTCGAACTTGGCCGGCGGGAGCGACTTGATGATCTGGAAGGCGTGATCGGGCAGATACTCCTTCTCCCGGTCGAACGAGCCGGCCGCCTCGCGGTACCGCTTGCCCTGACCGGTCATGCCTCCACCTCCACGCCCATGCTCCGGGCGGTGCCGGCGATGATCCGCATGGCCATGTCCACGTCGTTCGCGTTCAGATCGTCCATCTTCTGCTCGGCGATCCGGCGGACCTGTGCCTGGGACAGCGCAGCCACCTTCGTGCGGTTGGGCTCGCTGGAACCCTTCTCCAGACCGGCAGCGCTCTTGATCAGCTCCGCCGCCGGCGGCTGCTTGGTCACGAAGGTGAACGAGCGATCCTCGTAGATCGTGAGCTCCACGGGGATCACCTGGCCGGCCGATCGCTGGGTGGCGTCGTTGTATTGCCGGCAGAAGTCCATGATGTTCACGCCGTGCTGGCCGAGCGCCGTGCCCACCGGCGGGGCGGGCGTGGCCGCGCCTGCCTTGATCTGCAGCTTCACGAGGGCCATGACCTTCTTCTTCTTCGGTGCCATGCGCGCTTCACCTCCTGCGGTTCGAGCGGCCGGGTCGAACCGGCCTCCCGCGATCGTCTCTTGGTCGGTCTATCGCTTCGCTACTTCAGACCGATATCTTGGTCTCGCTAGACCTTCGACACCTGATCGAAACCGAGCTCGACGGGCGTCTCCCGGTCGAAGATGTTCACCAGGACCTTCAGCTTGCTCTGATCCACGTTGATCTCGTTGATGGTGCCGTTGAAATCGGCGAAGGGTCCCGAGATGATCCGCACGATGTCCCCCTCTTCGAAACCGAGGCGGAACTGCGGCTTCACCTCCTCCTTCTTCACCACCAGGATCTTCTCGATCTCCCGCTTGGACAGCGGTGTGGGCTTGGAGCCGGTGCCGGCCGAGACGAAACCGGTGACGCCGGGGGTGTTGCGAACGACGTACCAGGAGTCGTTGTCGTAGAACATCTTCACGAGCAGGTACCCCGGGAAGACCTTCTTCTGCACGACCTGCTTCTTCCCGTTCTTGATCTCCATGACGTCTTCCATGGGGATGTGGACCCGGAAGATCTTGT
>JBDUEF010000145.1:0-3284 GCA_040002535.1 Actinomycetota bacterium | reverse complement strand
ATGGCCGACCGACTGGATGCGATCGGCGGGACACTCAAGGTTCACTCGCAGCCTGAAAAGGGCGCGCAGGTCACAGGGCGAGTTCCCCCTAGTCGTTCCAGCCATGCTTGTCGCTCTGCTCAAGGAACATAAGCGAACGCTCGGGCACGCGAACGACACTTCTCTCCACATGACGCTCACCTCGAGCCTGTGGGGGTCGAAAACCACTCACTGGCCGGTGATATCGTCAAGTCGGAGGCGCTCGACTTCCTCGTCGATCATGGAGAGATCGCTTCGGAAGGCGGGAGCCTCAGGGCGGAGGAGGACCCCACCGAGGCAGTCTCCAGAGCCTCCCGAGCGGACCGAGCGGAGAGCGAGTATGAAGGAGATAACCAACTACCTGGTTCCCGTCGTGGTGGAGCAGACCCCCCGAGGCGAGCGCTCCTTCGACATCTACTCCCGCCTGCTGAAGGAGCGCATCGTCTTCCTGGGCACGCCCATCGACGACGCGGTGGGCAACCTGATCATGGCGCAGCTGCTGCATCTCGAGAGCGAGGAACCGGAGAAGGACATCAACCTCTACATCAATTCGCCGGGCGGCGACCTGACGGCGCTGTTCGCGATCTACGACACGATGCACTACATCAAGCCCGACGTGTCGACCATCGTGATGGGGCAGGCGGCCTCGGCCGCGGCCGTACTCTCGCTGGCCGGCGCGAAGGGAAAACGCTACGCGCTCCGGCACGCGCGGATCCTCCTGCACCAGCCTCACGGCGGCGTCGAGGGCCAGGCCGTCGACATCGAGATCCAGGCCAAGGAGATCGTCCGCAACCGGGAGCTGATGAACGAGATCATCGCCAAGCACACGGGCCAGCCCATCGAGCGCGTGTCCAAGGACACCGACCGCGACTTCATCCTGACCGCCGAGCAAGCCGTGGAATACGGAGCCGTCGACGAGATCATCACGAGCCGGACGAACCGGCCGGAGCTTGCGGTGGCCACCGTAGGAGGCTCGTAACCGAACCTCCCGTGGTGCGCGTGCTGGATTGTCCAGACGCGGACTTCCACTGCCACACGGGCAAGCGCGCCGCGGCCAACGCCGGCTACCTCGACCACTGGATCGAGGGTCTCCCCGGATCCTCGGTCACCTCGTTCGTGGGTGTGGCGAACCCATTCCACTGGGGGCTGCCGCAGCCGGGTGAGACATGGTCGACGTCGGATCCGGGGCCGGTATGGACTGCCTGGTCGCGGCGCGCGCCGTGGGTCCGGAGGTTCGTGTAGTGGGCGTGGACATGACGCCCGCGATGCTCGAGCGGTCCCGTGCCTCAGCCGCGAAAGCCGGGCTCGCCAACGTCCAGTTCCGGGAGGGCTGGGCGGGTCCCCGCCGGATGTTGGACGGGAGCGGCGGCCGGCAACGTGAACGAGAACCGCACGCCTCCCTCGGCTCGGTTCTCGGCCCAGATCCTTCCCTTCTGTGCCTCAACGAATGCCCGCGAGATCGTGAGCCCGAGTCCGGCATTTCCGGCCGAGGAACCCTGCGGGTGGCCCCGCCAGTAGCTGTCGAAGATCCGTTCCAGCGCCTCCGCCGGGATGGCCCGCCCCGGATCCTCCACGATGAATACGATCTCGTCGGCTTCCGATCTGATCTTCAGGGTCACCGTGCTATCGGGGGAGGTCTTGCGCAGCGCATTCGTGAGGAGGTTCAGCAGGACCCGCTCTACCTGCTCGGGCGCGCATCGCACGAGTGGGAGGTCCGGTGCCTCGATCATCTGTAGCTTCACACCGCGCTGCTCGGCCATCCCTGAGATCGCCGCGAGGGACGCCTCGACCAGGTCAAGTGCGCGGACGTCTAGGACCTCCAGCGACAGGTCTCCGGCTTCGGCGCGTGACAGTTGGAAGAGATCGTCGGTCAATCCGGTCAGCAGCCGCAACTGTTCGTGCATGGCCTGCATATACCGATCGGGGGTAGCCAGCCCATCCTCGATCGCCTCCAGCATGGCCTGAAGAAGGGCAGCGGGTGTGCGCAGGTCGTGGCTGGTCCAGGCGAGGAGCTCCCGACGAGCCCGCAGCTGGGTATCGATATTCTCCGCCATGTGATTGAAGGCGGCCGCCAGGTCCGCCAGCTCGGTGGGTCCCTCTTCCGGCGCTCGAGTCCCGAGCTCTCCCCGTGCAAGCGCGGTCGCGGCGTCGGAGAGCCGATGGATACCCGCCATGACAGCGTTGCCGATGCGCAGGGCGCCGGCCAATGCGGTGATGGCGGCTGCGATGCCGACACCGAGGAGGGCCGACACCTCTGACATCGTGATGTGGGTTCGCAGGACGATCAGCTCGTAGGACGAGACCGCGGCCAGCGGCAGCAGCACCGCGACCAACACCTGCACGATGAGTCGTTGCTGGATGGTGGGGATGTACCGCAGAGACAGGGCCACCGAGGCGCCCACCCCGAGGGTACCCAATGCCACTATCACGATCGCCGTGATCACGGCGTGAACCGGTACCCAACACCCCAGACGGTCTGGAGGAACTGAGGGTCGGAGGGATCCACCTCGATCTTCTCGCGGAGCCGGCGCATGTGGACCGTGACCGTTCCGGTGTCGATGGCGCCCTGGTATCCCCAGATCCTGTCCATGAGGACTTCCCGCGAGAACACGTGACGTGGGTGGCGCGCGAGGAAGTAGAGCAGATCGAACTCCAGTGCGGTGAGCGCCACGAAGTCACCGTCCCTGGTCACCTCCCGGCTCTCCGCATCCACCGTGAGGCCGGCGAAGCACAGTCGGGTATCCAGAACTGCCCTCGGCCCAGCTCTGCGCAGTATCGTCCGTACCCGGCTCGCGATCTCACGGGGCGAGAACGGCTTCACGACATAGTCGTCCGCCCCGAGCTCCAACCCCAGGATCCGATCGGGCTCCTCACCGCGTGCGCTCACGATGATCACGGGCAGGTCGGAGTTGGACCGGATCCATCGGCAGATCTCGAGGCCGTCCAGGCCCGGGAGGACGACGTCGAGGATGACCAGGTTGGGCTCCTCGCGCTCGATCAGAACGGTGGCTTGGTCGCCGTCACCCGCCTCCAGCGTGCGGTAACCATCCCGTTGGAGGTAGGCGACCAAGATCTCGCGGACGACCGGTTCATCATCGACGATCAGGATCGTCTCCTTGCGACCGTCGAGATCCGGGATCACGTTCACCGGTGAGGGGGACGCCGCCGAGCACGGCTCCACGAGGCGGGGTTCGCTCGCCCACGGCGTCGTCATGGCTTCCAGAAGTTCCCACAAACCTCGACCCCTACACCCACGGCCGCAGATC
>JBDUEF010000144.1:0-3301 GCA_040002535.1 Actinomycetota bacterium | reverse complement strand
GGTTGAGCTGGTCGGGGTCCTCGGTGTTGACGTCGTCGATCCCGATCTTCTGCAGCGCGAAGGCGATCGTGTCGCGCTCCGAGTCGTAGACCCCGACCTTGCCCGTGTACTTCGGGTCCCACAGCATCGCGCGCGGGTTCTCGTTGCCGTAGATCTCTTCGTCGGGGATCGAGTCGCGCCGGTACGCGATGCCGGTGGTGTACACCGTGTACGGCACGGAGTACTGGGCGTTCTGGTCGTAGAAGGGGCTCTGGAACATGTCCCAGGCGTTCGCCTCCAGGTTCGGGATGTAGTTGTGGTTCAGAGGCTTGAGGTAGCCGGCGTTCACCAGCTTGCCCAGCACGTCGTAGGTGGGGAAGAACACGTCGAAGTTGAACTGCCCCGTCTGGATCTTGGCGACCGCCTCCTCCATGTTGCTGAAGGTGGTCCACTCGTAGTCGCAGTCGTTCTTCGTGCAGAAGTCCTCGATCACGCGCTTCCACATGTACGCGTCCCAGTTGAAGATCTGCAACGTCGCGCCCTTCTCCGGCGCCAGCCCGCTGGCGAGCGCCTCGCCGACGATCGGCAGCGTCACCGGGTTGTCCGGGGTGGCGACCTGGAACGCCTCGGCCCCGCTGCCGGTGGTGGCCTTCTCGCGCGGGTTGGTGCAGGCGGCCATGATGGCGGCGAGCGACGGCAGCGCGATCGCCGAGCCGGCCGAGGTCTTGAGGAAGTCCCGGCGGGAGACCCTGCGTCCCGTCGTCGCCTCCAGGTGCTGACGTGCCGCCTTCCATCCTTCGCGCGGATGCCGTTGCATGCCGTCCCCCCTCGCTTCAGCGCCTGCCCTGACCGACCGTTCAACGTCCGACGGGGCGTGAGTACCACAGCCGCGGCCTAGTCCGCAAGTGCGGCGGCCCGCGGCGTGAAGTACCTAGCCCCCTCCTGGGCGAGTCGTGGAGCCGATAGGCTCGCCCGACCATGGATACGTCGCGGGGCGCGGTCGTGGTTGGCGCCGGTCTGGCGGGCCTGTCGGCGGCGCTCTCCCTGCACGACGCGGGGGTGCCCGTCACGGTGCTGGAGGCCCGCGATCGAGTGGGCGGGCGCGTCTGGTCGGTGACGCTGGACAACGGCGCCGTCGCCGAGCTCGGAGCGGAGTGGATCATGCCCGGCGACGATCTCCTGCTGGATCTGGCCGGACGGTTCGGCCTGCCGGCGGTGGAGGCCGGCGTGGACTACACGCTGCGCGAGGCGCGGGGCCCGCACGCAGCCTCCGTGGCGGAGCAGCGGGTCCATCTGGAGGCCGCGAACCGGGCCCGCGCCGGGATCGGCCGGGACGAGGCCGCCTCCATGACCCTCGGCTCCTTCCTGGCCGCCGTGCCGGGCAGCGAAGCCCAGCGCACCACGCTGCGGATGCGCCTGCAGGGCACCTGTGCGGTGGATCCGGACCACGTGACCCTTCGTATCACCGACGCCGAGCGCGCGTTCTCGCCCGGGCCCGGCGTGTACCACCGGCTGGGGCCGGGGAACCAGGCGCTGGCCATCGCGATCGCCGCGGCCCTACCGGACCTCCGCCTCCGCGAGCGGGTCGAGGCGTTCGCACACGACGCCGCGGGCATCACCGTTCGCACTGCGGCGGGCGAGATCCGCGCCGCCGCCGCGGTGGTGGCCGTGCCGGTGAGGATGGCCGCCGAGCTCCCGTTCCGGCCGGACCTTCCCCCGGACGTACGCACGGCCCTGCGGGAGCTGCCGATGGGGGTGGCGTCGAAGCTGGCGGTGGCGACGGCCGACCGACCCTCGCCCCGGGCCGTCCAGAGCACGGAGCTCCCCATGTGGTGCTGGGCGGCCGACGGCGCCGACGGACTCCCCCGGCCCTGCCTGACGTCGTTCGCGGGCTCGCCGGCGGCGCAGGAGATCCTGCGCACGGCCGAGGGTGATCCGGAGCCCTGGCTCGCACGCCTGCGGGCGCTCAACCCCGACCTGCGGTTCACCGGGGACCCGCGCATGCACGCGTGGGCCACCGACCCCCTCACGAGGGGTTCGTACAGCGCCTGGGACGATCGGAGCTGGGACCGGATGGATCTGTTGTCCGAGGTCGTAGGGCGGGTGGCCTTCGCCGGCGAGCACACCGCGGGGCCGGGGCATTACGGGACCATGGAGGGCGCCCTCCGCTCGGGCGTGCGCGCGGCCGGCCAGGTCCGGGAGATGCTGGGCGGCGCCGCCTGACGAACCTCCGGTCGCCATGACTATCATGCTCGCCCGGCCCCGAGCCGGCCGCAGCTGAGCGAAAGGGGATCACCCGTGGCAGATGCACCCACCCCCGAGCAGGTCCTGCTGGTCGAGGACCTCGGTCCCGTCCGCAGGCTCACCATGAACCGGCCGAAGGCCCTCAACGCCCTCTCCGGCGACCTCATCGAGGCCATGTCCCAGGCGCTCGACGTCGCCGCCACCGACGACGCCGTGCGCGTGCTGATCCTGCGGGGCGCCGGCCGGGCGTTCTCCGCCGGCTACGACCTGCACGAGGACGCCGGATCGATGACCAAGGACTCGGTGGGCTGGTACCGCGACCTGCAGGAGTCGACGGCCCAGATGCTGAAGTTCTTCGATCATCCCAAGCCGATCATCGCCCAGGTCCAGTCGTTCTGCCTGGCCGGCGGGTGCGACCTGATGATGATGTGCGACCTCACCGTGTGCAGCGACGACGCGAAGTTCGGCGAACCGGAGATCCGGTTCGGATCGGGCGTGGTGACCATGGTGATGCCGTGGCTGCTGGGCGTCCGCAAGGCCAAGGAGCTGCTGTTCACCGGCGAGGATCGCATCGACGCGCAGGAGGCGCTGCGGATCGGCCTGGTGAACCGGGTGGTGCCGGCGGCCGAGCTGGACGACGCCGCCCTGAAGCTGGCCGAGGAGATCGCGAAGAACGACCCGTTCGCCGTCAGCATGCAGAAGCGGGCGATCAACGCGGTGTGGGAGGGAGCCGGCTTCCGCGAGGCGATCGCCGCCAACGTGGCGCTGGACACCATGATCGAGACCGCCGACCTGCCGGAGCGCGTGGAGTTCCGCAAGATCACCACCGAGAAGGGCCTGAAGGACGCGATCGCGTGGCGTGACGCGCGGTTCCGAGAGACGAAGTGACGCGCGCGAGCGACCTGCAGCATCTGCTGGCGCCGCGGTCGATCGCGGTGGTGGGGGCGAGCGAGTCCCCCGACAGCTGGGCGCCGGAGATCCACCGGTCGCTCCGCCACGTGGGCTACACGGGCGAGCTGTACCCGATCAACCCGAAGTACGACGAGGTGTGGGGCCGTCCCTGCCTGTCGTCGGTCTC
>JBDUEF010000143.1:0-3338 GCA_040002535.1 Actinomycetota bacterium | reverse complement strand
CGGCGTCCGAGATCGCTCCGCGGATCACCGTGGCGATGCCGCCGGACGAGACCGCGCGGTCGCGGATCGTGACGAACGCGTCCCGGTCTGCGTCCGCCAGCGGCCCGGTGGCATCGGGTCCCGTAGACTGGCGCCTCCGACTCGGCCAAAACCTCCGGAGGCATGTGGTGACCAAGTACGTCTATGACTTCCACGAGGGCAACAGGGACATGAAGGACCTCCTCGGCGGGAAGGGAGCCAACCTCGCCGAGATGACGAACATGGGCCTGCCGGTGCCGCACGGATTCACGATCACCACCGAGGCGTGCCTGACCTACCTGGCCCAAGGCGATCATCCCAAGGGCCTGATGGAGGAGCTGGAGGAGCACCTCCGGGGCCTCGAGGGGTCGATGGGCAAGCGCCTGGGCGACGCCGCCGACCCCTTGCTGGTGAGCGTCCGGTCCGGCGCGAAGTTCTCGATGCCGGGGATGATGGACACGGTCCTGAACCTGGGCCTGAACGAGGACTCGCTCAAGGGGCTTGCGGAGCAATCCGGCGGCGACATGCGGTTCGCCCACGACGCCTACCGCCGGTTCATCCAGATGTTCGGCAAGATCGTGATGGATATCCCCGGCGACGCCTTCGAGCACGCGCTGGACGCCGCGAAGGAACGCCGGGGTCCCGACGCGCAGGACACCGATCTGGACGCTGACGACCTGCGCGGCCTGATCGAGGAGTTCCGCGCCATCTACCGGCAGCACACCGGCAGCGAGTTCCCCACCGACCCGCGCCAGCAGATGCGCCTGGCCGTCGAGGCCGTCTTCTCCAGCTGGAACGGCCGGCGCGCCGTGGACTACCGGCGCCAGAACAAGATCTCCGACGACCTCGGTACCGCGGTGAACATCCAGGCGATGGTCTTCGGCAACCGCGGCGAGGACTCCGGCACCGGCGTGGCGTTCACGCGCGACCCCTCCACCGGCGAGAAGCTGCCCTACGGCGACTACCTGTCCAACGCCCAGGGCGAGGACGTGGTGGCCGGGATCCGCAACACGCTGCCGCTGGCCGATCTCGAGAGGATCGACCCCGACAGCTACCGGGGCCTGCGCGAGGTCATGAGCACCCTGGAACACCACTACCGGGACATGTGCGACATCGAGTTCACGATCGAGAAGCGGAAGCTGTGGATCCTGCAGACGCGCGTGGGCAAGCGCACGGCGTTCGGCGAGTGGGTGATGGCCCACGACATGCTGGAGGAGGACCTCATCACCGAGGACGAGGCGCTCACCCGCGTGGACGCGAACCGCCTCGAAGAGCTGTTCAAGCGTGTGATCGCGTCGGAGGCGGCCGAGCACGGGGCGCCGATCGCGCAGGGGCTGAACGCCTCGCCGGGTGCCGCCACCGGCCGCGTCGTGTTCAGCGCGGACGACGCGCAGGCATGGGCCGCTCGCGGCGAGAAGGTGATCCTGGTCCGCCGCGAGACGACCCCCGACGACTACCACGGCATGATCGCGGCGCAGGGGATCCTCACGTCGGCGGGCGGGACTAACTCCCACGCCGCAGTAGTGGCGCGCGGCGAGGGCATCCCGGCGGTCTGCGGCGCCGACGCGATCAAGCTGAACGTGGCGGCGAGGACCTTCTCCGCCGCCGGCACCGCCGTCGCCGAGGGCGACGTGATCACGATCGACGGCTTCAGCGGCAAGGTCTACGTGGGAGAGCTGCCGCTGGAGGAGTCGGTGCTGGAGAAGGCGCGCGGCGGCGACGAGGCCGCTCGCACGGAGAGGATCTGGCAGGCGTTCGAGCGTCTGATGCGCCGCGCCGACGAGGTGCGCCGCCTGCGCGTGCGCGCGAACGCCGACACACCCGATCAGGCGACGAACGCGCGCGACCGCGGTGCCGAGGGGATCGGTCTGTGCCGCACCGAGCACATGTTCCTGGGCGAGGAGCGCGTGCTGGCGGTTCGCAAGATGATCTTCGCCGAGACGACCGAGGAGGAGCAGGAGGCCTACGACGCGCTGACGCCGCTGCAGCGCGACGACTTCGTCGGCATCTTCACGGCGATGAGCGGCCTGCCCGTGACCGTGCGTCTCCTCGATCCGCCGCTGCACGAGTTCCTGCCCGACCAGGTCTCGCTGGCGGTGGAGGTGGCCCTCGGCCGGGAACGGGGCGAGGACGTGGCCGAGCAGGAGAAGGTCCTGCAGAAGGTGAACGACCTGCACGAGATGAATCCCATGCTGGGCCTCCGGGGCGTTCGTCTGGGGATCCTCAAGCCCGGTCTGTACGCCATGCAGGTGCGCGCGATCGTGGAGGCCGCCCTGCAGGTGCAGCGCGACGGCGGCGACCCACAGGTGGAGATCATGATCCCGCTGGTGGCGACGGCCCCGGAGCTGCAGCAGATGCGCGCCGAGCTCGAGCCGGTGGCGGCAGAGGTGCAGGAGCGCGAGGGCCTGACGCTCGACCACCTGGAGTGGGGCACCATGATCGAGCTCCCGCGCGCGGCCGTCACGGCCGCGGAGATCGCCGCCGGGGCCGACTTCTTCTCGTTCGGCACGAACGACCTCACGCAGACCGCCTTCGGGTTCAGTCGCGACGACATCGGCAAGTTCGTCGGCCTGTACGAGGAACGGAAGCTGGTGCCGGCGAACCCGTTCGTCACGGTGGACCAACCGGGCGTGGGACGGCTGATGAGCATCGCCTGCGAGGAGGGCCGGGGGGCGAACGGCTCCCTGCACCTGGGGATCTGCGGCGAGCACGGCGGCGACCCCGCCAGCGTCGTCTTCTGCCATCGGATCGGGCTCGACTACGTGAGCTGCTCGCCCTTCCGGGTGGAGACCGCCCGGCTGGCGGCAGGCCAGGCGGCCGTCGACACCGCGTAGGGCGCAGCTCGCTCGTTCCGTGAGGCAACGCACACGGAATCGCCCGACCATCCGACGGATCACCCCCGTTCTGGGGATGGGCGTGGCGCGGTCCACGGCGTAGCGTGCACGGCCTCTCCCACCTCCCCGGGTGAACCAGGAGGTGGTGCATGCACCGAACCCGGAGACGCGAGGGCGTGAGACGGCTCGCGGCCATCGGAACGCTGGCCGTCGTGATCACGCTCAGCTACGTGAGCGCCTCGGCGGTGGCGAGCCACATGTCGAACTGGACGCACGATCACTCGGACAGTGCGATCCCGGATCGTCCCAACGGGCTCGCCGAGCTGAACAAGATGTTCGGCGATCGCTGCATCGATCGATCCAACGACGGCAGGTCGTACTGGCCGCACCAGAGTGACGTCGATACGGGCGGGTACGTCTACTACAACTCCTACATCGCGCGGAACGTCGGCTACAACATCCGCAACCACATCGACGCCGCGCATC
>JBDUEF010000142.1:0-3360 GCA_040002535.1 Actinomycetota bacterium | reverse complement strand
CGAACGCGCGTACCCGGAAGGGGCCGAAGAAGGCCATCGCCGGCAAGAAGAAGCTCAAGAAGAAGTAACGAGGGGACCCTCATGGCCAAACCGAAGGCGAAGAAGGCGAAGCGGCGCGAGAAGAAGAACGTCGTGCACGGGCAGGCGCACATCAAGTCGACGTTCAACAACACCATCGTGACCATCACTGATCTGCAGGGCAACACCCTCAGCTGGGCCAGCGCCGGCAACGTGGGTTTCAAGGGCTCTCGAAAGTCGACGCCGTTCGCCGCCCAGCTCGCCGCCGAGAAGGCAGCACGAGCGGCGCAGGAGCACGGACTGCAGAAGGTCGACGTGTTCGTGAAGGGCCCGGGATCGGGACGCGAGACCGCGATCCGTTCGCTGGCCGCCGCCGGCCTCGAGGTCGCCGGGATCCAGGATGTGACGCCGGTGCCGCACAACGGCTGCCGGCCGCGCAAGCGCCGCCGCGTCTAGCGGCGGGTGTACAGGCCGGGCGACGATCGCCCGGTCACCACGAGGGCGGGGTAGCAGTGGATGATCCCCCGCCGAAGGAGGCAACGCACAGTGTTCATCGTCGCCAGACCACAGATCTCCGAGGAGGTCGTCTCACCGGTCCGTTCACGATTCACCATCGAGCCGCTCGAGCCGGGCTTCGGCTACACGGTCGGGAACTCGTTCCGCCGCACGCTGCTCTCGTCGATCCCCGGGGCTGCTATCAGCTCGGTTCGGATCGAGGGAGTGCTGCACGAGTTCTCCACCGTCCCCAAGGTGACCGAGGACGTCACCGACATCATCCTGAACCTCAAGGAGCTCACGCTCCGCAGCGAGCTCGAGGAGCCCACCACCGTCTACCTGAAGGCGAAGGGACCGGCGGAGGTCACGGCCGGCGACATCGCGCCGCCCGCCGGCGTCGAGATCCTCAACGACGACCTGCACGTCGCCACACTCGGCAAAGGCGCGACCCTGGAGATGGAGATGACCGTCGAGCGTGGGGTGGGCTACCGGATGGCCGACAAGAACAAGAAGCCACGCGATCCGATCGGCGTCATCCCGGTGGACTCGATCTTCTCGCCGGTGCGAAAGGTCTCCTACAGCGTGGAGAACACACGTGTGGAGCAGATGACCGATCGCGACCGCCTGATCCTGGATGTGGAGACCGACGGCTCGGTCACGCCGAGGGAGGCAGTGGCAAGCGCGGGCGGCACGCTGCTGGAGCTGGTGAACCTCTTCTCCGAGCTGGCCGAGGCCGCCTCGGTGACGGTCGGTCCCGCCGACGACGAGGCGCTTCCCAGCGACTACGGCATCACGATCGAGGAGCTGAACCTGTCGGTGCGCTCGTACAACTGCCTGAAGCGGGAGGGCATCAACGCCGTCGGCGATCTGGTGCAGAAGTCCGAGGGCGAGCTCATGGACATCCGCAACTTCGGACAGAAATCGATCGACGAGGTCAAGCTCAAGCTCGAGGAGCTCGGCCTGGGTCTTCGGGAGGAGTAAGGGTGCCGCGACCGAAGAAGGGATCCCGCCTGGGCTCCGGCCCGGCGCACCAGAAGCTGCTGCTGTCCACCCTTGCGGCGCAACTGTTCGTGCACGAGGCCATCAACACCACCGAGGCCAAGGCTCGCGCGCTGCGTCCGTACGCCGAGAAGCTCATCACGAAGGCGAAGAAGGGCGATCTGACCGCTCGGCGTGAGGTGTTGAAGGACATCACCGACCGTGACGTGGTCGCACGGCTGTTCCATGAGATCGGTCCGAGGTTCGCCGATCGGCAGGGTGGCTACACGCGCATCCTGAAGCTGGGGCAGCGAGCCGGCGACGGCGCGCCGATGGCCAGGATCGAGCTGGTCGAGCGCGCCGGATAGGCGATCGGCAGGCGCCGGCGATGAGCGAGGTCGACGACGTGCAGCGGCGCGTCGTTCGGCTGCTGGTCGCGTACGACGGCACCGCGTTCAGGGGTTGGGCCGCGCAGCGCGATCCGGGGCTGCGGACCGTGGAGGGCCTGATGACCGACGCGCTGGCGCTGGTGACGGGGGAGCGGCCGTCGCTCTCGGTGGCGGGACGCACGGATGCGGGGGTGCACGCTCGGGGTCAGGTGGTGTCGTTCTCCACGCCGGCGGTCTCCGAACCCGAGCGGATCGCCCTGGCGATCAATGCCATGATCGGCCCCGAGGTCGTGGTGCGTGACGCCGGCTACGCACCGCCCGGGTTCGACGCCCGGTTCTCCGCCTCGGCTCGCGTCTACCGCTACCGGATCGACGAGGGGAGCGTCGCCGACCCCTTCCGAGCGCGATTCGTCTGGCACCGGCCGGGGCCGGTGGCCCTGACACCGATGCGAGCGGCGGCGCGCCTGCTGGTGGGCGAGCACGACTTCGCCGCCTTCTGCCGGCAGCCGGGCGGGGGGCGTTCCACGACCCGCCGTCTGCAGCACCTCACGGTGGACCGCGAGGGCGACAGCCTGGAGCTGGGGTTCCGCGCCAACGCGTTCTGCCACCAGATGGTGCGCTCGCTGGTGGGGACGTTGGTGTCGGTCGGCGCGGGCGCGATCCACCCGGGCGACATCCCCCACATCCTGGGTGCGGCGGACCGCGCCGGGGCGGGTCAGCTGGCGCCTGCGCACGGGCTGACACTGGAGCGGGTCGTGTATGGCCGCCAGCTTTGACGCCCATGCGTTCCCGCAGGTAGCATGGGCTATCGGCCGGTCGACCCGGCCGATCACTCACGTATGAAGACCTACTCGCCGAAGCCGCAGCACATCGAGCGTCGCTGGTACGTCGTCGATGCCCAGGGTCAGACCCTCGGGCGGATGGCGTCGGAGGTGGCGGCGCTGCTGCGCGGCAAGCACAAGCCGATCTTCGCCCCGCACATGGACACCGGTGATCACGTGATCGTCGTCAACGCGGGCGGCATCGTGCTGACGGGCGACAAGATCAACAAGAAGGTCGCGTACCGCCACTCGGGCTATCCGGGAGGTATCAAGGCCACCGGCTACGCCACGCTCATGAACGAGCGCCCGGTCTTCGTCGTGGAGAAGGCCGTGAAGGGGATGCTGCCGAAGAACCGCCTGGGTCGCGCCATGATCAAGAAGCTCCACGTGGTGGAGGGCGCCGAGCACCGGCATCAGGCGCAGCAGCCCGTCGCCTACACCCTCGGGCAGCCACCGGCATGGGAGGGCCTGCCCGTTCCTGCGGCCCCCCGCCCGGCGAAGCCCGCCACGGTGTCGCCGCCGAGCGCCAGGCAGTCGGCCCCGGCGAAGACCGCGGCCACCGCCCCGGCCGCGAAGCCCACGACGAAGCGCAAGCCCACGACGAAGCGGAAACCCGCCGCCCCCGCGAAGGCCGCACCCAAGAAGAAGACCACCACCGC
>JBDUEF010000141.1:0-3397 GCA_040002535.1 Actinomycetota bacterium | reverse complement strand
CGGCCCCACCGTGCGTGCAGGCCCGGCCGGCTTCGGATTCAGCGAGTTCCCCGAGCATCCGGCGCTGGTGCGGGTCACCGCCCTCTTCGAGGCGCAGGGCCGCCCACCTGGGCGCCGCTTCGCCCGCTGATCATCCATGCGAGCAGAGGCATCAGTCTGACCACGGAGTAACCGGGTGTCGCGCAAGGCCCTGGCCGCCGCGTCTGTCCGTGCCCGGCCCGATGTCGCGGACCTGCATTCCGCACCGGAGCGAGATGTACGGGTCCGCTCGCGCGCGTCCAGCAGGCCGAAGTGCAAGCCGTAGCTCTCCGCGACCGGCACCTACCTCGAGTGCCCAGGCGGGCGACACCGCTTCGTTTTCGCTCGTTCGGCGCGTCGGGTAGGGTTCGATCGTGTTGTTCGAACGCAGCATGGACGTTGCCGTCAGGGCCTTCGAGATCGTCGGCGTTCTCATCCTGGTCGCCGGCGGTTTCTTCGCGCTGGTTGGCAGCGTCCTTGAGCTCGCACGCGGGACCGCCCTCACGCGTGTGTTCGACGGGGTCCGCGCGCGTCTCGGCCGTGCGATCCTGCTCGGCCTGGAGACCCTCGTGGTCGCGGACATCATCCGCACCATCGTGGTGAGCCCGACGCTGTCCAGCGCGCTGACGCTGGGGTTGATCGTCGTGGTGCGGATCGCGCTCAGCTTCGCCATCGACGTCGAGGTCGAGGGGGTCGCACCCTGGCGGAAGGCGGAGACGGAGGCGTCGCGGGACTCCCCCGACCCCACGTCAGAGACCGAGGGGCCCTAGCGCAGCCAGGGCTCGGTCTCGTCTCAAGCAGTGACACACATACGATGGATGGGCGCGCTGCACTGCGCTTGACCGTGTGTCGTCCTTCGGGGCGGCGAGGGGACGGCCTGCATACGGTGGCCTGGCTGGATACGCGGGAGGAGGCCCGGGCCGGAGGACCGGGTCGTGGAACGACGCAGGCGATATCGCCGGGAGGACCATCGGCGGATCTGGCAGACCGCCCGGCAGGGCCTTGGAAGCCCCGGCTGACGGACACGGAGCGATAGAGTCGTAGCGTTGGGGGGACTCGTCGGGGAGCTCGGGGTGGTTGACCATGCATGACACGAGAGTTCGCTGGTACGTCATCGCCGTGGTTGGCGTGAGCCTCGCGGTCGGGCTCGTCCTTGTCGCAGCCCGACAGCTCAGGACGCAGTAGCCGAAGGCCGTACTGGATGGACCGAGGTGTGGGCCGGCCGTTCGTTGGTCGTGACCGGTTCACGGAGGGCTGAAAGACGAGCCCAAGGCGCGCGCCGTAGGCTTGTCCGATGGGGGACGTGGACAGCTGGTTCCTTCGGTCGGAGGAGCGTGGGAACGGGTCGACAGCGATCGACCGCGATCGAGCGACCGGTGTTGCCTGGACCACCGGCAACCATGTGGAGCCGCTCATCCACGGAGCGACCTACTTCGCACGGCTCCTCGGCGCTCTCTCCGAGCTGCGTCAGGGCGATCAGGTACTCATCACGGATTGGAGGGGAGACCACGACGAGCTCCTCGGACCCGACGGTCCACCCCTGGGCGATGTCCTCTGCGAACTCGCCCGCCGGGGAGTCGCGGTCCGCGGGTTGCTCTGGCGTTCGCACCCGAAGATGTTCGGGTTCAACGAAGAGGAAGAACGAGAGCTGGTGCGCATCGTGAACGGCGCGGGCGGAGAGTTGCGGCTGGATGAGCGCGTTCGGCGCGGCGGGTCGCACCACCAGAAGCTCGTGCTCCTCCTGCACCGGGATCATCCGCACGATGATGTCGCGTTCGTAGGAGGGATCGACCTGTGTCACGGGCGGCGCGATGATGAGCGCCACCTCGGCGATCCCCAGGCCGAGAGGCTGGATTCCATCTACGGCGACCGGCCGCCCTGGCACGACAGCCAGGCCGAGGTCCGTGGGCCCGCCGTGGCCGATCTGGCCGAGACGTTCCGGGAACGTTGGAACGACCGGACACCGCTCGAGCATCAGAGCTCCGTTCTCGGCCGCATCAACTCGCGGGCAAAGATCCGCCACCAACGTCCCGAGCCGATGCCCCGTCTCGGTCCACCACCCCCACGCTCGGGTGGCCACTCGGTTCAGGTGCTTCGCACCTACCCGGCGAAACGACCTCGGTATCCCTTCGCTCCCAAGGGGGAGCGAAGCATCGCTCGTGTCTACGGCAAGGCACTGGCTCGCGCCCGCTCGTTGATCTATGTGGAGGATCAATACTTCTGGTCCGAGGAGATCGCGACCTTGTACGAGGAGGCGCTTCGGCGTGCCCCTGAACTGCGCGTGATCGTGGTCGTCCCCCGGCATCCCGATCGCAACGGCACGCTCTCGGGCCCCGCGAACCGACTCGGGCAGCTCGCCATGCTCGATCGCCTCATCGGCGCCGGCGGGGATCGCGTCGCCGTCTACGATCTGGAGAACGAGCACGGGACGGCGATCTACGTCCACGCGAAGGTCGTGGTGATCGACGATGTGTTCGCGATGATCGGCTCGGACAACATGAACCGACGATCGTGGACGCACGATTCTGAGCTTTCGATCGCCGTGATCGACGAGCAGAAAGACCAGCGTGAACCACGCGATCCCGCGGGTCTCGGCGACGGTGCCCGCCGGTTCGCCCGGGACCTGAGGCTGCGCCTGTGGCGGGAGCATCTGGGTGTCACGTCCGACGAGGGCCTGCTGGATCCAGTCGAGGGCTTCGGACGTTTGCGCACGACGGCCAGTGGGCTCGACGCCTGGCATGAGCGGGGAGGCCGGGGTCCTCGGCCGTCCGGCCGCATCCGGGGCCATCAGCCTCAGCCTGTCGCCAGGTGGCAGCGCGCGTGGGCCTGGCCCCTGTACCGAGCGATCGTCGATCCGGACGGCCGGCCTCTCGGTGCGCGTCTCCGGCATACGTTCTGACCCTCGACTTGACCTGACGCTTGAGTTGGGATCGTTCTTCGCCCGTCTCGGGACTTCCTTGGGCGGAGCGGACGGTCCTGGGAGCTTGGCCAGCACCCGCTGGTGGAACTCCTTGAGCTCCTGAGCCTGTGCGGTGAGCTCCTCGGCGTGGGGAGATTGGGGCAGTGGGGGGACACCTTCCGTAGCTCCTCGACCGCGTCGCGCAGCAGCCTGCCGCGTCTAGCTTTCGACTGCCGTGTCCAGCGTTCCGAGCGTTCGCCTGAAGATAGACCCTCTGTCTGCCAGGAGATCGAGACTTCTTGCACACCGGACGCACCTGTTTGGTCGCCGCACCCTGAGTCGAAGGCTGAGGGTCTGGGCAAGCTCGACCAGGGAGCGGTGCCCGAGCGAAGATGCGGACTCCTGCATCCGGTTCGCTACCGCTCGATCAGCGCCTCTCAGGGGGAAGATCTCCGGGGAGCTACTCCGCGAGCCAGGCGA
>JBDUEF010000140.1:0-3602 GCA_040002535.1 Actinomycetota bacterium | reverse complement strand
GTCCTGGACCACGACCGAGTGATCACGTACTGACGTTGCCCGGCGCTACCTGATTCGGCGTGCCGATCCGCTTGATCACCGCCTCGTTGGCGACGAGTCCCACGAGGAAGGTGCCCCAGAACACGAGCGCGTCGGCCCATGCCCAGATCTCGCGCCGCGTCGCGCAGACCACCAGCAGCAGTCCGACGATCGCGTTCGTGAGGATGCCGACGAAGGTCGCATGGTCCAGGGCCAGGAAAAGCCCGCGCGGCGCCGATTCGATGTCATCCGCGTAGCGCCCGATGATGTAGGCGAGCAGACCCAGCGCCGGGATCGTGAACAGCAGCGACGCCGCCGCGTGCAGCCGCTGTGAGGCCGCCGGCCACCCGGCGCCGGCGATCGTCCGACGGTGGCGCACCAGGACGATGATGACGCCGAGCAGCTCGCCCAGCAGGTTCCTTCGCCCTGTCGGAGAACACCTGTCGCACCGCGCGTGCCATCTGTCGCACCACAACTCGGTTGACTGCAACAGGGTTTCGGGGTAGACATCCACCCACCACCTGGTTCGGGAGGTCGCCATGAAGTCTCGTGTCACTCTCGCTCTCGCAGCGGTCGCACTGGTTCTGCTGCCGGCCGGTCCCGGCCAGTCCGCACCCGAGCGGTTAACACCCGAGATGCGCTTCGATCGCGCCGTCGAGGCCGCGGCCGCGGACGCTGCTGCTGCGGGCGCCGGAGCGGGACAGGTGGCCGTGGTCGACGGCTTCGAGGTTGTCGGACACACGGGCCTCGGGGGTGGCTCCGTCGATTTCGCCGATGTCTGGGCACACGGAAGCTATGCGTACGTGGGTTCCCGATGCGGAGATCCGATCGTCGGTGGCAGGGGCGTGAGCGTCGTCGACATCTCCACCGCGTCCTCGCCCCACGTCGTGGCCAGGCTCCCCAACCCTGATTTCAGCCGAGCCGAGGATGTTGTCGTGCGTCACGTCGACACCGCGGACTTCCAGGGGGAGCTCGCAGTTGTGGGCGTACAGGTCTGCTTCGACAGCGGGCACGAGGAGGAGACCCGCACGGGATTATGGTTCTTCGACGTGACGGATGCGAAGCACCCCGCACTCTTGAGTCGATGGCAGCTGCCGCTCGGCGACATCGGATGCCACGAGGTCGATCTCGCGCAACGAAGTGACGGGGTGGTCCTGGCGGGATGCGCTCACAACTTCGTCGATCAGGCGTTCGTCGGCACCCCGGCCGTCGAGTTCGTGGACGTGACGGATCCCCACCGTCCGGTCAGCGCGTCGACCTGGACGATGCAGGGCGTCGATCCGTTCGGCGGGCTCGGATGCGCGCCGGTCATCTTCGCCCACAGCGTCCGATTCCAGGATGGTGGCCGGTCAGCGTACGTGTCCTACTGGGATGCGGGCGTGGTACGCCTCGGTCTCGGAGATCCGTCCGCACCTCGGCGCACCGCGACAACCCAGATCGCGCCACCGGACGAGGACGGAGACGCACACTCCACGACCCTCGTGCGAGGCGGACGGTGGCTTGTCGTGAACCCCGAAGACACGTCCCCGCTCGATTGCCCGGGGGCGTCCGAGTTCGGAGGGTTCGGCGAGGCGTATGTTTACCGCCAGAGCGCGGACGAGCACACCCAGTTCCTCGGGACATTCTCCACCCCTCACTCTCGCTCCTCTTCACAGGGCGGCGTGTACACGGTGCATAACACCGAAGCAGGCAACCACGGACAGTTCTTCTCCTCCTGGTACTCCGACGGCATCGTGTGGTGGACGATGGACAAGGATGGCGTCTCGACGATGCGTGGTCAGTTCGTGCCCAAGGCGAGCGACACGATCGGGATACCGTTGGTCTGGGGCGTGTACGTCCAGCATTCGCGGGATCTCGTGCTCGCCTCGGATCTCGGCAGCGGCCTATGGATCCTTCGGCCCGTCGGCGCCGACGATATCTGAGGAGAGCGCTGCTCTCGATCTCAATGGAATACCCCGGCCTCGTGGAACTTTCCCACTCGCATCCTGGGTGTGCAAGCCCGATATCGATCGGTCCTCACGGATGACGGCGCAGAGCGTCAATCACGCCTGAAGTCCAGTGACGACGTTCTCGACCACGTGCCGAGGCAAGGACCGGTAGCGTGATGGGGCGTGCCTACCTCTCAGCCGCGCTCCCCATGCATAGCTTCGACAGGGTTCGCCTCGGCTGACTGGGGGAACGACGCAAGCACATCAACGAGGGGAGTACGAGATGACCGAGACCGACACGATGCAGGTGACCACGATCAGCGACCTGGGCCGGGACATGTGGGAGTACCTCACGGGCAAGGGCGCCGCCATCAACTACGAGTTCGTCGACATGATGGTCGAGGTGCCGAAGGACACGGGCCCCTCCGCCGAACGGGCGACGTGGAAGCTCAACGGCACGCTGCGCGTCACCACCAGCGACAAGGACCACCGTTCCTGACCGTCGGCCGGCCATCAGCATGCGCTTCGAGGCCGATCTCGACATCCTGGCCGACGGCTCCGCTGCGCACGTCCGTGGTGACGGATCGACGCTGATCGTCGGCTCCGACGACCCTGCCGCCCTGGTGGGAACCCTGCGCCGTGCCGTGGGACCGCGGCGACAGCTCGCGCGGGTCGCCGACGGCCTGGCCTCGAACGGCGTCTCAGTCCGGGTCGACGGACCGCGAGGTCCCTTCGCGACGATCGGGGCCGACGCCGACGCCTCCCCACTGCGGCTGCTGACCACCACACGCCACGTCGCGCCCGCCTCGGCGGGCGCGGTGGTCTCGCTGGCCGGCGCGGCCGTGCTGCGCCACCGTTGGCGTTTGATCGGGATCGGCAGCCTCGTTACAGCCCTCGCTGTCTGGCGCGGCGGGCGCGATCGTCGCGGAGCATCCGGGCGAACACCGGGACCGCCATCCCGGGAGACTAGGGCGACGCGCCGACGCTAGCGAGGCCGGATCCAGTTTGGCTCACCACGCTCCCAGGGTCAGGTTCCGGTGGCTCCACGAACTCGAATCTCTCCCAAACCCCCGTGAGTTGGAACAGCCTCATCACCTGGGCAGCGCCCGCCACCAAGGTGAGATGGGCCTCGTTGGATCCGGCGCATCCACGAAGGCGTAGCAATGCACGCAGACCCGTGCAATCGAGGAACGTCAGATCCCGGAGATCGATCGCGATCTCTGCTCTCTCGTCGCGGATGAGGCCATCGGAGACCTGCTCCAAGAGCCCAACGTTCGACAGGTCCATCTCGCCTACCAACCGCAGCGCGACGCCCTTCGGCGTCTCGTAGGTGACGACCTCGAAGGTTGGGTCCATCGTGACCTCCTAAAATCGGGGGCATCCCACTGACCAACGGTGGCGAAGCTAGCCCGTGGCCCCGGCTCCCACAAGCCCGAATCCCATGCATCAGATCGCACCAGGGCAGGGAGAGGCCCCGACTGTCGGGGGCCCCGACCCAAGCGATCTGCTCACCAGCTACGGACGCCACTTCGCGCCGGTTGCCATCACCAGGGTCGCCACAGTTGCGAGCGAAGAGAGCAGCGTCTTCCAACTCGTCAGCGGACATGATCCGGCTCCTGCGAACGTGCGGATTCGAGATCGAGGACCTCATCGAGA
>JBDUEF010000139.1:0-3886 GCA_040002535.1 Actinomycetota bacterium | reverse complement strand
TGCCCTTCATCGCAGAGGCGGAGTTCCCCACGACCTACGCCACCGTCGAGGAGCTACAACAGCAGTACGGATTCGAGTATCTCCGCCGGAACGTGCGGCTCTGTGCGGAACTGGGTGCCGACATCGTGAAGACGAACTGGCCCGGAGACGCCGAGTCCTTCGGTCGTTGCGTGGAAGCAGCCAACGGTATCCCGGTCGTCCTGGCCGGCGGCTCCAGGCTCCAGGACGACGAGTTGTTGGGTCGTATGGAGCTGGCCATGGAGGCCGGAGCCATCGGCTGCTCGGTGGGTCGGAATATCTTCATGCACCCCAACCCGGAGGCGATCACCCGAGCGCTCGCACGGGTGATCCGCGAGCGGTGGACCGCGGACAAAGCACTCGCCTCGCTCCGGGAGGAGACGGGCTGATGCGCGCGGCGTTCATGACCGGTGTGAACGCGGTCGAGGTCCGTGACGACGCGGCCGAACCGGTGCTGGATCCGGGTGGGGCGCTGCTGCGCGTCGAGGCCTGCGGGATCTGTGGCACGGATGCGCGTACGTTCTTCAACGGCGATCCCAAGGCGCCGACGCCGTGGCAGCTCGGTCACGAGCCGGTGGGGACCCTGGAGGAGGTCGGGCCCGACGCGGAGCTGCCGGCAGGAGTCGCACCAGGCGATCGGGTGTTCCTCGGCTCGATCCTGACCTGCGGGGCGTGCCGCTGGTGCGTCGAGGGCTACCAGAACCTGTGCGAGCACCACCTGCTGTACGGGTACGACCCATACCCCGGGGCGTACGCGGAGCTCGCCGGTGTGCCTCCCATCGCCATGAAGAACCTGATCCCGTTGCCCCCGGAGCTGCCCTCGGATCTGGCGACGGTCGCCGACCCCTTCGCGTGCGCGCTGAACGGGATCGAGCAACTCGACATCCGCCTGGGCGACACGGTCGTCATCTTGGGAACGGGCCCGATCGGCTGCTGGCAGGCCGTGATGGCGCGCGATCGTGGGGCCAGCCGGGTGTTCCTCTCCGATGTGTCCGCGGATCGCGTGAAGATCGCGATGGATGCGATCGGTCATGCCGTTGACGACGCGTGGGTCGCGGGCGAGGACAACGGTGTCGAGGAGGTGCTCTCCAGGACAGGCGGGCACGGCGCGGAGCGGATCAGCGTGGCGGCGCCCGCCAAGCCCGCCCAACAGGCCGCGCTGGCCATGGCGGCGAAGCGGGCTCGCGTCGTGTACTTCGCGGGCCTTCCGAAGCACGACCCGGTGAGCCCGCTGGACATGAACGAGCTCCACTACAAGGAACTGGTGATCTCCGGCGCGTACGGCGCCACCCACCGTCAGTACCAGATCACCATGGACTACCTGGCGCGTCGGCAAGACGAGCTCGCACGCGTCGTTACGCACCGGTTCCCGCTCGCGCGGATCGAAGAGGCGTTCGACACGATCAGGGCAGGCACCGGTCTGAAGATGGTGATCGTGCCGTGACGGGCACGCATGTCATCGGGTGCGACGTCGGCAGCCAGGGGACGAACGCGGCGCTGTACGACCTCGACGGCACCCTGGTGGATGCGGCGTACGAGGCCTACGACCTCTCCTTCCCGCACCCCGGATGGGCTGAGCAGGACCCGGACCTGTGGACCGACGCGGTGGAGCGCGCCTGCCGCCGCCTGGTGGCCGCCTGCCCGGGGGGCGCCGCGACGATCAGGGCCCTGTCCTTCGGCTCGCAGCTCGACGGGATGGTCGTGTGCGATGACGCCTGGCGGCCGCTGCGGCCCGCGATGATCTGGATGGACCGGCGGGCGGAGGCGCAGGCGGCCTGGCTCGCGGACCGTATCTCTCCTTCCGAGTTCTACGACGAGGTGGGCGCGAACCTCGACTCGTCCCACGCCGTGTTCAAGGCGATATGGGTGCGCGACGAGGAGCCCGATCTGTGGAGCCGGGCCGCCCATCTGATGCCACCGGGGTCCTACGTCCTGCGGCACGTCTCGGGCGAGTGCGCGGTGGACTACTCGAACGCGTCATCCCTGGCACTGCTGGATCCGCGGTCGCGATCGTGGTCGACACGTGTCCTCGACCTCGTGGAGGTCGAGGAGGCATGGTTGCCCGCGCTGGGTCCCGGCACGCAGACCGTGGGCGCCATCACGTCGGCGTTCGCCGAGGCCACCGGGCTCGAGCCCTCCACGCAGGTGGCGATCGGCTGCGGCGACGAGATGGCCGCGACCCTCGGCGCCGGCGTGTTCGCCCCCGGAGACGTGTGCGACGTCGTCGGCACGGCCGAGCCCGTCTGCGCGGCCAGCGACCAGCCTCGCGCGGACCCCTCGATGCTCGTGGAATGTCATCCGCACGCCGACCCCGACGTGTGGCTGCTCGAGAATCCCGGCTTCGTCTCAGGCGGAAACCTCCGCTGGTGGCGGGATCAGTTCGCTCCGATCGAGCGCGACGCCGAGGCCGTCGGCCTGGGCGACGCGTACGACTTCCTGTCCACGGAGGCCGGGCACGTGGCGGCCGGCGCCGAGGGGCTCGTGTTCCTGCCTTGCATGCAGGGGGCGATGGCGCCGGAGTGGAACGGCGCAGCACGCGCGGTGTTCTACGGGTTGACGCTCGCCCACACGCGTGACCACATGACCCGCGCGATCTTGGAAGGCAGCGCCTTCGCCCTGCGGGACATCCTGGGGGCCATGAAGTCGGCCGGACTGGACGTGCGCCGTCTCACGATCGTGGGCGGGGGGGCGAAGGGGCCGTTGTGGCGTCAGATCAAGGCCGACGTGACGGGGCTGCCGGTCCGCGTGCCCGAGTCGGTCGAGACGACCGCCACCGGCGCGGCGATCCTGGCCGCCGTGGGCGCCGGCCTGCACTCGTCGATCGCGCAGGCGGTCGACGCGTTCGTCTCGTACCGTCCCGAGTCCCACGAGCCCGATGCGGCCACATCGGCCGCGTACGACGACGCGTACGGCCGTTACCGCGCGGTCTACGACGCGCTACGGCCCGTCTTCGGGACCTGATCCGGGGCCCCCGCGCGGCCCAGCTATTCGGGGGTCACATACGCGGCGGTGATGCCGCCGTCCACGATCAGGGAGGCCCCGGTCATGAAGGACGAGTCGTCCGAGGCCAGGAAGAGGGCGGCCTTCGCCAGCTCCTCGGCTTGGCCCAGGCGCCCCATGGGGATGTGCACGAACCGGCGCTGCCGTTTCGCGTCGTCGGAGAGGAGCTGCATCAGCAGGGGGGTCTCGATCGGACCGGGGCACAGAGCGTTACAGCGCACGCCCCGCCGCGCGTACTCGACGGCGATCTCCCGGGTCATGGCCAGCACGGCCCCCTTGGACGACGTGTAGGCCGTCTGCGAGGTGGCGGCACCCATCCAGGCAACGAACGAGGCCACGTTCACGATCGAGCCGCCGCCGCTGGCGATCATCGCGGGCACCCCGTACTTACAGCCGAAGGCAACGCCCTTGACGTTGACGCCTAGCGTGATGTCCCAGACCCGCTCCTCGGTGGCGTCCACCGATCCGTCTTCGGGCAGCATCACGCCGGCGTTGTTGTACAGGACGTGGAGGCCTCCGAAGCGCTCGACCGCCGCGTCCACCATCGCCTCCGCGTCGGCCTCCCTCGAGACGTCGGCGTGGACGTAGGCGGCCTCCCCGCCCCCGTCGCGGATCTCGGCCGCGGTGGCCTCGCCGTCGCCGTCGGCCACGTCGGTGACCACGATCTTCGCGCCCTCGCGCGCGAATAGGAGGGACGCTACCCTCCCCATCCCGCTCGCACCGCCGGTGATCAACGCGACCTTTCCCTCGAGACGCATGACCGGTCCCCCTCCGCTCGGACGCGCGAAGGGTAGCGCGCGCCGGCGGTCGGCGTCGGTCGCCGTGCCGCACGCTCTACTATCAGCCGGGCCGGGCGCGAGGAGGACGT
>JBDUEF010000138.1:0-3903 GCA_040002535.1 Actinomycetota bacterium | reverse complement strand
ACGGGCTCCTCGTCCAGGGCCGGCTCGTCCACGATCGCCTGCTCCGCGCCGGCGTCGGGGGTCACGTCGGAGGTGGCCCCGACCTCGGAGGGGTCGTCGGGCTCGTCGGTGGACGAGATGGAGATGGGTTCGTCGATCACAGCGGGATCCTTCATGGAGGTCTAGTTGCCGAAGAGGTTCACGATCGCCTTGGAGAACCCGAGGTCGACGAGGAAGACGAAGGAGGTGAGCACGATCACCGTCACGAGCACCACGATCGAGTAGGAGGTGGTCTCCTCGCGGGTGGGCCAATCCACCTTGCGCAGCTCCTGACGGACCTCCCGGAGGAACTGCCCGGGCGCCGTGCGCTTCCTCTTCTCCTGCGAGGCGGTGCGGCGAGCGGTGGCCGCGGCAGCCTGCCGCTCAGGGGCGGTCTTCCCCTGGCGCTGCTGCATCCGCTTCATCTGCCTGTTCATGGGTGCTCCCTTGCAGGGGCGGAGGGACTTGAACCCCCAACCGCCGGTTTTGGAGACCGGTGCTCTACCAAGTTGAGCTACGCCCCTTCGATACCGGTCGTCCCCGGCTCACGCGGGACATCGGGACGACCCAGTATAGGGTTCGCCGAGAGGCTCCGGCAAAGATCGCGTCGCTGCAGACGGCCGCGGGCATCCGCGGAAAACTGCCTGGATGTGCGTGTTGGGCACATGTGCCTGGCCTACACTTCTGCGCGAAGCCTCGCGCCGGCCCCGGAATGCGAGCCCCGTATGCACGAGTCGACTTCGGCGAGTCCGCCGGAGGCACAGGGTCGCACCCGCGGCCTGTTCCCCCGACGGTCCGGCACCGCCAGCCCCACCGCACAGGCACCGCGAGACCCGGCCCAGACATCCCTCGAGCTGCTCGTCGACGAGCGGCTCGAGGACGGCATGCGCGGGATCCAGGAGCAGGCCACCGCGCTGATGCGCGAGATCGCCACAGAGATGTGGCGGGCCTCGGCCGCCGACGTCCGCCCGGAGCAGGAGCGGATCATCTCGCTCCTGTCTCGAGATCAGGCCATCCGCAGTCTCATCGCCTCGAGCGACGAGCGGTTCCAGTCGCTCGTCGTGCGCACGGCGAGCCTCGAGGACTCCCTCGCCGCGACGGCCGAGTCCAGCCGCAGCATGCGCGACTCCCTGGCCGAGAGCGCCCGCGTGGTCCACGAGGCGGCCAACTCCCCCATGCTGCAAGGGGTCGAGGCTGTCCGGGAGCAACTCGCCGAGGTGGACCAGCGGATCACGCAGACGATGGCGTTCCTGGACGAACGCGAGCGTGCCCTCACCGACGGCATCCAGCAGCAGGTCGTGGCCCATGGCGACCTGATCACGCAGGAGACGAGCCGGATCGTGGAGGCGATGCAGGGCTACGTGCAAGGGGGCGTCGAGGCGGTGGGCCAGCTCGCCCAGCGCGTGGATGCCCAGATCCAGATGTTCGGCGGCCTCGACGACACGGCCCTCGACCGCGTGCGGGAGACCGTTCGCGACGAGATCGAGTCCTTCGCCGGTCGATCGGACCACGTGGACGAGCGGTTCGGGTTGCAGGGCCGCCAGATACTGAAGGCGGCGGAGGAGTTGCAGGCCGTCATGCAGGCGCGGATCTACGGGTTGGCGCAGCTGGTGCGATCGGACTCCGAAGCGATCCGTGGCCTGATCGAACAGATGGGTGAGCACCAGGCATCCGCCGTTCGCGAGGCGATCGGCGATGCGCTCTCCGGCATGGCCGCCCAGACCCGGGAGGCGCTCGTTGGGCACGCCGCCGCCACCCAGGAGCGGATGGAGCGTGTCGAGCATCTCGTGGGTGAGCGCGTGGAGGCGATCTCCGACGAGCTCGTCGCCACCGTCGACCGAGAGATGGCGATGCTCTCGGACCGGATCGACTCGAAGCTCACCGCCGTGGCCGACGCGGTCAACCGGGTGGGCGATCCAGCAGACCTGCCGGCGGAGACGGCCGAGCGCCTGGCACGTCACGTGGACGACCGTCTCACCGCGCTCGCGAAGATGATCCGCTCCGACAACCGGATCCTGGGCGAACGGATGTCCACCATGCCGGCAGGGAGCGCCGGCGACGGGGGCGCCGACAGCGCACGGCTGGCCCTGCGAGCGGTGAAGGAGCTGCAGGCCTCGCTGGCGGGCGACGTGATGGGCAGCATGGATCACCGCTTCCAGTCGATGGCCGACCAACTCCACAAGGAGACACAGTCCACCGCCGAGGCCATGGTGAAGGTGGCCGAGGTCATGGGCCAGAAGATCGACCGCCTCTCGGTGCGCATCGACGAGGGCTACGGCAATGACATCCAGATCGTCATCGACCGGATGGGCGACGCGATCCAGGCCATGTCGGGCCGGGTGCGTCGCGAGGAGCCGTTCGACGTCTAGCAGCGGGAGCCACCGGGCGGTGCAACGCCGCCCGGTGGTCACTCCAGGCGCACCCAGACCTCACCCTTCTTCACCGGATACTCGGTGAGACCGTCGCGGTCCAGCTGCACCCAACCCTCGATGGTCGCGGTGCGGGACTCCGCATCCAACGCCCGCACGCGCCCCCCCGCCACGATCGTCTCGCCCATGAAGACGGGAGCGCGGAAGGCCGCCTTCATGCGCAGCAGGGCCGCAGGGTCCTCCGTCCATGCCACCACGCACGAACCGAGGAGGCCGAGCGTGAACATGCCGTGGGCGATGATCCCGGGGTAGCCCGCACGGCGGGCGACCTCGTCGTCCCGGTGCAGCGGATTGTGGTCCCCCGAGACTTCGGCGTACGCGTCGACATCCTCCCGCGTCACGAGCCGTGCGAGGGATGGCAGCTCGTCCCCCACCTGGACATCCATGAACCTCATCCCGCGGCCCGCTCGAGCAGCGTGGCGAAGGTGGTGGCGACCGGCCCGCCGTCCTGCGCGGTCAGCGACACCTCGATCGTGAGGAACCCGTGGCCCCCGCGCTCGCGGATAGACGCGATGCGCGACCCGACCGTGAGGGTCTCACCCAGGGTGAGCGGACGGTGCCACACGTACTCCTGATCACTGTGCACGACGCGGGGGAAGTCCAGGGCCAGCTCGGGATCGTCCATGATCGGACCGAAGACATCGAACTCCGGCAGCGTCAGGAAGGTCGGTGGGATGCCCGGCACGGTCTGGCCCACGATGCTGGCGAACGCGGCAACGTGCTCGGCACCGACCTCGAAGGTTGCCTCCGGGTAGACCTTGCCTTCGATGGTGGTATTCACTCTGGGGACGCTACCGGCGGCCGCGCCGTTCGCCAACCGTGTCAGCCGGAAGGACCAGTGACAGAAATCCCCCGGCGGAGGTACGTGCTTCGGTGCCTCCGACGCCATAGCATCGTTGCGATGCCACGGGGGGGAACTGACGTCGACCAGAGCGACGAGATCACCATCGTCATCGCCGACGATCACCTGGCGTTCGGCGAGGCGTTGGAGATCGTGCTGCGTCAGGAGGGGGACCTTCGCGTGATCCAGGTGGTCACCGACGGCGCCGCGGCCATCGAGGCGGTCGCGAAGCTCGGCCCCGACGTCGTGATCATGGACATGTCGATGCCGGGCATGGATGGCATCGAGGCCACCCGCAGGATCAGGGACGAGGCCGCCGACACGCAGGTGATCGTGCTGTCGGGTTCCGAGGACGATCTGGCGATCGGTCGTGCCGTGCAGGCCGGTGCTCTGGGGCTCCTGCGCAAGACCGAGGCGGTGAGCAAGCTTCCGGGCGCGATCCGGCGGGCGTACCACGGGGACGCGTTGAACGCCGAAGACGAGGTCAACCGGTCGCTCAGCCGCCTGCGGCACCGGCGCGCGCAGGACGGCACCATCGAGCAGCGGATGCAGCGCCTCACCCCGCGCGAGCTGGAGATCCTGCAGCGCATCGCGGACGGCCATTCCAACTCGACG
>JBDUEF010000137.1:0-4102 GCA_040002535.1 Actinomycetota bacterium | reverse complement strand
CGGCCCATCGCGCTCTGGATCTCGTCGGCGATGAACACGATGCCGTTGGCGGTGCAGAACTCGGCGATGCCGACGACGAAGCCGGGCGCCGGCACGATGAACCCGCCCTCGCCCTGGATCGGCTCCATGATGACGGCGGCGATGTTCTCCTCGCCGATGTGCGTGTGCATCTCGGCGAGCGCGTACGCGAGGCACGGCTCGGCGCAGGTCTCGGGTGTGCCGCCGGTCGGGCACCGGTACGGGTACGCGAACGGCAGGCGGTAGATCTCCGGCGCGAAGGGCCCCATGCCCTGCTTGTACGGCATGACCTTCGCCGTCAGCGACATGGCGAGCAGCGTCCGCCCGTGGAACGCGTGGTCGAACGTGACGATCGCCGAGCGGCCCGTCGCCTTGCGCGCGATCTTCACGGCGTTCTCGACGGCCTCGGCGCCGGAGTTCGCGAACATGGTCTTCTTGTCGAAGGTCCCCGGCGTCAGGGCGTTCAACCGCTCGGCCAGCTCGATGTACGGCTCGTTGGCCGTCACGTGGAAACACGAGTGCGTGTCGAGCTCGGCCTGCTTCTGGATCGCGGCGACGATCTCGGGCGCGGTGTGGCCGACGTTCAGCACGGCGATGCCGGTGGCGAAGTCGATCAGCCGGTTGCCGTCGACGTCCTCGACGATCGCGTTCGACGCGCGCGCGGTCACGATCGGGTGGATCGCGCCGACGCCCTGTGGTACGGCCGCGGCCCGGCGTTGGAACCACTCGCGCGAGCGCGGTCCCGGGATCTCCGTGACCAGCTTGCGTTCCTGTGGGATGTCCACTCAGCAACCTCCTCCGCGCGGGCGTCACCCGGCGCACGAGACCGGGTCTGCCGCGAGTGTCGGTCGCCGACGCACGCCTGTCAGGCGGCGGCCGGACCATGCATCGCGGTCAGTTTTGTCCACTCCGTCCATCCAGTGCTCTCGGAGGCGTCCCGGTATCGATCGTCCCTGTACGACTCGTACAATCCAGGCGTGGCCGTCACCGTGAAGGACATCCTCGGCGTCCCGGGCATGCCCCTGCGTCTGCTGGCCGGGAAGGAGCAGACCGGCGGCGCCGTCCGCTGGGTGCACGCGAGCGAGCTGGAGGACCCCACGCCCTGGTTGAAGGGAGGCGAGCTCATCCTCACCACCGGCATGAACGTGGGCACCACACGTGCCGCCCAGCGTGCGTACGTGAAGCGCCTGGCCGCCGCCCGTGTGGCCGGGTTGGGGTTCGGTCTGGGCTTCACGCACGACACGACGCCGAGGTCCTTGATCACCGCGGCGGAGGCAGCGAACCTGCCGCTGTTCGAGGTGCCTTACCCCGTTCCGTTCATCGCCATCACGGAGGCGATCTTCACTCGGATCCTTGCCGAGCAGTACGACACGCTCCAGCGAGCCGTCGAGGCCGAGCACGTGCTGACACGCTCGGTGATGGAGGGTCGCGGCGTGGAGGGCGTTGCCGCGTCGCTCGCCGATGTCACCGGCGGTTGGGTCCTCCTGCTCGACCTCCACGGCCTGCCACTGGCGTCCACATCGCGAGCGGCGTCGCTCCGCGCCGCCCGGACCTGGGAGGAGCTGAAGGACTCCCGCCCGGAGGGCACCAGCTTCTCGCTGACCCTCGTCGACCGCGGTCACCACATCTGGGTGCAGCCCGTGGGCGCGCAGGGCCGGGTCGAGGCCTTCCTGGCCGTCGGCAAGCCGGAGTCGCTCAGCCAACTGGACCGGATCGTGGCCGGCCACGCCCTCAGCCTGTTCGCGATCGAGCTCGCCACCTCTCGCGCGGTGGCCGACGCGCAGCGCAGGCTGCAGGGGGATTTCTTCGATGAGCTGGCCCGCGGCGGGATGTCGCGCGCCGATGCCGGCCGGGGGCTCGCTCCGTTCGGCTTCCCGAAGGAGGGACGCGTGATGGTGATCGCCATCGAGGGCTGCGAGCCGGAGGCGGTCTCGCACGCCGCCACCGATCGTCTGTCCCGGGCTGGTGGGGGATTCCTGATCTCCACCCACGCGGGCGGGGTCAACCTCCTGGTCCCCGGCGACGGCGAGCCCACCGATCTGTCGCAGATGGGGAAGGAGCTGGGCGTCAAGACTGGCGCCGACCTGCTGATGGGCGCCGGATCGCCTGCGGAGATCACCGATGTGGCCCGGAGTCTCCGCGAGGCGAGGTACGCCCTGCAGGTCTGCCGGCTGGAGGGGTGGGCCACGGCTGGTTTCGAGCAGCTGGGCACGTACCGGCTGCTGCTGTCCATGACCGATCCCGACGCTCTGCGCGCCTTCGCCGACGCCATGCTGGCGCCGCTAGATGCCTACGACCGGGATCACAATGGCGAGCTGGCCGTGTCCCTCCAGGCGTTCCTCCAGCACAACGCCCGGTGGGAGACGGCTGCCGCGCAGCTCTACGTCCACCGGCACACCCTCCGCTACCGGATGCGCAAGGTGGAGGAGCTGACGAACCGCGAACTCACCAGCAGCTTCGACCGGATGGAGTTCTGGCTGGCGCTGCGGGCCCGCGACCTGATGGCCGCGCAGGACGCCTGAGGGGATTGTCCAGGCCGTCCAGACGCGGCCTCCGGTCTGGCCCAAGCGTCGGGTGGCCCGTTCGGCCTCGTTCGCGGCATACTGGCTCCTGACGTGCGGTTCAGTCCGGCTCGCGTAGCGCGTCCCAAGGAGGGGAAGATGGCCGACAGCTATCAGATGTTCGTGAACGGCGAGTGGGCGAACTCGTCGGACGGTCAGACCCGCGACGTGATCAATCCCGCCACCGGCGAGGTGGTGGCCTCTGTCCAGGAGGGCACGGCCGAGGACGCGAATCGGGCGGTCGCGGCGGCGAAGACGGCCTTCTACGGCGACTGGTACGACTCCACGCCCAAGGATCGCCAGCACGCCCTGTTGAAGCTCGCCGACGCGATCGAGGCCAACGCCGAGGAGCTGGTACGCCTCGAGTCGATCAACGTGGGCAAGCCGGTCGCCGTCACTATGGCCGAGGAGATCCCGCCGATCGTGGACAACCTGCGGTTCTTCGGCGGCGCCGCGCGCACGATGGAGGGCCGCAGCGCTGGTGAGTACATGGCGGGATTCACCAGCTTCATCCGGCGTGAGCCGATCGGCGTCGCCGGGCTGATCGCCCCGTGGAACTACCCGCTGATGATGGCGATCTGGAAGATCGGGCCGGCGCTGGCGACCGGCAACACCGTGGTGCTGAAGCCCTCGGAGCTCACGCCGCTCACCGCGCTGAAGATGGCCGAGCTCGCCGCCGACATCTTCCCGCCCGGCGTGTTCAACGTGATCACCGGCGACGGCGTGCCGGTGGGCGACACGCTCGTGCGCCATCCCGATGTTGGCATCGTGTCGCTGACCGGTGACGTGAACACGGGAAAGCTGATCCACTCGAACGCGTCCGACTCGTTGAAGCGTGTGCACCTGGAGCTCGGTGGGAAGGCGCCGGTCATCGTGTTCGACGACGCCGATCTGGCGTCGGCGGTGGAGTGGATCAAGATCGCGGGGTACTTCAACGCCGGACAGGACTGCACGGCCGCCTGCCGGGTGCTGGTGGGGCAGGGCGTCTTCGACGACGTGCTGTCGGAGCTCGTGCCCGCCGTGGAGTCGATCCACATGGGCGACCCCACAGCGGAGGACACCGAGGTCGGCTCCGTGGTCTCCAAGGAGCAGCTCGAGCGGGTCGAGGGCTTCGTGGATCGTGCGAAGGAGGCGGGCGCCGAGATCCTCACCGGCGGAGAGACGATGGGGGACAGGGGTTTCTTCTACAAGCCCACCGTCGTCGCCAACCCGGCGCAGGATTCCGAGATCGTCCAGAGGGAGGTCTTCGGACCGGTGGTGACCGTGCAGCGATTCTCCGACGAGGAGCAGGCGTTGAGCTGGGCCAACGGGGTGGACTACGGCCTCGCGTCCAGCGTGTGGACCCGGGACGTGGGACGCGCGATGCGCATGAGCCGCCGGCTCGAGTACGGCTGCGTGTGGGTGAACACCCACATCCCGCTCACGCCCGAGATGCCCCACGGCGGGTACAAGCAGAGCGGTCACGGCAAGGACATGTCCGTGTACTCGCTCGAGGACTACACGAACATCAAGCACGTGATGGT
>JBDUEF010000136.1:0-4127 GCA_040002535.1 Actinomycetota bacterium | reverse complement strand
TCGGTCGCCGTGCCGCACGCTCTACTATCAGCCGGGCCGGGCGCGAGGAGGACGTAGTGAGCGAACTGCTGATGCTGGGTGGACAGCGACACGCGGCCGTCGACGGCGCGACCTTCGAGGTGATCGAGCCGGCGACCGGCGACCCCATGGCCCAGGTCGCCGAGGCGGGTCCCGAGGACGCGGCCCGAGCGGTGGAGATCGCGCATCGGGCCTTCGAGGAGGGCTCGTGGCCCCGGACCTCCGCCACCGAGCGCGGCCGGGTGCTGCTCCGCGCCGCCTCGCTGGTGCGTGAGCGCCACGAGGAGCTGGCGCGCCTGGAGGCACGCAACGGCGGCAAGCCCATCACGGCCGCGCGCGGCGAGATCGGCCTGGTGGCGGCCGTGTTCGAGTACTGGGGGGGCGCCGCCAACAAGATCCTGGGCGAGACGATCCCGATCCAGCAGCCCGGCATCGACCTCACGCTGCGAGAGCCCGTCGGTGTGTGCGCGCTCATCACCCCCTGGAACTTCCCGGCGGTGATCGCCTCGTGGAAGGTCGCGCCGGCCCTCGCGTGCGGGAACACCGCCGTGCTGAAGCCCGCCAGCCAGACACCGCTCACCGCGCTGGCCCTCGGGGAGATCCTGGCGGAGGCGGGTCTACCGGAGGGCGCGCTGAGCGTCCTGCCCGGGCCGGGCTCGACGACGGCCGGCGCGTTGACCGCCGACCCGCGCGTGAGCAAGATCAGCTTCACCGGATCCACCGAGGTGGGCACCCGGGTGATGCAGACCGCGGCCACGAACATCACGCGGGTCTCGCTCGAGCTCGGCGGCAAGTCGGCCAACGTCGTGTTCGCCGACGCGGACCTGGGTGCATGCATCGCCAGCTCCGTCTGGTCGGTGTTCGACAACGCGGGCCAGGACTGCTGCTCGCGGTCGCGCGCGTTCGTGCAGCGCGAGGTGTACGAGGAGTTCCTGGAGCGGTTCGTGGCCGCCACGGACGCGATCGCGGTCGGTCCACCGCTGGCGGAGTCCACCCAGATGGGTCCGATGATCTCCGAGGGACAGCGGCAGACCGCCCTGGACTACCTGGCGATCGGTCGGGAGGAGGGCGCGCGGCACATGACGGGCGGAGAGGTCCCGGAAGGATCCGGTTTCTACCTGCGGCCCGCAGTGCTCGCCGACGTGGACAACCGGTGGCGGGTGGCCCGGGAGGAGATCTTCGGGCCCGTCCTGTGCGTGATCCCCTTCGGGACCGAAGAGGAGGCGATCGCCATGGCCAACGACTCGCCGTACGGGCTGTCCGGGTCGATCTGGACCCGTGACATCGGCCGTGCGATCCGCGTCGCGAAGGGGATCCGCACCGGCGTGATCGGTGTGAACTCCGCAAGCAGCGTGTTCACGGAGGCGCCCTTCGGCGGCTACAAGCGCAGCGGGATGGGCCGGGAGATGGGGATGCACGCAGCGAACCTGTACACCGAGGTGAAGAACGTGTACCTCTCCGAGGTGTGAGGGGCCTCCCGCGCAGGGAGACGGGCTGTTAGATTCGCCTCCATGCCGATCGATCTGCCGGAGGCCCTGCGGAATCGGCCTCCGCGCAAGGAGGGCCACGAGCCCACCGCCACCCTCACCCTGGACGCCTACAACCGGCTGAAGGACGAGCTGGCCGAGCTCACGGGCGACGGGCGCGATCGGGTGGCCGTGCGGTTGAAGGCGGCCCGCGAGCACGGCGACATCAAGGAGAACGCGGAGTACGACGCCGCGAAGAACGACCAGGGGCTGATGGAGGCTCGGATCCGCAAGATCCAGCAGATGCTGCGCGATCCCGAGATCGTCGAGGTGCCCGAACACGGGGACAAGGTCGGCCCCGGGATGCTGGTGACGATCCTCGCGCTCGACGAGGACGATCCTGAGGAGGAGACCTACCTCCTGGCCGAGCACCCCGAGGAGCGGGCCACCGGCGCACGCACCATCACCGTCACCTCGCCGCTGGGGTCGGCACTGATGGGCTCGGCCGTGGATGCCGAAATCCTGTACCAGGCGCCCGGCGGCAGCTTCCGCTACCGGGTGGTCGGCTTCGGGCCGTACACCGGCTGAGTGAACGACGTGGCGCCGGACCCGCAGCAGGAGGGGCCCCGCGTTCGCGACCTACCGGCCCCCCGGAAGAACCGCAGCGCCGCCGGCGGCACCTTGCAGCGCTCGATGGCGTGGCCCTACCGGGCGATCCTGGCGTTCCTGCTCTGGACACGGATACGCCCGCTCCAGCTGACGCTTCTCTCCCTCCTCCTGAACGTGGTGAGCGGCGCGCTGATCCTGCGCGGCGCCTGGTTCGCGGCCGGCGTTGTGCTGTTGGCGGCGGGTCTCGCGGACGTCTTTGACGGATCGGTCGCTCGCCAGCGCGGCACCGAGGGCCGGTCGGGCGCGTTCATGGACTCCGTGCTGGATCGGATCGCGGACATGATCCTGTTCTCCGCTCTGTTCTGGGTGCTGGCCGAGCGGGGAGAGACGGTCTACGCCGCACTGGCGCTGGTCACGCTGGTGGTGAGCCTGCTGGTCAGCCATATCCGCGCCGAAGCGGAGGCGGCAGGGCTCTCGCTCACCGAGGGATTCTTCCAGCGGCTGGAGCGGTTCCTGGCGTTGATGGCCGGACTGGTGATCCCCGGCGCCATGGAACCGGTGCTGGTGGTGCTGGCCGCGCTCGGGGCCGTCACGATCCTGCAGCGGCTGTGGTCGGCGGTCCGGCAGCTGGCGTAGGTGTAGGTAGGGTGGACGGCATGGACTTCATCCGCGTCGGCGCACTGGCCGAGGTCCCGGACGGTGAGCTGCGGGCGTTCGAGACCCCCGGTGGTCGAGTGGCGGTCGCGCACGTGCAGAACCGTCTGTTCGCGTTCGGTGACGCATGCACCCATGCGGGATGCTCGCTGGCCGACGGGGAGCTCGACGACCGCGACGAGACCGTCGCGTGTCCCTGCCACGGGAGCGTGTTCGACGTGACGTCCGGCGAGCCCACCGAGGGGCCCGCCGTCGATCCCGTAGCGGTGTACCCCGTGCGCACCGTGGACGGCTGGATCGAGGTCCAGCCGGTGACGGGAGGGGAGTCCTGATGGTGGTGCCGGCTCCCGCCCAGGCGATCGTGATCTTCGGCGCGTCCGGCGATCTCACCAAGCGCAAGCTCCTGCCGGCCTTCTACCACCTGTACCTGCAGGGGCTGCTGCCGGAGGGATTCGTCATCGTGGGGTACGCGCGCACCGAGATGGACGACGAGGGGTTCCGCGAGCACGCGCGCGAGGCCATCGCCACCTTCGGTCGGCGGGCTCCCGAGGGCCAGGCGTGGGCCAGCTTCGCGAAGCGGCTCGAGTACGTGACCGGCGAGTTCTCCGACCGCGGCGCCATGGATCACATCGTGCAGTACCTGAACGATGCCGACGCCCGTCACGGGACGAAGGGGGGCCGTTTCTTCTACGCCGCCACCCCGCCGTCGGCCTACCCCGACATCGTGGAGAGGATCGGTGAGGCCGGACTGGCAGAGGGCGCCAAGATCGTCTTCGAGAAGCCGTTCGGTCACGACCTGGCCAGCGCGGAGGCGCTGAACGCCGCGATCCACCAGGTCTTCGACGAGTCGCAGGTGTTCCGGATCGATCACTACCTGGGCAAGGAGACCGTGCAGAACATCCTGGCCTTCCGCTTCGCCAATGGGCTGTTCGAGCCGATCTGGAACCGCCGGTACCTCGATCACGTGCAGATCACGGTGGCGGAGGGGATCGGCATCGAGGGCCGAGGAGCGTTCTACGAGCAGACGGGCGCCATCCGCGACATGGTCTCGACGCATGTCTTCCAGATGCTCACGTTCCTCGCGATGGAGCCGCCCGTCTCCTTCGAACCGAACCGGCTCCGCGACGAGACCGTGAAGGTGCTGCGGGCGATGTCGCTCTGCGATCCCTCGAAGGTGGTCCGCGGCCAGTACGAGGGGTACCGGACGGAGCCGGGGGTCGCCGGCGACTCGCAAACGGAGACCTTCGCGGCGATGGAGCTGACGATCGACAACTGGCGATGGGCCGACGTGCCCTTCTTCCTGCGCACGGGCAAAGGGCTGAAGGACAAGGTGACGGAGATCACGCTGAAGTTCCGCAAGGTGCCGTTCAACGTGTTCCG
>JBDUEF010000135.1:0-4140 GCA_040002535.1 Actinomycetota bacterium | reverse complement strand
CACGGCACCGATCACCGGAGCCAGATCTGCACGGCTCTTACGGCACTCGGCGTGGAACCACCGGCCATCGACGTCTGGGACTTCGGACTCGACGACGGTCGCGTCGTCGAGGTCCCGCCGACGTCCTGACGACCAGGGCTTCGGGTGCTGTCTGCGGCTGTTGGTCAAGTCCTTCTGGCTCCGACCGCGCTCGTGATCCTGGCGTGGTGGATCTCGAGCCGTTGATGCCGGCACGTATCGCGCGTCTCGGACCGGGCGAGTGGGACGTCTACCGCGATATACGGCTGGCGGCGCTGGAGGATGCGCCGTCCGCGTTCGGCTCGCAGCTCGCCGCCGAGCGTGACCGCACGGAGGCTGAGTGGCGCGATCGACTCGAGCACCGCACCCAGTTCGTGGCGCTGGACGATGGTCGCCCCGTCGCCACGGCGGGCTGCCTCACGGAGGTGGATGGCGCCGCGGAGCTCGTCTCGATGTGGGTCGCGCCGCCAGCGCGCGGCACAGGGGTGGCCGATCTCCTGGTGGAGGCCGTCGTTGCGGACGCCCTCGACCGAGGATGCGAGACGATCGTGCTCTGGGTGTCCGACGGGAACGAAGTGGCCGAAGGGCTCTACGCCCGGCACGGGTTCGCGCGGACGGGCCGTGAGCAGCCCGTCGACGTGGGTCAGCCGCTCCGTGGCATGGAGTTCGAGATGCGGAGGATCGACCCGCCCGGGTGATCCGGGCGAGCTGTTGGCGCGAGATCTTCCCGGCGCGATCCTCAGACGCCGACGTTCCGGAGGAGCTTGCGGGTCTCGGGGTTCTTCCGACAGCTGGGGTCGTGGTACTCGATGGTGAACGAGCGGTTCTGGCCCTGGATGGTGTGGTTCACGGTGAGGAGCCCGCGCACACGATCGAGGTTCGTATCCAGCTCGACCCGCGGCACCCGCAGGCCTCGGCACTCGGTGAGCTGCGTCGCGGGATCGTCCGACGGCGAGGAGTTCCGGGTCGACGTCGAAGGAGAGGCGCCCTCCTCGATCGGCACCCCGGTGCACGAAGCGAGCGTAACCAGCATGAGCGCGACGCGGATCGACGTCCTCATCACCGAAGAGACGCTGCGAGTTGCCCGGAAGGGTCCATACCGCGGTCATCATGACTCGGAGCGCCCGTGGCATGCGCTCCGCGTTATGCGAACCTGCCCACTCAGGCGGGGATGTCCACCACCGCCCGGGCACGCGCGGTGACGACCCGGTCGTCGGGAGCGAACGCCAGCGGCCCCACTCGCACGGTGACGGTCACGACGGCCTCGGTGCCGCCGGCCTCGCACGAGCACGCGGTGAGGACGGCGCCGTTGCGCTCCGCGTAGGCTGCCGCCATGTCGGCCGGCTCGACGCCCGACGCCGATCCGGTCGCCAGCTCCTGCGCGGCGGCGAGCGCGGCGGCGTCGGCGGCCGTCTGCGCCCGCGCGGCGCGCGTCAGGACTCGCGCCAGGTCGGTCATCCCCATCGACAGGACCAGCGCCACCGCCATCAGGGCCACGACGACGATCGAGACGGAGCCGCGTTCCGGGGCGCTCACGCGAACTCCTGGCGGTCGGTGGCGGTGGTGGTCATGGACACCGTGTTCCCGAAGAGCCAGTCCACGAAGGGAACGCGGATCTGCTCGGCGTAGCCGACCGCGACGGTGACGGGATCGCCGATCGACCCTTCGCGTGTAACCCCGATCGTCACCGCACCGGGATCGAGTCCCGGCCCCGCCGCCAGTGCGGCATCGCGGATCGCCGCCTCGTCGGCCTGGAGGGCTGCCTCGCGCGCCCCGGCGCGCGCTACAGCCTCCGTCAGCAACCGGTCACGGGCGAGCAGCCCCACCTGCACGAGGGCAAGGCACATCACGAGCAGAAGGGGTAGCACGAGCGCGAACTCGACGGTTGCCGTTCCCCGCTCCGTGACGCCCGTCCCGACGCCGGAGTTAGACGCCGTCGGCACTCCCCGTCACCTTGTCGATGATGTCGTTGAAGAACGCGGGAAGCTTGCCGGAGCTCTTCGCCCAGGCGATTAGCACCACGGCGACGGCCGCCGCCGCCAGGATCACCAACGCGTACTCGGCGGTGGTCTGTCCATCCTCACGTCGCAGCGCGAGCTGGACGCGAACGAACCACGAGAGCAACACACCCAACACCTCCTCTCACCGGATCGACTGAAGGGTGCTCAGCAGCACGGGCACCACCGTGAGGAGGAGGAATGCGGGGAGAACCAGGAAGACCAGCGGGAACAGCATCTTCACCGGGGCGGTTCGCGCCCGCTCGGTCACCGCAGCGCGGCGCGAGGCTCGGACGCGCTCAGCCAGCTCCTGCATCGAGGTGGCGAGCGAGGACCCGAGCGTCTCCGTTCGCGTGAGCGCCGTCACGGTGCGCCGAAGATCGGGCAGTGCCAGGCGTTCGGCGGTCACACCCAGCTCCTCCCGCCACCGGCCGCCCAGATCGACGGCGCGGAACACGCTGCCGAGCTCATCGGCGAGAGGACCCTCCAGCGCGCCGGCGGCTCGCCTCAGCGAGAGCGAGGCCGACAACCCGGCCGACGAGGCGGCAGCCAGCAGGTCCAGGAGCTGGGGCAGCTCCGCATCGACGCGCGCCCGGCGACGGCGCGAGGCTCTCCCGGCCACGAACACCGGCGCGCGCCACGCCACCAGCCCGACCACGGGTGCAAGCAAGGGAACAGGCGGCGGAGCCAGCAGGCACATCCCTGCCAGGACCGCAGCCGATAGGTGTCGTGCGGGCAGGCGTCGAGACGGCGCCGTGGGGGCGACGGGCGCCGCCGGAAGCCGCGGCCGGTTCCCATGCGCCCGCGCTACAGCACCAACGAGAAGAATGGCGCAGAGGGCGGCGAGAGCCGCGGCGATCACCGGCATCAGACCTCCACGCGCAACAGGGACCTGATCCACACGAACGCGCACCCCTGCATCACGGATCCCAGGGCGATCGCCGCGATCCCCGCGGACGAGTGCAGGGCGGCCTCGATGTCCTGGCGCGAGGTCACCGAGAGGAACAGGAAGAATCCGATCGGCAGAAGACCGAGGATGGCGCCGGAGAGTCGAGCCTGAGCGGTGAGCGCCCGCACCTCCCGGTCCGCGGCACGTCGTTCTCGCAGCGTCGCAGCCACGCCGTCGAGCACAACCGGCAGCTCCCCGCCCGTACGGCGGTGGAGCTCCAAGACGCCCGCGAGCAGGCGGACGTCGGCGCTGTTGATGGAACGCGCCCACTCCGCGAGCGCCTGCTCCAAGGGGAGCCCCAGGTCGATCCGATCGGCGACCGGACCGAGCGATCCGGCCAGTGGAGGCTCCGCCTCCTCCGCGGCGAAGCGGATGGCGCGCGCCAGTGACAGACCCGCGCGCATCCCCGCCGCCAATGAGGAGACCGCCTCGGCGAGCTGGTCTTCCAGCAGGCCGGCGCGCACGGCGTCACGTCGACGATCCCACACCCGAGGTCCCACGACGCCAGCGATCGCCCCGATCACGGCGCCCGGGGCCGCTGCGACCAGCCACCCAAACAGGGCTCCCAGCAACGGGGCCCACCTCCAGAACGTGCGGAGATCCGGCGTCCAACCTCTCCCACGGGGCCCGCCTCGGGCGACGGGAGCGAGGCGCCCCATTGCGCCCGCGTGCATGACCGCAGCGACCGCGCGGCCGGACAGGATGCATCCGAGCCCCAAGGATCCCGCTGCGACGAGCAGCCAGCTCACGCATCCTCTCCCGGCTCGAAGAGTCCGTGGTCCGCCGCCGCTCCGCGCTCCGCGAGCAGTGCGGCCATGACCGGTTCGCCGCCGGTCGCTTCGAAGCGTCCGTCGGCGCCGGCACGTGGCCGGAACGCGAACACCTGCCGGATCAGCGGCTCACCGTCATGCATGCCCTCGATGACGGAGATGTCGAAGACGACGCGACGGCCGTCGCGCAACCGGGCCAGATGCACGATCACGTCGATCGCCGACGCGACCTGGTTTCGGATGTGCGCTGCCGGCAGGTCGACGTCGGACATCATGGCCATCGTCTCCAGGCGCCAGAGGGCATGCCGGGGGCCGTTCGCGTGCGCGGTGGACAACGACCCATCGTGGCCGGTATTCATCGCCTGCAGCATGTCCAGGGCCTCGCCCCCCCGGACCTCCCCCACGA
>JBDUEF010000134.1:0-4243 GCA_040002535.1 Actinomycetota bacterium | reverse complement strand
GCCTTCTTCGCCGTGGCCTTCTTCGGTGGCACGGTTCGCCTCCCTGTCGTCGACGTGCCATCTACCGTATTCCATTCCACAGCTCTCCGCAGCTCTCCTCACGTCGCACCCGGTTAGGCGACCACAAGTCGTGGACATGGGCCGCGCTCCCGCAGGACGACACACGGCCACCCGAATCGGATGTCGCAGGTCCGCTTCCTGCTGAGGCCACCGATGTGACTCGGCACGTCCCCCCGTCGGGGATAGAGTGCCCGTGTTCGGACGTCGTGCGAGGAAGGAGCCGAGCCATGGCAGAGGTCGTGCACTTCGAGATCCCCACCGAGGATCTCGCGCGGACGAAGGAGTTCTACCGGTCAACGTTCGGATGGCAACTCGACACGCCCCATAGGCCGGAGGGAGAGGCACATGGATGAGGGACCCCAGACTCGGGTAGTCGAGCCGGCCGGCTCGCTCGGGTGGCGCCGGCTCCAGATCATCGCGGCCGTCGCCGTCGTCATCTCGTTCCTCGTCCCCATGCTGATCGAGCTGAGCCTCGAGCCCTTCCTCCTCGCGATGGCGGCGCCATTCATCATCGGGTTGCTCGTGATGCTGCGTTGGACCAGGGTCGGGATCATCTGGCTGGGAGTCGTCTCTCTGGCGGTCCTGCTGGCCAGCGCTCCATTCCTGGTGGACGCCCTGAGCCATCCCGAATCGCTGGCCGACTTCGTTCCGCTCTGCGTCTTCACGGTCTCCTCGCTCGTCGGCGTGATCGCCGCCGTTCCGTCGCTCCGCTCCGGCCCGAAGACCCCCTCGCGTTCCGCCCGGCTGACCGCGATCGCGGCAGGGGCGGCGATCGTCGTCGCTTCCCTCGCGGCCGTGGTGGCGTTCACGGGGATCGACAGCGCCCCGGTGCAGCCCGGCGACATCCGCTTGATGGCGGAGGACAGCAAGTTCCTTCCGGCGGAGATCGAGGCAGCGGCTGGGAGCATCTCGGTGCACGTCACCAACGGAGATAGCACTCGCCACACGTTCACCATCGATGAGCTCGGGATCGATCTGAGCGTGCCGCCGAACAGCGAGCAGCGGGTCACCTTCGACGGGGAGCCGGGCACCTACGTCTTCTACTGCAGCCTGCACACTCCCGGCATGCAGGGGGAGTTGGTCGTCAACTGACGAGAAGGGCTTGGCGGGCGGCGTGCGCTGTCCGTCCCTCTCGACCAACCGGCCCGGCTGGTGCCTCCCGGCATCCGGACGGTGGATGAGCGACGATGGCGTTCGAACGCGCGTCGCTCCGGCCGGCGCGCTCGCCACGGGAGAGTCGTGGTCACGAGGTCCGGAAGCTCCAAGGAGGATCACCGGTCCGATCTCGGACGTGGTGGCGGATCGACCTTATCTCTTCGTCCATACCTCGGGATCATGGACGAAGTGAACCCGGACAGGGTCCAGCGTGCGCAGGCGCTGCACCGAGGCGACGTAGGCCTCGTGCCGTTCGTCGTCGGCCGGCGGCTCCCCCGAGAGCGACTCGTCGGCGGTGCCGTCCCATTCGAGCAGCGTGAGCAGGGCCTGGCCGGCGATCAGCGCGGTGCCCTCGGCGGTGTCCACGACGAGGGACTGGTGACCGAGCGCGTGGCCGGGTGTCGGGATCAGCCGCAGGCCGGGCGCAACCTCCTGCTCGCCGTCCAGCACCTCGTAGGACAGGCCGGGCACGTCCACCCATTCGGGGATCGTGTAGTCGGGCTCGTGTACCATCGCCCACTCGCGGCGCTGCACGAAGATCGGCCGCTCCGGGAACAGTCCATTCTGCCCGCTGTGATCCAGGTGCAGGTGGCAGTTGGCGACCGCGGTGACGTCGGCCATCGAGATGCCGTGCTCGGCGAGCGCGTCGGGTAGCGGCACCCGCTCCGGCGAGAGCTCCTCGTCGATGTCGGGCCGGCCGGTACCGATCCCCGTGTCGAACAGGAGCACGCCATCGCGGTGCAAGACAGCGTGGGCCACGACTGGGAACGGCATGCCGGCGGGCCAGCTCTCCCCCTCGGGCAGGTGGAGCTTCGCGAGTCGGAGCGGGAGGATCGTCGCGTCAGTCACCCGGGCATCCTAGCGATTCACCTCCGCGAGTGGGTGACCCTCGGCGTGAGGTAGCCCGCTCGCTTCCGGCGAAGGTTGATTGAGGCCCCAGCTTTCCAACACACGTCAGATCCGCATCGAGACTCGCCGTCGGGAAAGGGTAATGCTCGCAAATCGTTGCCGCGGTGGCGCGAGGAGTAGGGAGTCAGCGCCGTTTAGGCAGCCGTCGGACCGCGGCTCGACAACCGCTTCCACACCCACCCACCGGCCGCCACCACGACCGCGCGTCCCAACCATCGAAACAACATGCAGACCTCCTCCCCAGCCGACCCGAGGATGAAGCCAAGAATCGGCGATCAGGAGCCGGCGGCACATCCGCCGCCGGCTCCAGCCTTCAGCTCTAGACGGAGCCGCGGAAGGCGCCCGTCTCGGTGCCACGGGCCTCGATCAGGTCCTTGAACCGCTCCAAATCCTTGGAGACCTGGCGATCGTCCATACCGATCGCCGCGCCGATGTTCTCGGTAACGCCCTCCGGCTGCCAGTCCAGCTGGACCGTCACGCGTGTCTCCGTGCCGCCCAGCGGCTCGAAGGTGACGACGCCGGCGTTGCCCTTGCCGCCGGTCGCCCGCCACGCGATGCGCTCATCCGGACGCTGCTCAGTGATCTCTGCGTCCCACTCCTCGCGCTTGCCGGCGATCTCTGCGGCCCACCGGAGATGGGTGTCATCGAGCTGCTGCACCTGCTCGACCCCGCCCATGAACTGCGGGAACTCCTCGAATTGCGTCCACTGGTTGTACGCCGTGCTCACCGGCACAGCGACATCGACAGACTCGGTCACGTGCGACATGTGTGTCCCCCTTCGTCCTGCTCGAGATCGCGCACGATCGCGCGCATCTGAGGAATACCCGGATCCGGGCGGGTCACACGAGGAGGGCCGGCTGCCGTTGTCGCGAACCTATGCATCGATCACGGGTAACTCGGCGGTGCGCACGATACACGGGCAGTCAGTCCGCGCATCGGCACGGCCCTCGACCGTTCGCTCCGCTACGCCCTCGGTATCCGTACCTGACCTCTGCTCACGTTCGAACGGTGGTTCCGGGGTCGCGCTCCGCCACGAGGATGTTTTGTCTCCATCTCGCCCTTGCCCTTCACGAGCACCAGGCCCCGGGGCTCCCAGACGTAGTCGTCCTTGATGAGGTCGTAGGTCGCCGGGCTCACCTGGATCGAGCCGGGAATCCCCTCGGACTCCATGCGGCTGGCCGTGTTCACCGTGTCACCCCACAGGTCGTAGGAGAACTTGTGCGTGCCGATGATCCCGGCGGTCACGGGGCCGGAATTGATGCCGATGCGTAGCGCCAGGCGATGGCCACGGACCGGGGTCGTCGCGACGTGGTCCCGGATCCGCAGGGCGAGCTGCGCGATGGCGTGCGCGTGATCGGACCGATCGCGCGGGACACCTGCGGCGACCATGTACTCGTCGCCCACGGTCTTGATCTTCTCCAATCCGAGCTCGGTGACGAAGCCGTCGAACGTCGTGAAGAGCTCGTTCAACAGGCCCACGAGCTCGGTCGGCGACATCCCCGCCGACATCGGCGTGAACCCGACCACGTCGGCGAACAGGACGGACGCCGATGGGAACTCCTCGGCGATCATCCCGCCCTCCTCCTTGAGCCGTTCGGCGATCTCGTCGGGAAGGATGTTGTGCAGCAGGTCGTCGGAGCGCTTCTGGAACCGATCGCGCTGGCGCACGAAGTACAGCATCACCGCGAAGGCGCTGCTGCCGATCGCGACGAGATTGTAGGCCGCATCCGGCGTCGGATCCGACTTCGTGTAGATCGGCTCGACCCAGTGCGGGATCAACACCGCGTAGATCACCGAGACGACGTACACGGCGGTCCACCAGACCGCCGCCCTGAGGCCGATCGCAACGAGCGCGGCCATCATGATGACCAACGTGAATGCGACGGTCAGGCTCGACGGGAACAACCCCCCGTACATCGCTGCTTCGGCGCACTGCACGCCGACGATCAGCACGAAGAAGGCGTTCACGATCCAGGCGAAGCGATGGGGCCAGCGGTGGATCGCGATGAGCATGAGCGGCGTCGCGGCGAACGTGACGAACTGGAGCGCAGCGTCCCACGCGTATCCGTTGCTGATCATCGGGAAGATCGCCGGGATCGTGAACAGCGTGGCGAGGATC
>JBDUEF010000133.1:0-4252 GCA_040002535.1 Actinomycetota bacterium | reverse complement strand
CCGGAGATATCGACGAAGACCACCGTCCCGTCGACCTCTCGCCACCGTGTGTCGGGATCCTCGGAGAGCCACTGGGTGAGGAGCCGCGGCAGGTAGGGCAGCAGTGCCGCGGACCGATCGAGCGCCTGCTCGGTCATGGGGGCCTCGCGTCCTTCGAAAGAGGGGGGGTCTCCGGCGAGTGTATACGGGGGCTGCCCGCGCACGGGGCGGTTTGCGCCAGGGCCCCGGCCCGCCGTAGAGTTCGATGATGGACGAGTCCCGCCAGATCACGCCGGCGCTGGACGCGGCGCGCAGACGGCGCCAGACGCTGCACGAGGCCCTGGTGCACCTGGAGCAGGCGATCTCCAGCCCCGCGACCGGACGGACCCCCGACTGGTCCAGGGTGGTGACCAAGGAGATGGTGTCGCTGCGGGACGCCTTCGACCAGCACGTGGTGGTGACCGAGACGCCGGGCGGCCTGTACGAGGAGATCATGGAACGAGCGCCGCGGCTCGACGGCAAGCTCCGGCGCCTGCATGCCGATCACCCCGTGATCACCCAGCAGACCGCAGCCGCGCTGGAACGGTTGGAGGCCGGGGAGGTGGGCGACGAGGGATCGCCGTGGCCGATCGAGAAGGCGCGCGACGACCTCCAGCGGCTGCTCGGCAGCATCGTGCGGCACCGCCAGTCGGGCGCCGATCTGGTCTGGGAAGCCTACAACGTGGACATCGGCGGCCCGGAATAGCGCTCGCGGGCGGCTAGTCTTCCGGCCGTGCTGCGTGTCGCGCTCGGCCAGCTGAACACCACCGTCGGCGACCTGGACGGCAACGTCGCGCGCATGGCCGAGTGGACGGCACGCGCCACCGCCGCCGGCGCCGATCTGATCTGTTTCCCCGAGCTGGCCGTCACGGGCTACCCCCCCGAGGACCTGATCCTGCGGCCCGCGTTCCGCAGGGACACGCTGGCCGCGCTGGACGAACTGGCCCGCGCCACCGCGCAGGACTGCGCCGTCCTGGTGGGCTTCGTCGACGACACCCCGGAGGGCGCCCGCAACGCGGCGGCGGTCCTGCAGGCGGGACGCCTCACCTCCCGCTACTGGAAGATCAAGCTGCCGAACTACGGGGTCTTCGACGAGAAGCGCTACTTCACGCCGGACGACGCCGGCTGCATCGCGCAGGTCGGCACCTCCTCGGTCGGGATCTCCATCTGCGAGGACGCGTGGACGCCCGGCGCGCCCTTCGAGGGCTACGCCGCCGCGGGGGTCGACGTGCTGGCCAACATCAACGCCTCGCCGTACCACCGGCACAAGACCGGCGAGCGGATCGACATCTGCCGGGCGCGCGCCCGTGAAACCGGCGCGTGGCTCGTGTACGTCAACCTCGTGGGCGGCCAGGACGAGCTGGTCTTCGACGGCGGCTCCATGGTGGTCGCCCCCGACGGCGACATCGTCGCGCACGCCGCCATGTTCGAGGAGGACCTGCTGCTGGTGGAGCTGGACGGCGCCACCGCCACCGCCGAGCCCCGGGAACCCTGGCCGACCGGAGCGGCCGAGGTGTACAGCGCGCTCCTGCTGGGCCTGGGGGACTACGTCCGCAAGAACGGCTTCCGAGAAGTGGTGCTGGGCCTGTCGGGCGGTGTGGACTCCGCGCTGGTGGCCGCGCTGGCGGCCGACGCGCTGGGCCCCGGGGCCGTCCGCGCCCTGGCGATGCCCTCCCCGTACTCGTCGCGCGGCAGCGTGGACGACGCCGTGGAGTGCGCGCACCGCCTGGGCATCCGCCTGGACCAGATCCGCATCGACGGCCTGGTGGACGCGTATCGCGCTGCCCTGGCCGAGCAGTTTTCCGGCACGACCGAGGGCGTCGCCGAGGAGAACATCCAGGCCCGCATCCGCGGCAACCTGCTGATGGCGCTGTCGAACAGGTTCGGCTCGATCGTCCTGGCCACCGGCAACAAGAGCGAGTACGCGGTGGGCTACGCCACGCTGTACGGCGACATGGCGGGCGGCTTCGCGCCGATCGAGGACGTGCCGAAGACGCTGGTGTACCAGCTGGTGCGCTGGCGGAACGCGCAGGGGCCCGGCGAGGGGCCCATCCCGGCGAGTATCGTCGACAAACCCCCCTCGGCCGAGCTGCGGCCGAGCCAGCGCGACACCGACTCGCTCCCGCCCTACGACGTCCTGGACCCGATCCTGGAGGCCTATGTGGAGGACGACCTGGGCGTGGACGACATCGTGGCGTCCGGCGCCGACCGCGCGACCGTGGATCGGATCGCCGCCATGATCGACCGGGCCGAGTACAAGCGACGGCAGGCCGCCCCCGGGGTGAAGATCACCCCGAAGTCCTTCGGACGCGACCGTCGCCTGCCCATCACGAACCGGTACGGCCGGGACTAGCGCGGCGCGTTCCGGTCCCCCGCTGTCGGTAGCATGAGGGTGGTGGGGCCCGTAGCTCAGTCAGGTCAGAGCAGGGGGCTTTTAACCCTCGTGTCGCAGGTTCGAGTCCTGCCGGGCCCACCGATCTAGGACTGACGGACATCGTGGACAGCCCACCGAGGCGGCTGCGACGTCAGTGGCCACCGCTACCGTCGGCCCGTGCGCGTCATCAGCACCGAGGCGGGCCCGCCGATCCTCGTCCCCGAGACCCGCCGCGAGCGGATGCGGGGGCTGCGGCGCCGCATGCCCACGGCCATGCTGTTCGAGGGGGCCCGATCCGTCCACACGTTCGGCATGCGGGAGCCGATCGTGGTGGCGTTCCTCGACCGGCACCACCGCGTGATCCGCATGGTCACCGTCTGCCCACGGCGGATCGTGTGGTGCCTGCGAGCGCGGCACATCCTGGAGATGCCCCACGAGACCGACCTCCGGAATGGAGACCGGTGGTGCCTACCTCGTTGGTCGTGTGAACCGATCAGACGAGGAGCGCCCGGAGCACTGCCCAGGCGACGAACGACGCGACGCCGGCCACCAGGGCGACGGTGGTGGCCACCGCGACGGGGGCCCAGCCGGGGACGGCCACCGGCTCCCTACGGGAGCGGTCGGGCTCCACCAATCCCAGCCATTCCAACACGACTCGCATGCCCATCCATCGGCTCCCGTGATCGGCGTCCTTGAGGGTTCGCACGCCGAACCACCCAGGATGGGTAGTCCCTGATCGCGAGCGGATCAGGCGATCCCTACCCCGGCGCCGTCAGCGCTGCCGACCACGGCCCAGGTGCCCTCCCGCGCCTCCACCTTCCAGACGGATCCGGTCCCGCAGGGCCTCTGCACTGCATGCTTCCCGCACCTCCAGGGATCCTTCCTGGCCGGCGACCACGGGGCCACGCATCCAGCACCGGCCCGCGTTCCTGCGCCGCTATACTCTGGCGGCTGTCCCCGAGGCCGGGATACGGCGGGCTGCCCCCATCGTCTAGCGGCCTAGGACGCCGCCCTTTCAAGGCGGAAGCACGGGTTCGAATCCCGTTGGGGGCACGGACAACCGGATACGTGCGCCCGTAGAGGAGTCTGGCCGTCCTCACCGCCCTGTCAAGGCGGAAATCGCGGGATCGAAGCCCGTCGGGCGCGCTGGAGAGGTCTCGCCGCGGGCGCGGCGTTCGCGGCGCCGCCCGACGCGCCGCCGGGGCCCCGCGCGTATATTGAGGTTCCAAAGTGTCCGCCGCGGAAAGGTCGTTGAAGACATGACCTACGTGATCGCAGAGCCCTGCATCGACGTGAAGGATCGTGCCTGCGTCGATGAGTGTCCGGTCGACTGCATCTACGAGGGCCCGCGGATGCTCTACATCCAGCCCGACGAGTGCGTGGACTGCGACGCCTGCGTACCGGTGTGTCCGGTCACGGCCATCTTCTCCGAGGACGACGTCCCCGGCGAGTGGAAGCCGTTCACCGCGGTCAACGCCGAGTACTTCACCGACAGCGTCGCGGGCGTTGGCTCGCCCGGCGGGGCGGCACAGGTCGGCCCCTCCGCGGTCGATCATCCGACGGTCGCGGCGTGGGCTGCCGTCTAGCGGCAACGCCGGCAAGGAGCAGGGCCTGCCCGGATACACTCTTCAGGTGAGATGGCGTTCCCGAGCCCGCACCCGCACCCGCCTCCACTCGCTACGCATCGATGCGCTGGTGATGACCTCGGCGGCGATCTCTGCCGGGTTCTCTCCCGGCACCGGGCCAGGTCGCGTCGACGATAAGGAGGAAGGATGACCGCAGATCACCCCGTGCCCCGCGTGGCGTTGATCACGGCAGACCAAGCGCCGCTGACCGCTGCCCGGCACTGGGACCGCGGCG
>JBDUEF010000132.1:0-4297 GCA_040002535.1 Actinomycetota bacterium | reverse complement strand
GCGCCCGGGGGGCCCAGGAGTACCAGGCGCATGGCTACTTCAGGAAGCCCTCGTAATGACGCATCAGCAGCTGGGACTCGAGCTGCTTCATGGTCTCCAGGGCGACACCGACGGTGATGAGGATCGAGGTTCCGCCGAACGGGAACTGACTGATCCCCCAGACCGCCAGCACCACCGACGGGATCAACGCGATCACGGCCAGGTAGATGGACCCCGGCAGCGTGATGCGCGTGAGGATGTCGTTCAGGTAGGTGACGGTGGGAGGACCGGGGCGGATGCCGGGGATGAACCCGCCCTGCTTGCGGATGTTATCGGCCGTGTCGACCGGATTGAAGGCGATGGCCGTGTAGAAGTACGCGAAGAACACCACCAGCAGCCCGAACGTCAGCATGTAGATCGGGCTCGCCTGGTTGATCACATACCGCTGCACGAAGTTCGCGAACCCGCGCCCCGGGATCACGTTCTGCAACAGGACCGGGAAGTACAGGACCGAGGACGCGAAGATGATCGGGATCACGCCGGCCGCGTTCACCTTCAACGGGATGTAGGTGCTGCCACCCGCCGTCATCTTGCGCCCCACCACCCGCTTGGCGAACTGCACCGGGATCCGTCGCTGCCCCTGCTCCAGATAGACCACCCCCACCACGATGGCCATGGCGATCGCCAGGATGACCGCGAACGCCACCGGACCGCCCTGGGTGAGGATCGCGTTGCCCTCGCTGGGCAGCCGGGAGATCACGCTCACGAAGATGAGCACCGACATGCCGTTGCCGATGCCGCGCTGCGTGATGAGCTCGCCCATCCACATGATCGTCGCGGTGCCGGCGGTGAGCACCAGCACGATGAGGCCCACCCGCGGCGCCGTGAAGGACCCGGCAGGGAAGACGTCTTCGGTGCCGAACGTCCCGTTGTGGAAGGCGAACGTCAGGCCGGTCGACTGCAGGAGCGCCAGCACGATCGTCACGTACCGCGTGGCCTGGTTGATCTTCTTCTGGCCGGTCTCACCCTCCTTGGACCAGGCCTCGAGCTTGGGGATGACCACCTGCAGGAGCTGCATCATGATCGAGGCCGTGATGTAGGGCATGATCCCCAGTGCGAACACGGCGAGACGGCTGAGGGCCCCGCCGCTGAACAGGTTGATGAACTGCAGGACTCCCTGGTCGCCCCCGCGCGCCAACTGTCGCTGGATGACGCCGATGTCCACCACCGGCACCGGTACGTGAGAGCCGAACCGGTACACGACGATGATGAACAGCGTGAACAGGATCTTGTTGCGCAGGTCGGGGACCTTGAACGCGTTCGCGAAGGCTCTGAGCACGGGTCCCTATCCTACCCTGGTCAGGCCAGCAGCTCGGCCCGGCCCCCCGCCTGCTCGATCTTCGCCCGCGCGGCATCGGAGAACGCGTGCGCCTTCACCACGAGCGCCTTGTCGATCTCGCCCCGAGCCAGGACCTTCACGGGACGCCCCTTGCGGACGAGCCCGTGGGCGAGCAGCGCGGCGGGATCCACCTCGCCGGCGTCGAAGACCTTCGCCAGCAGCTCCACGTTGATGACCGCGTACTCGACCCGATTGGGGTTGGTGAACCCCTTCAGCTTCGGGACGCGACGCTGCAGCGGCATCTGCCCACCCTCGAAGCCCAGGGGCACGTTCTTGCGTGCCCCCGTCCCCTTCGTGCCCCGGCCGGCGGTCTTGCCACGGACGCCGGCACGGCCCCGGCCCACCCGCTTGCGCTCGGTCTTCGCGCCCTCGGCCGGCTTCAGGTGATGCAGCTTCATGCGTCGACCTCCTCGATGGTGACGAGGTGCTGGACCTTCTGGATCATGCCGCGGATGTCCGGGCGGTCCTCCTTGAGCACGGAGTCGTTGATCCTGTGCAGGCCCAGCCGCCGGATCGTGGCCTTCTGGTCCTTCGGACGGCCGATCACGCTGCGGCGCTGCGTGAGCTTCAGCATGCTCATCGGCGTCCTCCCGGGGCGGAGGTGCGCTGCTGCTGCTGCTCGCCACCGTACTGCTGCTCCAGATCCGCGCTCCGCTTGGCCTGCGTGCGCTCCTGCGCCGCCGCGACGGCCTCCAGCATGGGCCGAGGGGCCACCTGATGCAGCTCACGGTCGCGCAGCGCTGCGATCTCAGCGGGCCGACGCAGATCCTTCAGCCCCTGCACGGCCGCCTTCACGATGTTGATCTGGTTCGACGACCCCATCGACTTGGACAGGATGTCCTTGATGCCGGCGCACTCCACCAGCGCACGCACCGGACCGCCGGCGATCACACCGGTTCCCGGAGCGGCGGGCTTCAGCATCACGCGGCCCGCACCGGCGATGCCCATCACCGCGTGTGGGATCGTGGTGCCCATCATCGGCACGTCGAACATCTTGCGGCGGGCCTCCTCGACACCCTTGGCGATCGCCGCCGGCACCTCCTTGGCCTTGCCGTATCCCAGACCCACGCGGCCGGCGCCGTCGCCCACCACCACCAGCGCGGCGAACGAGAACCGCCGGCCGCCCTTGACGACCTTCGCCACACGGTTGATGGAGATGACCCGCTCTTCGAACGGGCTCTTGTCCTGGGCGTTCGCGTCGTAACGTCGCATCAGATCTGCAGTCCTCCCTCTCTGGCACCTTCGGCCAGGGCCGCTACGCGGCCGTGGAAACGGCGGCCGCCACGGTCGAACACCGCGCGCTCCACCCCGGCGTCCTTCGCGCGGCCGGCCAGCAGCGCGCCGACCTTCTTCGCGAGCTCGATGGGACCCTCGCCCTTCACCTCCACGTCGGAGGCGTGCGCGAGCGTCACCGCCTTCGTGTCGTCGATCAGCTGCGCGTAGATGTGACGGTTCGAGCGGTAGACGGCCAGGCGTGGACGCTCCGCGCTGCCCGCGATCTTCTTGCGGACGCGGGCGTGGCGGCGCACACGAGCCGCGCGCTTGGTCTGTGCGTTCACTACGCGGCACCACCCTTCGCTGCCTTGCCGGCCTTCTTCCGCACGAACTCGCCCTCGTACCGGATGCCCTTGCCCTTGTACGGCTCGGGCTTGCGGATCTTCCGGATGTTGGCGGCCACCTCGCCGACCGCCTGCTTATCGTTGCCGCGCACCACGATCGAGGTCGGGGTGGGCACCTCGAACTCGATCCCCTCCGGCGCCCTCACCGACACCGGATGCGAGAAGCCGGCCTGGATCTCCAGGTCCTTGCCCTTCATGGCGGCGCGGTAGCCCACACCCACGATCGCCAGGCGCTTCTCGAAGCCCTTCGTCACACCCTCCACCATGTTGAACACCAGGCTGCGCGTGAGTCCGTGCAGGCCCCGGTGGAAGCCGTCGTTCTCGGAGCGCTCGATGCGGATGAGGTCGCCCTCTCGCACGATCGAGATCTCGGCATGCATCGGCTGGGTGAGCGAGCCGCGCGGGCCCTTCACCGTCACCACGTTGCCCTCCGCGACGTCGACGTCGACGTCGCCGGGGATCTCGATGGGTTGTCGTCCGATCCTGCTCATGGGTTCCTCACCACACGTACGCCACGACCTCGCCACCGATGCCTCGGCGCGCGGCCTCCTTGTCCGTCATCACGCCCTGCGACGTGGATACGATCGCGATCCCCAAGCCACCGAGCACGCGTGGCAGCCGATACCGGCCGGTGTAGATCCGCCGGCCGGGCTTCGAGACGCGCTTGATGCCGCTGATCGTGCGCTGCCGGGTCTTGCCGTACTTCAGGCGGATGCGCAGCCCCTTGTCGATGCCCTCGCCCTCGGGCGTGTAGCCCGCGACGTAGCCCTCGGCGACGAGGATCTTCACCAGCGCCTCGTTCATCTTCGACGCCGGGACCAACAGGTCGTCCTTGTACGCCGTGTTGGCGTTGCGGATCCGCGTCAGCAGGTCCGCCACCGGATCGGAGAAGTTCGAAGAGAACTTGCGGGTGGTCACCATGAGGCCTTCGTCACCCCCGGGAGCTCGCCCGCGTGGGCGAGCTGGCGGAAGCAGATCCGGCACAGCAGGAACTTGCGGTACACGGCGCGAGAGCGGCCGCACCGGCCGCACCGGGTGTACTCGCGAACCTGGAACTTCTGCTTCTTCGCCTGCTTGTTCTTCAGTGCCGTCTTCGCCATCTACCCGTCCCCTAGCTCGCGGCCGCCACCGACGGAGTGGTTCCCACGAACGGGAACCCCAACGCGATGAGGAGCGCACGACCCTCGTCGTCATCGGTGGCGGTGGTCACCACCGTGATATCCATGCCCCGGACCTTCGCCACCTTGTCGTAGTCGATCTCCGGGAAGATCAGCTGCTCGGTCACGCCCATGGTGTAGTT
>JBDUEF010000131.1:0-4433 GCA_040002535.1 Actinomycetota bacterium | reverse complement strand
TGGCCGATCACCGCCTGCAGGCAGAAGCGGTTCAGCGCGGTCCCGAACACGTCGTCGTAGTCGAACCGCGTGGCCAGCCGCGGATCCAGCAGCGTCTCGTCGGTCTCGATGCCGTACACCACGCCCTGGTTCAGGTCGGTCGCACGCAGGCCCCGGACGCGGCAGGCGAAGTGGATGTTGTGCGAGTCGTGCACCTTCGACAGGTGGTAGAAGCTCCCGGGGAGCTTCGGGAACGGTAGGGTGTCGGTCCGACCCTTGTGCTGGATCTCGATGTAGCCCTCTTCGATGTCGATGTTGGGCGTGCCGTACTCGCCCATGGTGCCGAGCTTCACCAGGTGGGCGTCGGGCGCGAACTCCTCGATCGCGAAGAGCACGTTGAGGGTGTTCACCACGTTGTTGGTCTGCGTGAACACGGCGTGCTCGCGGTCTTTCATGGAATAGGGAGCGCTCGGCATCTCGCCGTAGTGCACCACCACCTCCGGCCGGAACTCGGAGAACACGGACTCGCACACCGCCCACTCCATCAGGTCGCCCTCGGTGAAGCCGATCTGCTGGCCGGTGATCTCCTGCCACGCGGCCACCCGCTCGGGCAGACCTGCGGCGATCGGGGTGAGCGAGTCGGTCCCGGCTTCGCGGTGGGCCTCGCGACGGAGGTAGTTGTCCACGACGTGGACCTCGTGGCCGCGGTTGGAGAAGCGCATGGCGGTCGGCCAGCCGAGGTAGCCGTCGCCGCCGAGGATGAGGATGCGCATGTCGGAAGCTTCCTTTCGGGCCTGCGGGGTCGACAGACTCTACAGGAGCGGCCGGGAGGCGGGCGAGCCGCGGCGGGCGGCAGTGCCGACCAGTGAACCCTAGAGGGTCTGGAGCTCGTGCAGCACGCGGTCGACCTCATCGGCGGAGTGGTAGTGACAGAAGCCCACCCGTACGGCCCCGCCGGTGTCGGCCAGACCGAGGCGCTCCATGACCGTGATCGCGTAGTAGTGGCCGTCCCAGACCATCACCCCGCGACGACCGAGCTCCTCGGCGGTCTCCGCCGGATGCCGGTCGCCGACCCGGATCGCGAAGGTGGGCGTCCGCTCGTCGACCCGCGCCGGGTCGGCGATGCCCCACAGCCGCACGTTCGGGAGTCCGGCCAGGCCGTCCAGGAACCGCAGCGAGAGCTCGCGTTCGTGGTCTTGGATCGCCTCGAAGCCGGCCAGGACCTGATCGCGTCGGGTCGCGGCCGCCGGACGGCCGAACTCGCGCCCCACGCCGGCCAGGTAGTCCACGGCGGCCACGAGGCCGGCGAGACCCTCGTGGTTCTGTGTGCCGGTCTCCCATCGCTCCGGCACCTCGTCAGAGGCCGGTCGCAGCTTGTAGGGACGCCACTGCGCCAGCAGGTCCCTGCGCACCGCCAGCAGGCCCAGGTGCGGTCCGAAGAACTTGTACGGCGAGCAGGCCAGGATGTCCGCGCCGATCGCCCGGATGTCGAGGGCGCGGTGCTGGGCGAGGTGCACCCCGTCGACCGCGACCAGCGCGCCCGCGGCCCTCGCGCGCCGCGCGAGCTCGGCGGCCTGCGGGATCGTGCCCACCGCGTTCGAGGCCAGCGTGAACGCGACGAGCCGGGTGCGATCGGAGAGTGCGGCGTCGAACGAGTCGAGGTCGAGGGTCACGTCGTCGGCGCAGACCTCCACCCACCGCACCGTGGCGCCGGCGTCCTCGGCGGCCAGCACCCACGGACGGACGTTCGCGTCGTGGTCGAGAACGGTGACGACGATCTCGTCGGCCGGACCCAGCGTGCGACCGAACGAGCGGGACAGCCCCAGGAGCAACGTGGTGGCGTTGGGACCCAGCACGATCTCGTCGGGGTCGGCGCCCGTCATGTCGGCGCCGGCCTGCCGAGCCCCCTCGATCACGTGGTCGGTCTCGCGCGAGGTCTCGAACATGCCGTGCGTGTTGGAGTTGCGGTGCGCCAGGTAGTCCGCGATCGCCTCGATCACCGAGCCGGGGACCTGCGACCCGCCCGGCGCGTCGGCGAAGACCAGCGGGCGCCCATCGGTGCCGGCACGCGCCAGCGCAGGGAAGCGTGAACGGACCGACGACAGGTCTGGCATGAGGGTGCATACATTCGCGCATCCGCACGCCCGGTGTCACGCCCCCGCCGGTTCCGGCATAGGCCTCATGACCCCCTACCAAGAGGAGGAACCATGAGCACACGTGCCTGGGCCGGTGGCGGCGCTGTGGCCGTCGTCGTGTCGGTCGCCCTCGTTGCGGTCCTGGTGACCGCGGCTTCGGGGCAGGACTCTGCGGGCGGACCGGCCCACACCATCACCGTGTCGTCGGCCGCCTCTATCGATACGAAGCCGGATGAGGCGGTCATCACCTTCAGCGTGCACACCGACAGCCCCGACAGTACGGTCGCGCTGAACGAGAACTCGCGCATCATGAACGACGTCATCGCGGCCATGAAGTCGCTGGGCATCACCCAGCGAGACGTGGAGACGACGAACCTCAACGTCTCGCCGCAGACGGTCGGCAGAGGAACGCCGAGCGAGTCGACGATCTACAACGCGTCCACGTCGCTCGAGGTCAAGGTCCATGACTTCGACGTGATCGGCCCCGCCATCCAGGAAGGGGTGAAGGCCGGGGCGACGAGCGTGCGTGGGGTCAGGTTCCAGGTCTCGGATCCCGTGGGGGCGAAGAAGCGCGCCTTGGAGGCCGCGGTGGTGAGCGCTCGCGCGAAGGCCGACGCACTGGCCGGGGCGGCCGGGACCCAGGTCACCGGTGTCGTTCAGATCCGGGAGGATGGCGCTCCGGCGGCGCCGCAACCGTACGTGGTGCGGAACGAGGCACTCGCGTACGCCGACGCGGCCTCCGGTCTGACCGTCGTGCCCCCGCGGGACATCTCCACCAAGGTGTCGATCGTGGTCATCTGGACCATCGGTTGAGGATCGGGGACCGGGGTGATGCGGAACGGGTCTCCCTCGCTGCGGCCATTGTTGCGAACGGTGACCGGGCGTAGCGTGGTCGAACCATGAGCGTCAGAACGAAGGTCGGTGTCGCGGACCTTCCGCCGCCTCCACCTGGTGGTTCGAGGAGACAGCTGGTCTGGGTGGGGGCTCTCTGCGTGTTCATCGGGTTCGGCGCCGGATATCTCGTCTCGCATCGAGTCGCCCCCAGCGAGCGCATCTACACGGGACGCCTCGCCGGGATCTGTGGAGGTATCCCCTCGCAACCATCGCAGCGGATGGCGGCGGGGCAGGATTGTTTCGCGGTGTCCTCTGACCCCGGAACCGGACGACCTGACAGCTGCTACCCAGGAGCGGGCGAGCTGTCCCTGGCGGGTCTGGGCCCCGGCTTCTGGTCGACGCACGCTGCGTTCCCCGGTGGGGAAGCACCTCGGGTGGGAGACCATGTGCGTGTCACCGTTCTGGCAGCGGCGGAGTTTCCCTGTACGCCCGTCGACATCCAGGTGGTGGGGGACGCCTAGCCAGGCCGAGGCAGCGCTGATCAGGTGAGAGAGGCCTCAGCCGATCCGGTCCCAGCCAGCCGGCAGCGCAGCGGGCGACCAGCCTGGATCCGGTCGCCACCCGGTCCAGTCCCGGTCGAACGGCGGCTCGGCCCCCAGCACGTGCGCGGCCGCCCGCTCGCCGGCCAGGCGGATCTGCCGTGCGTCGTCATCGGTGACGAGCCCGCGGCTGAGCGCCTCGTCGAGCTCGCCCTCGTCCTTCCAGGTGAAGGTGCCGAGCTCGGGGGGGATCAGCACGTCCAGGAAGTGATCCACGTAGTCGAAGCCGAGCGCCCACGGGCGAAGCGGCGTCTGCAGGTTCACGTAGTAGCCCTCGAAGGTCCAGGCCGGCGACCACGTGAGCAGGACGGCGTAGGCTCGGTCGGGGAACGCGAAGGACAGCACCGGCCGTTCGCGCACGAGGTCCTCCAGCTCCCAGGGGCCGTCGAGGAATCGAACCTCCCCGTGATCGCGCGGGTCGTTCTTCCAGGCCGTTCCCGGCACGAAGAAGAAGGCCCGATGATCGTCGTCGTCGTGAACGACGCGCAGTGGGCGGGCCGCGAGGACCCGGTCGCCCCACACCTCACGCATCACGACGGCCTCACCCGCGCGCCGGCTCGGAGACGTGTCGTCGCCGATGGTGCTCGCGGTTCTCGCCCCCTTCAGGACGCGCGTTCGGCGAGGACGGCGAGGATCCGGTCGGTGGCCCAGTTCAGGTCCTCGGCGCTCACGCAGAGCGGCGGCGCCAGACGCACCGTGGTCTCGTGCGTGTCCTTGGCCAGCACGCCCAGCTCCATCAGCCGCTCGCAGACCGCGCGGGCCGGCGCGGCCTGCGGTGTCAGTTCGATCCCGACCCAGAGGCCCTTGCCGCGCACCTCCGTGACGCTCGCCGGCGCCTCGGCGCGCAGGCGAGCGATCAGCGCCGTGCCCAGCTCGTCGGCGTTGC
>JBDUEF010000130.1:0-4474 GCA_040002535.1 Actinomycetota bacterium | reverse complement strand
TACCCCGGAGGGACGGAAGGTACTCACGAGCGGGGGGACCCGGCGGAGTCTTCAGACACAGATGCAGTAGGGAACGCCTAGTCGGAGTCGGGGACCCAGTCGTCGGACAGGGTTTCGAACCGGTGGCGCATCCCGTCGAGGTCGTACGTCACGAGCTCGTCCGCCTCCCACATGGCCCCCAGCGTCACGGCCTGCTCCGCGAGGTGCATGCCCTCGGGCTCAGCGCCACTCCATTGGAATCCGACGAAGGTGTCCGGCCTGGCGCTGCCGAGCACGACGCGCTCGCTCACTGCTCGGTGCCCGGAGCCGCGTCGAGACCGTCGTAGGCACCGCCCTCGAACACGCGGCTCCTGCGGATGTCGTCCGCGGCCAGCGTCACGAGATCCCCCTTGGTGAGCGGCTGGCCCTCCCTCGCCGCCTCGTACAACCGGATGGCCTGGCGCATGCGCACCCGGTCCAGCGCGTTCCGCACGCTCCGGCCGTTGGCGAATCGCGGCTGGGCCATCCGGACCTGGAGGTACTCCTCGAACGCCGCCCTGGCGTCCTCGGTGAACCGGTAGCGCTGATCGGCGAGCATCAGGTCGGTGATGCCCATGAGCTCGTCCGAGTCGTAGTCGGGGAAGTCGATGTGATGGGCGATGCGCGAGGAGATCCCCGGCACCTCGGAGAAGAAGCGGTTCATCTGTTCCTTGTAGCCGGCCATGATCACGACCAGGTCTGCGCGTTGGTTCTCCATGACCTCGAGGAGGATCTCGACCGTCTCCTGCCCGTAGTCGCGTTCATTGTCCAGGCGGTAGATGTGATACGCCTCGTCGATGAACAGCACCCCGCCCATCGCTCGCTTGATGACCTCCCGGGTCTTCGGTGCCGTGTGCCCCACGTACTGACCGACCAGATCGTCGCGGCCCACGCTGACCAGGTGACCCTTGCGGACGTAGCCGAGCCGGAACAGGATCTGCCCCATCTTCTTCGCCACGGTGGTCTTGCCCGTGCCGGGGTTGCCCGTGAAGCACATGTGCAGCGTGGGGGGGTCCGCCTCCAACCCGATGGCGCGACGCAACCGGTCGATCACCAGGAGCGACGCGATCTCCCCGATGCGGCTCTTCACGGCCTGGAGGGCAACGAGCTCGCGGTCGAGGTCGGCCAGGACGCCCTCGACCTTCGCGTCGCCGAGGATCACGGTGGGGTCGACCTCGGCGTCGTCGGGGATGTCGTTCAGCGGGTCCTCGACATCGGCGAAGGGTTCGCCCACCTGCCCGTGCCCGAAACGCTCCGAATGGTCCTCGCGCGGCCCGGGCCCCATGTTCGGCGGCTCCGGCGGACCCTCGCGGCCCGACCAGCCCTTCCCCTTCGTCATCATGGCCGGGCGGACCTCCGGCGCCGGCTCGCGCATCTCGGCGGGCTCCGTCAGTCCCGCGCTCCGTCGTCGGGCGCGTAGCGCTCCCCGGACGGATGCTGGGTCGCGTAGGGATGCAAGGTGTACCGGATCACCCGATCCTGAACCTCCTGCCGTTCCAGGCGGAATCCGGGCTCGTGCGAAGGGCGCTGGACGAAGAACTGCGCCGCGGTCGTCATCTTCGTGAGCTTCGGGTTGTACAGATTGAGGCGGATGTACCGGTTGGGGAACGCCTCACGGCACCGCTTCACCTCGTAGATGGCAGCGGCCGGATCCGAGATGTCGAACATGGGCATCCCCCACATGTCCCAGTAGACGTTGCGGGGGTGCGGATCGTCCGTGTACTCGATCGACACCGCCCACCCCTGGTCGATGCCGTACTGGACCTGCGCCGTGATCTCCCCGTCGGTCAGCTCGGGGAGGAAGGAGAACGTTCCCTGCGTGATCCGGAGTCCGCTCACGTTCGATCCTTCCTCATCATCGCGACGACGTCGGGGTGGCGGTCACATCGGGCGTGTCGGTCGACTCGTACTCGAAGGTGATGTCGCCCCAGACGTCCAACGCCGCGGCCAGCTCCGGGGAGTGCTTCGCCGCGGCCTTCAGGACGTCGGGGCCTTCCTTCATGTAGTCGCGGCCCTCGTTCCTGGCTTTGATCATGGCCTCCACCGCGATGCGGTTGGCCGCCGCTCCGGCGGCGATGCCCATGGGGTGGCCGATGGTTCCGCCGCCGAACTGCAACACGACGTCCTCTCCGAGGTAGTGGAGGAGCTGATGGGTCTGCCCCGCGTGGATGCCGCCTGACGCCACGGGCATCACCCCGGGCATGTGCACCCAGTCCTGGTCGAAGTAGTGCCCGATGCTCCGATCCTCGGGATTGAAGTCTTCCCGGAGCGTGTCGTAGTAGCCCTTGATGGTGGCGGGATCGCCTTCGAGCTTGCCGACCACGGTCCCCGCGTGGATGTGGTCGACGCCGAGCATCCGGCACCACTTGGCGATGACCCGAAAGCTCACCCCGTGCGTCTTCTGCCGGGTATAGGTGGCATGGCCGGCGCGGTGCAGGTGCAGGATCAGGCCGTTCTTCCGGGCCCACCTGGCCATGGACGTCATCGCGGTGTAGCCGATGGTGAGGTCGATCATGACGATCACGCTGCCGAGCTCCTTGGCGAACTCCGCCCGCTCGTACATGTCCTCCATCGTGCCGGCCGTGACGTTCAGGTAGTGGCCCTTGATCTCGCCGGTCTGTTCGATCGCCCGGTTCACGGCCTCCATGCTGTAGAGGTACCGGTCCCTCCATCGGTTGAACGGCTGGGAGTTGATGTTCTCGTCGTCCTTCGTGAAGTCGAGCCCGCCCCTGAGGGCTTCATAGACGACGCGGCCGTAGTTGCGGGGCGTAAGGCCCAGCTTGGGCTTCACGGTCGCGCCCAGCAGCGGCCGACCGTACTTGTTGAGCATCTCGCGCTCGATGATGATCCCGTGGGGCGGCCCCTGGAACGTCTTCAGGTACTCGGGTGGGATCCGCATGTCCTCGAGCCGCAGGGCCTTGATGGCCTTGAAGCCGAACACGTTGCCGATGATCGACGAGGTCAGGTTCGCGATCGAACCCTCCTCGAACAGGTCGAGCTTGTAGGCGATGAAGGCGATGTATTGCGGGGGGTTGGTCCCGGGGACCTTCTCCACCTTGTAGCACTTGCCCTGGTAGTTCTCGTAGGCCGTCAGCTGGTCGGTCCACACGACCGTCCACGTGGCGGTGGAGGACTCGCCGGCCACGGCCGCTCCGGCCTCCTCGGCCTCGACGCCCTCCTGCGTGATGATGCGGAACGCAGCCAGGATGTCGGTGTCCTCGGGTTCGTAGTCGGGCCGCCAGTACCCCATCTCCGTGTACGGGATCACGCCCGCAGCGAACCGAGCGCGCTTCCCGCCGTGCTTCGTCGCCTGGGCCATTGGGCCTTCTTTCGTGGGGTTCCCTCGTTGCAACCTACGGCCCGCTGGATGGGGAGACAATGTAAACTTCCCATGATCCAGTTAAGGAGATACCTAAGTGACACTCGGGCAGCTTCGCACCTTCCTGGCGGTGGCGAGGGCCGGCTCTGTTCGCCGGGCGGCGGCCTCGCTCGTGGTCACCGAGCCCTCGGTATCGGCGGGGGTGGCTGCGCTGAGCCGAGAGCTCGGCGTGGGGCTGACCGAGCGGGTCGGAAGGGGGATACGCCTCACCGCGGCCGGCAGGGAGTTCGCCGTCTACGCCGCGCAGATCCTGGGCCTTGCCGATCGGGCAGGGCGCGCCGCTCGCGAGGCGGCCGGGGGACCGGGGCACGTTCGGCTGGCAGCGGTGACGACGGCGGGCGAGTACGTGCTGCCGCAGATCATCGCGGGCTTCCTGAAGGAGCAGCCCGGCCTGCAGGTGAGCATCGAGGTCGGCAACCGCTCCAGCACGGTGGCCAAGCTGATGGATCACGAGGCCGACCTCGCGATCGGAGGCCGTCCGCCGGCGGGCGGCGAGCTCGACGGGAGGGCATTCCTGGACAACCCTCTCGTGGTGGTCGGGGTCGCCGACCATCGTTTGCGAGGGTCCAACGGGTTCGATCCCCGGAAGCTGTCGGGCGAGACGTGGCTGCTGCGTGAGTCCGGATCGGGCACCCGGGAGGCGACGGAGGAGTTCCTGGCAGCGAATCAGGTGGAGCCCGGTTCGATCATGAACGTGGGCAGCAACGGCGCCATCAAGCGCGCCGTGGCCCTCGGGCTGGGGGTCACGCTCATCTCCCGGGGTGCGGTGGCCGATGAGCTCGCATCCGGCGATCTCGCGCTCCTGCCGACGAAGGGCACGCCGCTTGCCCGTTCGTGGTACATGCTCTGCCGAAGCGATACGCAGCTCCCCGCCAGCGCGAGGCTGTTCCTCGAGTACCTCGGATCCCCCGCGGCCCTGGGAACCGTGCGGTGAGGCTCCTCGTCGCTCCTGGCCCGAAGCGGGACACACCAGAACCGCTGGCAGCGGAGGCGGACGGGAATCGAACCCGCCTGGGAGCTCGCGCCCCCACTACGGTGTTGAAGACCGCGGGGCCCACCAGGAACCCTGACGCCTCC
>JBDUEF010000129.1:0-4538 GCA_040002535.1 Actinomycetota bacterium | reverse complement strand
CGCAGGTTCAGCGGCCCGGATGCGCCAACGTCGAAGGAGATCGATGGACGTCAGCTCGGACCGTCCAGCTCGGGGAGCCGCTCGGGTTCGGGATGTTGCACGATCCACGCCGAGCCTCGACGGCGCCTCCCTCTTCGCCCGGTACGCCTACCCTCCCAACGAGCTCGGCTACTGCGGACCCCCGGATCACCGTGCGCTGCTCGAGTACGGCTCCGCCAACGTGGTCGATCCTGGGCTCGTGCAGCTCGCCAGGGGATTCGACGGAGCGTGGCCGTACCTGGAGCTGATCGCCGGCGAGACCAGGATCCCGAACCCGCTGGATCGACGGGTCGTCGAGGCCTACTGGATCGGGAACACGCTCCTGGATCGGATCGACATGTCGAGCTTCGGCAACTCGTTGACCGACAGGTTCCGCAGGCGTGCCGGTTCCTCCTTCGGCTTCCTCGCGGAGCACGTTCCCGCGGGCGCGGTGCCCCACCACAGCTTCCACGTGTTCGGCGTCTATCCGTGGGTCGGCCTCCTCGGTTCCGATCGCGGCGAGACGCCCCTCTACGTGCTCGACCGCTGCCGGATCCGATGGGGAACGATCGTCGCGCTGGAAGCCGACCAGGCGATCGTTCGCTCCCGGCCGCTGACCTGGGACGCAAAGGCCCTGGCGCTGGGCGCTCCACAACTCGAGACGGTGACCCGGGCGGTCTCGGGCGTCGGCTTCGTCCCTGATCTGGCGGCCGGTGACCAGGTCTCGATGCATTGGGGCTGGATCTGTGATCGCCTCAGTGCGGCCCAACTTCGCAACCTGCGTGCCTACACCGCTCGCCAACTGGTGATCACGAACCACGGCGTGGCCCATCCGGGTCCCGCCGCGGCACTGGCCTGATCGTTCAGGCCGGGTCGCGTCCCAGGACCCACGCTCGGTGCACGCTCCAGGCCACGGGAGCGCCGGGCTCGTACCTGGGTGCACGAGGTTCTCGGACGATGACCGCGCCTGCGGACGTCTCCAACGTGTAATCGGTGTGCGGACCCTCGTACCGAACGACTCGTACGACCCCTCGTAACGGCCCATCGAGCGTGGCCCAGTCGGGACGAAGCAGCACCCGCGCCGACTGCGCAGGCATGGCTCGTCCCTCAGGCACCGCGCCGCCGGCAGCCACCAGGGAAACTCCCGAGATCGTGAGCGTGAGCATGTCGGTGCCTGCGACCTCCGCATGGGCGGGGATGATCGAGGCGGGCCCGGTGAGTCGCGCCGCCCAAAGGTCGAGCGGCCGTTCGTACACATCCTGGGGCGAGCCCAGCTGCGCGATGGCGCCGTCCCTCAGCAGCGCCACCCCCGTGGAGACGGCGAGCGCCTCCACGGCGTCGTGCGTGGCAAGCAGGGTCGCGACCCCGGAATCCCGGCGCCGGGATGCCATCTCTTCCCGGAAGACCGCGCGCAGCGCGCTATCCAGATGGGCCGTCGGCTCATCGAACAGATGCAGGCTCGGCGCTCCGCTCAACGCTCGGGCGAGGCCCACCCGCTGCTGCTCTCCGCCGGAGAGCTCCGCCGGACGTCGGCCGGCGAGGTGGGCGATGTCGAAGCGTTCGAGCAGGTCCATCGCACTCGCTCGTGCCTCGGCGCGGTCGACCTTCGCGCGGCGAGCGGGGTAGGCCACGGTCTCCAACACCGTCATGTGGGGCCAGAGCGCGTAGTGCTGGAACACCATGCCGATACCTCGTCGCTCCGGCGGTTCGGCCCCGCGCGCGGTCGCGACGACGCGCCCTCCGATCTGGATCTCGCCGGCGCTCGGCGCCAGGAACCCCGCGACGGCGTAGAGCAGGGTCGTCTTGCCGGCGCCTGAGGGTCCCAGCAGAGACACGACCTCGTTGTGGCCGACATCGAGATCGAGGCTGTTGAGCACCCGATGCTTCTCGTAGTCGACGGACAGACCTCGGCATCGAAGCGCGGGGGCCCCTCCCTCATCGCGGGGTGGCGAGACAGGCCCCCTCGAGGTCATCCGGCGTTGGGCGTCATTCGGCGCCGCACGAAGCGGCGAGTGAGCAGCAACGGCGCGGCAGCAGCGAAGGTCACCACGGTCACCACGAGCGCCAGGGCCGCCGTCGCCCCCCGGTCGCCGAGCTGCTGAAGGTTGAGCGTGACAACGGCAAGGGTCTGCGTGTCAGGCGCAGAGAGCAGACTCGACATCGTCAGCTCGTGCAACGCGAAGACGAACACCAACGAGAAGGCACCGATGAACGCGGGTGCGAGCATCGGCATCGTCACGGTCCGCCACGCGGTCAGTCGATCGGCGCCGCTCGCTCGGGACGCACGTTGGAGGTCAGGCGGAAGCCGTTCCAGCGCTCCCGACAGCGGGCGGTGGGCGAGGGTCCAGAACTTCGCCAGGTAGGCGATGAAGATGATCGCGATGGTGTCGCCCAACCACCGGCCGTACGTAACGAGGAGGGCGATGGCCACTGCGGAGCCAGGAAGCGCGAAGGTCAGAGTGATGAGCGGCCCGAGGCTGCGGCCCATCCGACGTCGCTCGAGCCAGGACACCAGCGCCCCCAACGCCAGCAGAGCGACGCCTGCGGCCGCCGCCAGGACCGCACTGCGACCCAACGCTTCGATCGTCGGGCCCCGAAGGGCATCATGGAAGTGCACGAACGACCAGTTGGCCGGGATGGGGGCGAGTCCGGCGGCCTTCGTGAGCGATGTGAGGAGCATCGCCACGAGGGGGACCCCGACGGCCAGCACGAGATACGCTGTGGTGACGACGGCGAGCAACGCTGCTCCCAGATGAGGCGGGCGGCGGATCGTCGCGCCGGGGGGGCCGCCCGTCCTGGTGGCCGGAGCAGCGGGTCGCAGGTGCCGGTCGACGGGTGCCACGACGATCATGGCCAGGACCACCAGAGTCAGGGCGAGCACGATCGCCTGGTTGAACGCAGCCGGTTCAGCGGATCGTTGCAGCGCTTGGTACATCCGTGTCGTCATCGTGCTGAATCCCGCCGGGACGCCGAGCACGGCAGGCACCGCGAAGCTCTCCATCGACGCCGCGAACAGCACGGCACCCGCTGCCACCAGAGGTTCCCGAAGGAGCGGCAACGTGATGGAGCGCAGGACATCGAACCCAGTGGCTCCCGACACCCGTGCCGCCCGCTCGAGGTCCGGCTCGGAACGGGTCGCAAGCCCGGCAGCCACGATCAGATAGGCCAGTGGCGCGGTGTTCACCGCCTGCACCAGGATGATGCCGACCGGGCCGAAGAGCCCCGGCAGGGGCAGGCCGACGAGGTCGTCCGTCAGGCCGCTGGGGCCATAGGCCTGGCCCCAGCTGAACCCGAGCACGAAGGCGGGCACCACCAGCGGCAGGAGGGCGGCGAGCCTGAACAGCGACCTGGCCGGAACGGTCGAACGCTCGGTGAGAAGGGCGAGCGCCGTTCCGAGCGGAAGCGCCAACGCGGTCGTACCCGCAGCGACGATCACCGTATGGAGCACGGCTCGCCCCGAACCTCGGCCGAAGAGGGCTGCCTGGATAGGGATCCATCCGCCCGTGACGGCCTCGGCGGCGAGACGCCCGAGCGGGACCAGCACCGCGCCCGTCAGCATGATGAGGACGGTCGCCCACGCGATGGAACGCGCGCTCGCGAAGGTCTTCGTCATATGCCGTCAGGCCTCGAAGATCGACCGATACTCCTCGAGCAACTGGCTCTGACGTGAGAACAGCTTCGCCCAATCCGGGTTCACGATCTTCGCATCGGGCGGGATCGGAGGCGCCTCCACGTCGGACCGTACCGGTGCCCACCCTGTCGAGGCGATCACCTCTTGACCATGGACGGACAGGACCGATTCGACGAACGACTTGGCGGCGTCCTCCTCGGACGACGATGCGGTGACCCCGATGGGGCTGTAGATGCTCACCGCGCCGGGCTCCGGCCACACGACTTCCACCGGGGAGCCGGCCTCCGCCGCGGTCCTGCCGCTGAACTCGAGCGTGATCCCCGCGTCGGCCCTGCCCTCGGCGACGTCGGTCACGATGTCGTCCGGGCTCGCCACCTGACGTGCGCCGTTGGCCTTCAGATCACGATAGAAGTCGATGCCGTACCCCGGCTCGTCGGCGAGATACCCGAGCATCGCGAGCGCCGAACCGGCGAAGCCGGGGTCCGGGATCTCGACGAGATCCCGGTACTCCGGAGCGGCGAGGTCGCGCCAGCTCGAAGGTATGGGCCCCACCCCCTTGCGGTGCACGATGACCATGTACAGCAGACGTGTGCCCCAGAAGGAGTCGGTCTTGAACGAGTCGGCAACCTCGCTCGCTCCGTCGGGGGTCCAGCCGTGCAACAGCAGGCCTTGTCCATCCCAGGCCTGCATCGACAGCGGATCGCTCGCCCAGATGACGTCCGCCTGGACACCATCCGACCGCTGCTCAGAGGCGATGCGTGCATTGAGGTCGCCGGTGGGAGCGCGGAACACCTGGACGCGCACACCTGGGTTGTCCGTCTCGAAGGCCGACACGACGGCGGTGACCGTCTCCTCGCTCACCGACGTATAGAGGCGGATCGTTCTGTCG
>JBDUEF010000128.1:0-4541 GCA_040002535.1 Actinomycetota bacterium | reverse complement strand
TGCCCGACAAGGCGATCGACCTGATCGACGAGGCCGGCAGCCGCATGCGGATCCGCCGGATGACCGCGCCGCCGGATGTGCGCGAGGTCGACGAGAAGATCGCCGACGTGCGCCTGCGCAAGGAGTCGGCGATCGACGGTCAGGACTTCGAGGGCGCCGCCACGCTGCGCGACGAGGAGCGTCAGCTGCTCGAGGAGCGCGCGCGCCGCGAGCGGGACTGGAAGTCCGGCGAGATGGACATCCTGAGTGAGGTCGACGAGGAGGAGATCGCCGAGGTCCTCAGCATCTGGACCGGCATCCCCGTCTTCAAGCTCACCGAGGAGGAGACCGAGAAGCTGCTGCGCATGGAGGACGAGCTGCACAAGCGGATCGTCACCCAGAACGAGGCCATCTCGGCGGTCTCGCGCGCCATGCGCCGCACCCGCTCGGGTCTGAAGGACCCGCGGCGCCCGGCCGGCTCGTTCATCTTCCTGGGGCCCTCCGGCGTCGGCAAGACCGAGCTGTCGAAGGCGCTCGCGGAGTTCCTGTTCGGCGACGAGGACGCGCTGATCCAGCTCGACATGTCGGAGTACATGGAGAAGCACACCGTGAGCCGACTGATCGGGTCGCCCCCCGGCTACGTCGGGTACGAGGAGGGCGGTCAGCTCACGGAGGCCGTGCGCCGCAAGCCCTTCAGCGTGGTCCTGTTCGATGAGATCGAGAAGGCGCACCCCGATGTATTCAATACGCTGCTGCAGATCCTGGAGGACGGGCACCTGACGGACTCGCAGGGACGCAAGGTGGACTTCAAGAACACCATCATCATCATGACCTCCAACCTGGGCACGCGCGACATCCAGAAGGGGCCGGGGATCGGCTTCGCGGCCAGTGCCAACGAGGAGGTCACCTACGAGAAGATGCGCGACCGGGTGACCGAGGAGCTGAAGCGGAGCTTCCGCCCCGAGTTCCTGAACCGCATCGACGAGGTGATCGTGTTCCGCTCGCTGCTGGCCGAGGACGTGAAGAACATCGTCGACCTGATGATGAAGCGGCTGGAGGATCAGCTGAAGGCCAAGGACGTCGAGATCGAGCTCACCGAGGCCGCGAAGGTCCTGCTGGCCGAGAAGGGCTACGACATGGCGCTCGGCGCCCGGCCGCTGCGACGCACGATCCAGCGTCTGGTCGAGGACCCCCTGGCGGAGAAGCTCCTGTGGAAGGAGTATCGGGCCGGGCAGACCATCTTGGTGGACGTCCGCGACGGCGAGATCGTCTTCGATTCCACCTCCGTGGTGCCGCCCGACATCCCGCCCGTGGAGCTGGCCGGCTCGGCCGAGAGCTGACGACGCCGCAGCGTCGCGTGCCCGGCCCTGGCCACCGCCGCGCTGCTCGGGCTGTGGCCCGCGCTCGGGCTCGTCGGCGTGATCGGCGCCATCATGGCAGGCGGCGCGGTCGCCACTGCTGGGACGGCGTGGCGACGCACAGCACGGTGCCGATGCGTCTGATCCGGCCGGGCGGAGCGGCTGAGGTCGGTCGGCGGGCCGGATAGCATGCCCGGGTGGGCGGCGACGGCAGCGGAGCTCGGCGTGCCGCTGTCGTGCTGCTGTCGTTGATCGCCGGCCTCTCCCTCGTTGTGGGTGCGCTGTCGCTCGCCGCACGGGGGACCCTGTTCGATCCGAGCACGGTCACTGCGGTCTCGTCGCGGCTGCTCGACCAACCGGCGGTGCGGACTGCGATCGCCCACACGCTCACCACCCGGCTACGCTCGGTGGCGCCGGCGCTGCGGGAGCCGGCGGTATCCGACGGCCTGGAGCGGCTCGCGACGGCCCTCACGGATACCGAACGGTTCCGCGGCGCGTTCAGGGACGCGCTGGCCCGGCTGCAGATGGATCTGCTGGCTCGGGACCACCGGCCGGTGGCGCTGCGCCTCGAGACGATGCTGGACGCCACGCGCGCGGAGCTGCAGGAGAAGCTGGGCATCCCTCTCCAGTTCCCGCAGACGGACGCCGCGGGCCGACTGACCATCGATCCGGGGCAGGTGCAGGCCTATCGTGACCTGCTCTCCATCAGCGGGCAGACGGGCTGGCCGGCGATCGCGATCGGGGGCCTCGCGGCGATCGGAGCCCTCGTGATCGCCGAGCGTCGTCGGCGGGCGATGCTGAGCCTGGGGGCGACCGTGGCGACCATCGCCCTCATCGGGCTCGGCGGCCTCGCCCTGGCGAGGAGCGCCGCCGCCAGCCGCGCTGCCGGCTCCACGAGCCGGGCCGCCGTTGACGCCGCGTGGAGCGTGATGGCCGGCGACGCGCGTACGGCGCTGATCGCGGTGATGCTGGCTGGGATGGCGACAGCCGTGCTGGGACTGGCCTTGCAGGCGTTCGGGAGCGACCGCGCCTCCCGCTAGAAGTCCAGATCCGGCGGCACCAGCTCGGCCAATTCGAACCCCGTCCTCAGATCGGCCGCGAGCGTCTCGGCGTCCGTGTCCACGCCATGGCCCGCGAACCAGGTGCACACGTTCCGCAGGTCGCGGGCCAGCAGATCCCAGGCGTTGGGATTGAAGCGCGGGTCCACGGCTTGCGGCAGGTCGATCACGCGGACGCGGCCCTCCCAGACCAGGAGGTTGAACGGCGATAGATCGGCGTGCACCACGTTGTGGAAGAGCATCCGTTCGATCTCGCGCATCGTCTGCGTGAACAGGTCCTGGGCGGTCTCTTGGTCGGGCCGGAGGTCCTTCAGCTGCGGGGCGGACCCCTCGGGGTCACCGATGTGCTCCATCAGGATCGCCGAGCCGAACGCCACCACGGGTGCGGGAACGGCAACGCCGGCGCCGTGCAGCGCCCGCAGGGTCTGCCACTCATGGTCCTGCCACAGGGCATCATCCAGTGTCCGTCCGAACCTGGTCTTGCCGGCGATCGCACGCCCGGGGCGCCCGCGGACCAGGCGGCCCGCGGTGTAGGTCTGGCTGTTGCGGAAGTCTCGCTGTTCCCGCGGCCGGTACGCCTTCAGCACGACGACCTCGTGCCCGGGAGAGAACTCGCCGGCGCGGCAGAGGTGGATCGTGGCCTCCTTGCCGCCGGAGAGCGGCCTGAGGATTTCCGTGATGAAGCCTTCTTCGTAGAACGGTTCCAGCACATGAGGTTCGAGCAACGGGATGCCTCCAGGGTGTCGGGTCGAGGACGAGGTCTCGGCACGCGCGCCCTCAGAGACGACGAAGGCCGCCCGAACGGGCGGCCGGTAGACACCTGGGAAGGATGGTGCTACTGGTCCGATAGGTCCGAGGGACGCGCGGTGACGACGACCGTGGCGGTACGCATCAGCTCATCCCTCCCTTCGGCGTGGGCGCTCGATCGGCGCCCCGAACGACCTGAGGGTAGCACTACCCGACGGCCGGGATACCGTGGTCGGGGTCGGCAGCCAGGGTAGTGACCTGTTCGACGATGGACAACGGGATGTGCGTGACGGCACGGAACCCGTCGCCGTCGGGCAGGACCTCCTGCGCGATCGAGAGGAAGCGCGGACCCTGGTTCACCAGGAAGCCGACGGTGCGCACGAGATAGTCGGCGCGGCAGTCCTGGGGATCGGTCTCCTCGAAGTCGAACCAGGCGTCGTGCCAGCTCACCAGGACGAGGGGAAAATCGGGCTCGGCGCTCTCCGGTGCCTCGGGCTCATACTGGTCGACAGGGTCAAGGAGCCCCGGATCCGGGAGCCCGAACTCCCCGTTGCCACCGACCCTCACGACCTGCACCTCGGCCTCCTTCGTCCCGTTCTGTCAGGTATCGGGTGCAACGCCCTCCGAGGGGATGCCCGGGGTCGGGTATTTCGCCCGCCGACCGCGGTTCGAGCCCTTCGGCGTAGCCCGGCAGCGAACGGTACCGGCCGGGTCTGACACGGTTGTCCCAACCATGTCGGAGGCGGTGACTAGGGTCGCGGGATGAGCGGAGCCAAGGTCGTGTTCACCTGCCGGGACTGTGGGCAGCAGGGCGCCAGATGGGCCGGCCGATGTACCGGGTGCGGTGGGTGGGGCACGGTGGAGGGTCGACCGGTAGGCGTCGCTGCGGCCTCCGCCGCAGCGGTTCTGCCGCTCGCCTCCGGAGGGGACCAGGGCGATGACCGGCGGGTCTCGTCGGGGTTTCCGGGCATCGATCGGGTCTTGGGAGGCGGGCTGGTCCCGGCCTCGGTGACGTTGCTGGCGGGGGAGCCCGGCATCGGCAAGTCCACGCTCATGCTGCAGCTCGTCGGCGCGCTCTCGGCGACTGGTCATGCATGCCTGGTGGTCTCCGGCGAGGAGTCGCACGCGCAAGTGGCGGCGCGTGCCCGCCGTCTGGGCGTCGCCGGAGATCGTGTGACCTTCGCCCCCGGACGCGACCTCTCGCAGGTGCTGGCCACGGCCTCGGCCGAGCGGCCCTTTCTGCTGGCGGTGGACTCCATCCAAACCCTCCGAGACACCACCGGCACACAGCTGCCCGGCGGGCCGGCACAGGTCCGGCTGTGCACGGACGCACTCCTCGGCCTTGCGAAGGCGGAGCAGGTCGCTGTCCTCCTCACCGGCCACGTCACGAAGGACGGAG
>JBDUEF010000127.1:0-4796 GCA_040002535.1 Actinomycetota bacterium | reverse complement strand
AGATGCACATGACGATGATGGTGGTGACGCACGAGATGGGGTTCGCGCGCGAGGTCGCCAACCGCGCGCTCTTCTTCCACGAGGGCATGATCCTCGAGCAGGGGACACCCGACGAGGTGTTCAACCACACGCAACAGCCGGAGACGAGGAAGTTCCTCGACGCGGTCCTGTAGCGGAGACCGCAACGTCGGAGACGCGCACGACGCTCCGGTCCCGAACGAGATGATGACGGGCCGCGACGCCTTTGGAGCCGATCACGCCTTCCCCATACGCGATCGTTTTCTACTCAGCATCGCGGCCCGTCACGAGAGTGGTCCCGAGCAACCTATCCGTCTCCGCTCGTCCTTCGGTGTCGGCGGCCCTCCCGTGCGGTGAGACTCGCGCCTCTCCGTCCCGTTCGTGCCGCCCACTCCGTCGTCCTCCCGGCTCCGGGACCGCTCGGGACCGGTGCGAAAGATAAGCGCGCCCACCCCACCTGTCAACTCAACGACACGCCCTGGGCATCAACGACTATGGCGCAGAGGTGCAGGTCACTCGACGGTCTTCGGTGAGCAGAAAGAGTGACACGTTGCCCGCATCGTTGGATCTGACGTCGGTGGCGTCGCACTCGTCGGAGGGTCCAACCGTTGCATCCCAACATCGAGGATGGACAGGGGTCACGCGCGTGCCGTCACCTCCGCTCGAGGGCGGGACGGAGCGGGGGAGGGACGCAGGAACAGCGTGCCGACCGTCGCGATGTACCCGATCCACGCCACGACCTCGAGCCATGTGGGGTTGGCCTGGTACCCGATCAGGGCACGCAGGATCCCACCCGGCCCGGCGTCGTCGGGCAGCGCGCCGGAGATATCGAACGCGGTGCCGGTGAGGAGCGGCAACACGCCCGCCTCCTGCAGCTCGTGGATCGAGAAGGCGAACAGTCCCGCGGCCACCACGATCAGGAGACCTCCCGTGACGCGGAAGAACGTACGCAGATCCATCTTGATGCCCCCCCGGTACAGGAGGGCTCCCAACACCGCGGCAGCGGCCAACCCGATCACCGCGCCCAGCAGCTGCTCGATCACGCCGCCCGAGGTCACCGCCGTGCCCTTCGCGGCGGCGAAGATGAACAGGGCCGTCTCGATCCCCTCGCGCACCACTGCGACGAAGGCCAGGAGCGCGATCGCGGGGCCACCCGTCACCAGCGCGGTGTCCAGGCGTTCGTGGAGCTCCGAGCGGATCCGCGCTCCCTGCCGCCGCATCCAGAAGATCATCCAGGTCAAGACGGTCACCGCCGTCAGGGTGACCAGGCCCTCGAAGAGCTGTTCGCCCGTGCCCTCGAACTCTCCCTCGATGGCGAAGATGACCGAGCCCACCGCGATGCTGACGACGATCGCCGTCCCGGTTCCCCACCAGACGAGGCGGGCCGCGTCGCTCCGCTCGAGCTTCGTGAGGTAGGCGAGCAGGATCGAGACGATGAGGGTGGCCTCGATGCCCTCACGGAGCGTGATCAGCAGCGCGGCGCCCAATCGACGAACCCTCCCTGTGTCTCTAGACCTGGACGAGCGAGCGGAACTTCAGGCGAGGGAAATCCTATCCACGGGGTCGGATTAACGTCAAGCTCGTTCGGTACCGAACGACCGTCGCCAGGGATACAGCGGGCTGCTCGGCGGATCGGCGGCAGGCGTGCGAGGGCGGACGGCTACGATGGGCCGGTGAGCCCGGAGCGATCCACTGGAGATCGGCAACGCCTGTTCCTGCTCGACGGTCATTCGCTGGCCTACCGGGCGTTCTTCGCGCTGCCCGGATCGCTCGCGACCAGCACCGGGCAGATCACCAACGCGGTGTACGGCTTCACCTCCATGCTGATCAAGCTCTTGAGCGAGGAGCGACCCGATCTGATCGCGGTAGCCTTCGATATGGGCGCGCCTACGGTGCGCCTGCAGATGGACGATCAGTACAAGGCGGGCCGGGCGGAGACGCCCGGCGAGTTCACGCCGCAGCTCGGCCTCATCAGCGAGGTGCTGACCACGCTGCGGATCCCGATCGTGCGGGTGGAGGGGCATGAGGCAGACGACGCCCTGGGCACGCTCGCGGTGCGGGCGGCCGCGGAGGGCATCGACGCCACGATCGTCACGGCAGACCGGGACTTCTTCCAGCTCGTGAGGCCCGGGATCACCGTGATGTTCAACCGTAGGGGGATCTCCGACATCGTGCGGTACGACGAGGCCGGGGTGCAGGAGCGCTTCGGTCTGCCGCCGGCGAAGTACCTCGAGTACGTGGCGCTCAAGGGCGACCCCTCGGACAACATCCCGGGCGTGCCGGGGGTGGGGGAGAAGACCGCCACCAAGCTCGTGCAGGAGTTCGGATCCGTGGAGGACCTCCTGGCGCGCTCGGGTGAGCTGAAGGGCAGGCTGCGGGAGAACGTGGAGGCGGCCGCCGAACGCCTGGCCCTCAACAAGCATCTCGCCCGGATCGTCACCGACCTGGAATTGCCGGTGGGACCCGGCGACCTAGTGATGGGCGAGTGGGACCTGGAGGAGATCCGGCGGCTGTTCACCTCCCTGGAGTTCCGCTCCCTGCTGGAACGCCTCGAGGAGGTCGGCCACGCCGTCAAGCCCAAGGTTGAGGTCGCGCAGCTCGACCTGCGTGAGGTCACGCCCGGGGAGCTGGTGAGCGTGGCCGGCACCGGGGTACCGCTCAGCGTGCGGCTGCATACCGACTCCGAGGGGTTGCAGGGGGTGGCTGTGTCCGCGGGCGGCGCCCAGGCGGCGTACGCGCAGCTGCGTTCGGCGGTCGCCGTCACCGGTTGGCTCGCGGACGGCAACGCCCCGAAATGGGCGCACGACGCCAAGGAGCTCGAGGCGGCGGCGCTCGCGTCGGGCGCGGAGGAGGTCGACGGCGTTGCCTTCGACACGTTCCTGGCCGGCTACCTGCTGGATCCGGCCGCCGCGGAGTACCCGTTGCGGGGGCTCTGCGAGCGGTACCTAGGCGTCGACGTTCTGGGAACGGTGGAGGATGAGGCCGAGGGTCAGCTGTTCACCGAGGAGCCCTGGCGACCGGTGGCGGCGGAGGCCGCCGCCGTGGCGCTCCTGGCACCCGTGATGGTCGAACAGATCGACACGCAGGGCCTGCGATCGCTGCTGGAGAGCGTCGAGATGCCGCTCGCGTCGGTGCTGGGCCGGATGGAGGCGCGCGGTGTCCGCCTCGACGTCGAGTACCTCCGGGAGATGGGGGAGTCCGTTCGCGACCGCATGGCCACCCTGCGAAGCGAGGTGGTGACGCATGCCGGCGAGGAGTTCAACCTCAACTCCCCGCCACAGCTGCGGGTGGTGCTGTACGAGAAACTGGGTCTGTCGCCCGGGAAGAAGACGCCGAAGGGCCAGCTCTCCACCGACGCGAGCGTGCTGGAGAAGCTCCGCGATCAGCACCCCGTGGTGGGCGCCCTGCTGCAGTGGCGCGAGCTGGACAAGCTGAACTCCACCTACCTGGAGGCCCTGCCGCGTCTGGTCGATCCGCGGGATGGCCGCGTGCATACCTCGTTCAACCAGGCCGTGGCTGCCACCGGCCGCCTGTCGTCGTCGAACCCGAACCTGCAGAACATCCCGGTGCGCTCCGAGCTCGGGCGGCAGATCCGGCGAGCGTTCGTGCCGGGGGAGTCCGACCAGGTGCTTCTCTGCGCCGACTACTCGCAGATCGAGCTGCGGATCTTGGCCCACCTCTCCGGCGACGACGGACTGCGCGAGGCCTTCGCCACCGGCCATGACATCCACACCGCCACCGCCGCACGGGTGTTCGGCCTGCCGGAGGGCTCGGTGGATCCGGCGCTGCGCAGCCGGGCGAAGATGGTGAACTACGGTCTGGCCTACGGCATGAACGCGTGGGGCCTGGCGACACGGTTGGACATCGCGCCGGATGAAGCGCAGGAGATCATGGACGCCTACTTCGGCGCCTTCCCCACGATCCGCGAGTACCTGGACCGTCAGGTCGACCGGGCGATCGTCGACGGCTACACCGAGACGCTGCTCGGCCGCCGCCGCTACATCCCCGAGCTGCAGGCGGCGAACCCGCGCGTCCGCGATCTGGGGCGACGGATGGCGCTGAACGCCCCGATCCAGGGCAGCGCCAGCGACGTGTTCAAGGTGGCGATGATCGCGGTCGACGCCGCGCTACGCGATCACGAGCATCTCGGCTGCCGGATGCTGCTCACCGTCCACGACGAGCTGGTGCTGGAGGTTGGGGCGGATCGGGCGGAGGAGGCCGGCGCCCTGGTGAAGGAGCGGATGGAGACGGCGTTCGACCTCAACGTCCCGCTCCGCGCCGACCTGGGGTCGGGACCGGACTGGTCCCGGGCCGCTCCGGCCGGGCACTGAGGGTCGTTCCTTTCGGGCGTGACCTGCGGCTTCGCGTTGACGTGCCTCTGCGTGCGCGACTACCATCCCTTGCGTCCGCGCGGCGCGCCTGCGCCATCGGCAACTCCCACCCGCCGGTGGTGCGCGCCATGCGTGACGCAAAGGAGATGGTCCACATCGAGATGGAAGAGACCACCAAGGCCGTGCCTGAGCGCGACCTGACACCCGAAGAGCTGATCGTGGCCATGGAGGCCTCGCTCCGCGACTTCAACGACGGGGACATCGTCGAGGGCGAGATCGTGAAGATCGATCGCGACGAGGTGCTCCTGGACATCGGCTACAAGTCCGAGGGGGTCATCCCCTCGAAGGAACTGTCGATCCGCCATGACGTGAATCCCAACGAGGTGGTCCACGTCGGCGAGCGGGTCGAGGCCCTCGTGCTCCAGAAGGAGGACAAGGAGGGCCGGC
>JBDUEF010000126.1:0-4907 GCA_040002535.1 Actinomycetota bacterium | reverse complement strand
TGGCGTTGGCGATCCTGTTCTCCAGTGCCATGGCCATCTCCACGGGGGTGGCGGTGCTCCTGGAGCGCGTGGCCTACCGACCTCTGCGCAACGCCCCCCGATTGATCCCGCTCATCACCGCGATCGGAGCGTCGCTGTTCCTGCAGAACACGTTCCAGGGTTTCTTCGGTGCCGAGACCCGCGGCTACCCGCGGCCGGACCTGTTGAGCGGCACCCTGAAGGTCGGGAGCGTGAGCTTCGACAAGGTGGACATCGTGGTGGTGGCGACGGCCGCCCTCCTGATGGTAGCGCTGCAGGCCTTCGTCCGCAGGACGAAGACGGGCCGGGCGATGCGCGCCGTGGCCGAGGACCGGGAGATCGCGAGCCTGATGGGCATCGACGTCGATCGCGTCGTCGTCATCACGTTCGTGATCGGCGGCATGCTTGCCGGCGTGGCCGGCGTGCTCTACAGCCTGGCCTTCGGGCAGGTGGGCGCCACCATGGGGTTCCTGCCGGGGATCGCGGCGTTCACCGCCGCCGTGCTGGGCGGCATCGGCAGCATCCCCGGCGCAGCCCTCGGTGGGCTCCTGCTCGGCGTGGCTGAGTCCGTCGGGCCCTATCTGCTGCTGTCGGGGGTGCACGCGCCATCGCCCTTCGAGCTGAAGGGGGTCATCACGTTCTCGGTGCTCGTGCTCGTGCTCATCTTCCGGCCCGGGGGCATCCTCGGGACGGGAGAGGCGGAGAAGGTATGAACCGCAGCGGCTTGCTGGCCGGCGCGATCCCGGCCGGCGCGATCGGCGGGGTGGCGATCGTGTACCTGTGCCTTGTCGGCATGGTGGAGAAGTTCGAGACACTCGACGTCGTGGGAGGGTCCGTCACGTTCAACTGGATCCTGCTGCTGGGGACGGCCTGCATGGCTGCGTACGTCGCCGTCCGTCCTCGCGTGATCGGCGGCCGGCGCGTGAGCGCGGACCGTGCCGCCGCCTTGGCCTCGGGCGCGGTCAGTGGGCTCCTGACGGCCGCCGTCACGGGGGCGGCGATCGGCCTGGGGAACCTGATCGGCATCGACGCGGTGCGCAGCGTCCTGCGCTCGGTCTCCCCGGTGCTGATGGGCATCCTCACCCTCCACATGAACGCGTGGGTGGGGACGGCCCTGTTGAGCGCGCTGCTCATCGCGGCCGCCGTCGCCGGTGGCCTCTTGCGCACGCTCGGCAGCCTCCCCCGGCGCGTGCTGGTGATTGGCGCGGTGGCAGTGGTGGTGATGGGACTGCTCCAGCGCATCGTGCCCACCGCTCTGGACCAGCTCAACGTCGGTCGGGACTGGTTGTACGGCCGGGTGAACCTGGGTCTGACGACGCTGGGGGCCGCGGTGGTGTTCGCGGTGGCGGCCCTCGCGATCTGGTTCGGCCTGGGCGAGCGCCTCCGCGTTGTGTTTCGTCCCCCAGCCGCCTCCGAGCGAGCAGACGGCGAGGAGGCCCACCCCCAGGAGGCGGGGATCGGCTCCCGCAGGATGGGGACGGTCGTGGCGTGGCTGGTGGTTGCGGGGTTGCTGCTGGTGCTGCCGTACCTGGTAGGGCCCGTGGTGTCCCGGATCCTAGGGACGGTCGGCATCTTCCTGCTCCTGGGCTTGGGCCTGAACATCGTGGTCGGCTACGCGGGTCTCCTCGACCTCGGCTACGTGGCGTTCTTCTCCGTGGGCGCGTACTTCATGGCGATCCTCACCGGCGGACAGCGAGTCACGTTCAAGGGCTTCCAGCCCCCCGCCTTCGGTGCGAACCTCTCCTTTTGGGTGGCGCTGCCCATCGTGGTGGCGGCCGCCGCGCTGATCGGGGCGCTGATCGGCGCGCCCGTGCTCCGGCTGCGCGGCGACTACCTCGCGATCGTGACGCTCGGCTTCGGCGAGATCGCTCGGGTGGTCTTCGGGTCGACCTGGGCCGAGGGGCTCTTCGGTGGGGCCCCCGGCATGAGCGCCATCACGAAGGCCCCCATCCCCGGGGTCGGCTTCCAGTTCCAGGACGACCCCAGGCACTTCTACTACCTGGCGCTGCTGTTCTGCCTGCTGGCGATGTACGTCTCCTGGCGGTTGCAGGACTCGAGGATCGGGCGCGCCTGGAACGCGATGCGCGAGGACGAGCAGGTTGCCGACGCCATGGGCATCAGCACGATCCGGTACAAGCTGCTGGCCTTCGCGATCGGCGGTGCGGTCGGTTCGATCGGCGGAGCGCTGTTCGCCGTCAGCCTCGGATCGCTCACGATCAAGAGCTTCCAGATCCTCGTGTCGATAACGGCGCTCGCCGTCATCATCCTCGGCGGGCTGGGCAGCATCCCGGGCGTCGTACTCGGGGCGCTGGTGCTGATCGGCCTGCCCGGCGTCCTGTCGCAGTTCGAGGAGTACCGGCTGCTGATCTACGGCGGGGCATTGATCGCCATCATGCTCCTGCGCCCGCAGGGGCTGGTGCCCAACGTCCGGCGCATGCGCGAGCTCCGCGAGGACGAACGCTCGCAGGACCAGTGGGCGAAGGACGCGGTGGCCGAGGACCTCGAGAACGCACCGGAGCCCGCCGGCGGGGAGCTGGAGGCATGACGGCGCTGCTCGAAGTGCGGGACCTGTCGAAGCACTTCGGCGGCCTGTACGCGCTGAACGAGCTGTCCTTCGCCGTCGACGAGCACGAGATCGTCAGCATCATCGGCCCCAACGGCGCGGGCAAGAGCACGGTGTTCAACGTGATGACGGGCCTCTACCGGCCCGACGGCGGCGACATCGTCTTCCGTGGGGAGTCGCTCCTGAACCGGGCTCCCAGCCAGATCGTGCGGCTCGGGATCGCCAGGACCTTCCAGAACGTGAAGCTCTTCCCCAACATGACGGTGCTGGAGAACGCGATGGTCGGCCAGCACTGCCGCTCGCGCTCCGGGGTGTTCGGCGCCGTGTTCCGGACCCCCGCACAACGGCGTGAGGAGCAGCGGGTACGCGAGCGCGCGGTGGGCGCCCTGGGATTCTTCGGCTCGCGTCTGGCGGGCTACCGGCAGGATCAACCGGCGTTCGTGCTCTCCTACGCGAACCGGCGCCGCCTGGAGATGGCACGGGCGCTCGCCACCGAGCCCACGCTCCTGTTGCTGGACGAGCCCACCGCCGGCATGAACCCTCGCGAGACCCTGGAGCTTCGTGACCACATCGTGCGGATGCGCGACGAGCTCGGTGTGACGATCCTGGTCATCGAGCACGACATGCGAGTGGTGAAGGGCGTGTCGGATCGGGTGATCGCGTGCGACTACGGTCAGAAGATCGCCGAAGGCACCTACGAGCACGTGGCCAACGACCAGCACGTGATCGAGGCATATCTCGGGACGAAGGCGACGGGATGAGCGAGGACGTCCACACCCAACGGCCGGTGCTGGAACTGCGGAACGTCAGCACGCACTACGGTCTGGTGGCGGTCCTGCGCAACGTGGACATCCAGATCTATCCCGGCGAGATGGTGTGCCTGCTGGGGGGCAACGCCAGCGGGAAGACCACCACCCTGAAGACGATCCTCGGCTACGTGGCGCCCAGCGAGGGCGAGGTTCTGCTGGGCGGCGAGGTCGTGAGCGGTCTGACGACCACCGAGATCGTGCGCCGGGGGATCTCCATGGTGCCGGAGAACCGGCGCCTGTTCGGCAACATGACGGTGGCGGAGAACCTGGAGCTCGGCGCGTATCAGCGCACCGACCGCGCCGCGATCGAGGAGGACCGCGAGCGTGTGTTGGAGACCTTTCCGCGGGTGCGCGAGCGGCTCAAGCAGAAGGCCGGGACCCTGTCGGGCGGCGAGCAGCAGATGGTGGCGATGGGCCGCGCGCTGATGGCGAGCCCCAAGGTGCTGCTGATGGACGAGCCGTCGATGGGGCTCGCGCCGATCCTGGTCGATCAGGTCTTCGGCATCATCGAGCGGATCCGGGCGCTCGGCACCACGGTCTTCGTCGTCGAGCAGAACGCGAACATGGCCCTGTCGATCGCGGATCGCGGCTACGTGATCCAGACCGGCGAGGTGGTGCTGACCGACACGGCCGCGAACCTCCTGGCGAGTCCGCAGATGCGGGAGGCCTACCTGGGGGAGCTGTAGTGGACCTGATCGATGCGGCCCAGCTCCGACGCCGGCTCCCGATGCGAGCGGCGATCGATGCTCTGGAGGCAGGCTTCGCGGCAGGCGTGCCGCCGCTCTCGCTCCGAACACGCACGCCGACGCCGGATGGACAGGTCCTGGTCATGCCGGCTGCGGGGGATCAGGGGGTCGGCGTGAAGGTGATCACCTTGACCTCGGGGAACCCGGGGCGGGGACTGCCCCTCGTGCAGGGCCTCTACCTGCTGTTCGACGCCGTCTCCCAGTCGCCGGAGGCGGTGATCGACGGCGCCGCTCTGACGGCCCTTCGAACCGGCGCGGTGAGCGGGCTCGCGACGCGATGGCTCGCGAGGCCCGACGCCCGTCGAGTGGTGGTGTTCGGCGCCGGTGTGCAGGCCCGAGCGCATGTCGAGGCGGTCCGGGCCGTTCGCGGCATCGAGGACGTCGCGATCGTGTCCAGGACGCTCGCGCGCGCGGAGGCGCTGGCTGCCGAGGTGGACGGACGCGTGGGCTCGATCACCGACGTTGCCGACGCCGACATCGTGTGCACCTGCACGAGCAGCCCCCAGCCGCTGTTCGAGGGAGCCATGCTCAGCGATGGCGTGCACGTCAACGCCGTCGGTGCGTTCACCCCCGAGACACGGGAGCTCGACACGGCGGCCGTCGTTCGCGCACGCGTCGTCGTCGAGACGCGGGAGGTGGCGTTGGCGGAGTCCGGCGAACTGTTGATCCCGCTGACCGAGGGCGCGATCGGCGACGATCACGTCGTGGCCGATCTGGAGGAGCTGGTACGTGGAGGTGAGATCCGACGTTCGCCGGCCGACGTCACCGCAT
>JBDUEF010000125.1:0-4950 GCA_040002535.1 Actinomycetota bacterium | reverse complement strand
CCGGCACCGTCCGCAGCTTCGGGTTGTCGTTCACGATGTAGTAGTCGTTGGGCACTGGCACCTCGTCGCCGTTCTCCTGTGCAGCCTGGTTCGCCTCTTCACCGGTGAGGAGGTACGCCAGATCGAAACGCAGCGTGCCGGGGGTGCCGGTCGTCGCCGTCTTCACGAACACGAAGTGCTTCCCATCCTCGATCTCGGGACTCGGCGACGGCCTGGGTGAGGCCGTGCTCGGGGAGCCGTTCGGTGCGAAAGACGGGCTGGGCGCGGGCGTCTCCGTCGCCGGCGAGCCTGTCGCGACGGTGGAGCCCTCGTCGGTGCAGGCGGTGGCGGCGAGCGCCACCAGCAACGTGGCGACCTGCACGGTCCGGTGGAGGCGCATCGATGGTCCTTCCTGTTCGGGACGTCTGGTGGGCGGGGGCCCACGATAGCCTTCGGCAGGTCCTCGATCGGAACGATCACGATAGTTCGTGTCACTAGTTAGTTTTCCGAAGTATGATGGACGCATGCCCGCCACCCCCGCCACCGTGAGCCTCGCCGAGTTGGCCGGACAGCTCCGCTACGGCGTCGGACGGTTGGCGCGCCGGCTCCGTCGGGAAGGATCCGCGCCGGGTGCGAGTCAGCCGCAGCTCTCCGCGCTCACGACCATCGAGCGTCACCGCGCCATCACCATGGGCGCCCTGGCGGCCCACGAGCAGGTGCAGCCGCCCACCATGACCACGATCGTCGCTCCGCTGGTGGCCGCGGGCCTCGTCACGCGTACGCCCGACCCGCTGGACCGGCGCATCGCGCGGCTGGTGGTGACGCCCGAGGGCCGCAAGCTGCTGAGTCGACGCCGGCGAAACATGGACGCCTTCCTCGTTCGACGCCTCCGCGCGCTGGCGCCGGAAGACCTCGCCACGTTGGAGCGGGCGGCCGACATCATCGCCGAGCTCACCGACGAGGCCCGATGAGTCGCTTCGGCGTGTCGGCGCGGAGGACCTTCAGCTCCCTGCACACCTCGCGCAGCTTCCGCCTGTACTTCGTGGGACAGGTGATCTCCACCACCGGCACGTGGCTGAACGCCACCGCCACGGCCTGGCTCGTGCTCAAGCTCACCGACTCGGGCGTGGCGCTCGGCATCAACACGGCGCTGCTGTTCCTGCCGATCCTGCTGGTGGGTGCCTACGGGGGCGTACTGGCCGACCGCTTCGACAAGCGGAAGATCCTGATGTGGACACAGGGCCTCCAGGCGGTGATCTCGTTGGCGCTGTTCTCGGTGGTGGCACTCGACGTGGTCACGCTGTGGATGGTGTACGCGCTGTCCCTGCTGGGTGGCGTGATCCTCGCCCTCGACAACCCCACGCGGCAGAGCTTCTACGTGGAGATGGTGGGCGAGGACGACCTCACCAACGCCGTGAGCCTCAACAGCGCCGTCTTCATGTTCTCGCGGGTGTTGGGCCCCGCGCTCGCCGGCTTCCTCATCCGCTACGTCAGCCTGGCCTCGCCGTTCCTGGTCGACGCGGTCTCCTACCTGGCCGTCATCGCCGCCCTGGCTCTGATGCGCCCGCAGGATCTGCACCCGCAGGAACGCACGTCGCGCGAGCGGGGCCACCTGATGCGAGGCCTCCGGTATGTGTGGGGCGCGCCGGAGCTGCGGCGGCCTCTGCTGGTGTTGGCGGTCGTGTGCACGTTCTCGTTCAACTGGGCGGTGCTGGTGCCACTGCTGGCCGTGCAGACCTTCGGCGGGGGCCCCGGTACGCTGGGCGCGCTGTCGGCGATGACCGGGATCGGTTCGTTCGTCGGCGCCATATTCATGGCCAACCGGGCGGCGACCCCCACCATGTACCGCCTGGCGCTGTTCACCACGGCGTCCGGGATCGCCCTGATCCTCCCGGCACTGGCGCCCTCGCTGCCGTGGGCTTACCCGCTCATGATCCCGATGGGGCTGTTCATCATGGCCCTGCTGATCACCGCGAACTCCATGCTGCAGCTGGCTGCCAAGCCGCAGGCGCGCGGCCGCGTCATGGCCCTGTACTCGATCGTGCTGCTGGGGTCGACACCGATCGGCTCACCGATCACCGGATGGGTCGGTCAGCACATGGGCGCACGGTGGGCGTTCGTTCTGAACGGGGCGGTGGCCCTGATCACGGGGATCGTGCTGCTGGTCGCCCGTCGCCACCGGGGACAGGTGATTGTCGCCCCCCCGACCCAGGAGACCGGGGCCGAGCTCGATGCCGGGGTGATCGGCGAGTCGGCGCTCGCCTGAGCCCCGGAGGCCGTGCTCTCGTCCGACCGCTGGTGCCCGGCAACGTCGAGAGGGGGATCGACGCCGCCGGGCCCAGGGGCTGTGGAGAGTCGGACCGGCCCTCTCCGGGAGATGCCCTCGGTGGTTCGGGCATCCGTTGGAACGGGGAGAGTGTCCTCCTGAACGCCGTTCAGTTCCATACCCTGGTTCGTCGGTCTGTAGCTCCCTTGAACTAGGTAACGAGACTACGTAGTTTGGGCTATGCCTGGCCGGTGGCGGAGCCTCACGCAGGCTCGGCGCTCTCGCCGTCGCGGCGCCACCGGCCGGGGCCGCCGCTCACCTGGATCTCCGAACCGTCGGCCATGACCAGGTGGAAGCACCGTCGGCCGTCGAGCTCCCAGCTGCGCTGCGTGCGTACCGACTCCTTGACGCCGCCCCAGACGATCGCGGAGGGTTCCGCGGCGCCCTCGGCGAATCGCAGGTCGAGGCCGGGCACCCGCCCGACCCAGCGAGGCAGCACCGGTGTCCATGCCACGAACACCGCCCCGACCGCCGCGACGGTTCCGGCCTCACCGAGCAGTGGGAACAGCGGGATCGCCAGCGCCGCGGCCGCCAGCCGCGAGAGGTTGTACGCCACGTCGTACACGGCGAACACGCGGCCCCGGTAGCCGTCGGGGAGCGACTCTTGCACCATGGTGTCCACCGGGATCTTCTTCCACGCGAAGGTGGTGCCCACCGCGAAGCTCGCCGCCAGGATCGAGGCGCCGGTCACGTAGAGCGACACCGCCAGCAGCACCAGCCCGCCGGCCAGGAACGCCCCCGCCACGATCCGCTCCTTCCTGAAGCGCTCCTCCAGGACGCCTACGGTCGCGATGCCCAGCAGGACGCCCAGCCCGCCCGCGCCCAGCAGGTTGGAGAACGAGCCCACGCCCTCGCCGAACCGGTCGCGGAATACCACCAGTGACAGCGTCAGGATCACGCCCTGCCCGATCTGGTCCAGCGTGATCGAGGTGATGGGCCCGACGGCGCGCGGCGTGTGGGCCAGCGTGGAGACCCCGTCGCGGAACTCGGCCAGCATGCGGCGGACCTCGTGGCGCAGCAGATCCGGGTCCTGAGGCATCGAGTGCGGAGCCAGATCGCTGCGGATGCGGGACGCGATGGCCGATCCGATCAGCCACAGACCGCCCGAGGCGAGCACGATGCCCACCGAGCCGAAGGCGTCGGCCACCTGTCCCCCCACGTACACCCCGGCCAGCAGTGCCACCGTCCCACCGACCGTGGCCATGGAGTTCGCCATCAGCAGGTCCTCGGCCGGCACCAGACGCGGCGCCACGGCCTGCGCGGTCGCCAGGAAGAACCGGTTCACCGACAGCACGATCAGCGCGCCCGCGTAGAACGGCAGCGCCTGACGAACCGGATCGAAGAGCACCAGGGCCACGGTCGCCGCGCGCACCCACGGTGCCAGCACCAGGATCCGCCGGCGCGACCACCTGTCGATGAACACGCCGACGAACGGACCCAGGATCGAGAACGGGAGCGAGACCACCAGCGTCGCCTTGAACAGGCCGACAGTGGTGCTCTGGTTCTCATCGGAGAAGACCACCGAGGCGATCAGGGCCGCCTGGAACAGCCCGTCGGCGAACTGGCTGACCAGCCGCACGCCGAACAGGCGTCGGAAGTCGTGGCTGCGGAGCGCCCCACGAGCCCGCTCGAGGGTTCCGGGGCCGGCCATCCGGCCATCGTAGGGGCTCCACCGTGCAGGTGGGCGTTCGCGCGCGGTGCAGCGAAGATGATGCGACCGTCACAGATCGGGAGGCCCATGGACCGTTTCAAGGTCGGCACACAGTTCCATCCGCAGCACTCGACCATGGACGACCAACGCCGCGCCTGGCGCGAGGCCGAGGCGCTGGGCGTCGACACCATCTGGAACTGGGATCACTTCTACCCGCTGTACGGCGAGCCCGACGGTCCGCACTTCGAGGGATGGACCGAGCTCGCCGCCATGGCCTGCGACACCAGCCGCGTCCGGTTCGGATCCCTGGTGACGTGCAACTCCTACCGCAACCCCGAGCTGCTCGCCGACATGGCGCGCACCGTGGACCACCTGTCCGGTGGGCGGCTGATCCTGGGGATCGGGGCCGGGTGGTTCCAGCGCGACTACGACGAGTACGGCTACGGGTTCGGCACGGCACGAACGCGCCTGCAGGCGCTCGAGGACGCGTTGCCGCGGATCGAGGCCCGCCTGGCGAAGCTGAACCCGCCGCCCGTGCAGGCGCACCTGCCGATCCTGATCGGCGGCGGCGGCGAGAAGGTGACGCTCCGCATCGTGGCCGAGCACGCCGACATCTGGAACGGCTTCGGCCCCGCCGACGAGTACGCCCGCAAGAACCGGATCCTCGACGAGTGGTGCGAGCGCGCCGGCCGCGATCCCGCCGAGATCGAACGCAGCGTCCTCATCGAGCCCGAGGAGACCCTGAAGCTCGACGAGTTCCTGGAGGCCGGCGCCCAGCACCTCATCGTGGGGCTCGGCTCCCCCTTCGACCTCACGCCGGTGCAGCGCCTGCTGGACGCGCGGAGCTGACCGCGGTCAAGGTGGGTGGAGCCGGCGGTATGTCCGTGAAGCGGGTGGCGGCGGGCTGAGATGGAGGCTGGAAGGTCGGCGGCGGCCTCGCGCGCCCCCGCGTGTCCCGCCGCGCCCAGGGCCGAATGTCAGAAGCGATAAGTCG
>JBDUEF010000124.1:0-4973 GCA_040002535.1 Actinomycetota bacterium | reverse complement strand
GGCGACTCCACAGGCGACTCCACGGGACTCGGGCAGGTAGTGGTGGTCTCCGTGGTATCGGAGTTCGCCGTGATCACGGAGCCGACGGCGGCAAGGGCCACACCCCCGCCGACCAGCAGGCCCATCGTGAGGAGCATGGTCAGCAATCTGTCGCGCAGTTGAGTTTTCATAGTGGTCCTATCGGCCGATGGGGGTGTGGTTCTTTAGGGGGCCCGGTCTTTCTCGTCTCAGGGCACCGACGGGAGCTCTCCCAACCACCCTCGGATCGGTTCGAAGCCCGTTCGCAGCAGGAACTGATGTCCTCCGGACGGCACAGAGCGGAATCGAGCCTGAGGGATCTGGGCACGCCACCGTGCCACGCTCGCCGGTCTCACGGTGCGATCGTCGGCCGCGAACACCAGGATCACCGGGAGGTCCTGAGGCAACCGCACGCCCTGAGCCACCGCGCCGGGAGCTGCTGGATCAGACAGGAGGGCCCACATGGTCCAGGCGCGGCCCTGGACCGACTGTCGCCCGAAATCGGCCACCACCTGTGGGGGATACCCACGGAGCAGACCCGCGGGCAGGGCGATGATCGGCCAGATCACGCGAACGCCCCCGGACACGGCACGCCGCACGAGCGAGGGCCGAAGGTCGGCGCGGGAGCGAGGGTCAAGGCCGGTGCCGGACGGGTAGGGCGAGGCGGCGATCGCCAGACCGCGGGTCCGCTCGGCGTGCGCTCCCACCCACAACGCCGCCAGGATCCCTCCGAGGGAGTGTCCGACCACCACGAGCGGCCCTGGCGGGGCGACGGCCTCCAGCTCCCGGAGGAGGAAGGCCCGATCGACGCCCGGCCCCGGGTGGGAGGAGCGACCGAAGCCCGGGAGGTCGGGAGCCACGATCGACCATCGGCCGCCCAGGCGGTCTGCCAGGCCCTGCCAGTATCGGCCGGAGCCCCCCAGGCCGTGCACGGCCAGGATCGGGGGACCAGTGCCCGACTCCCACACCCGCATCTGGCCCCAGGGGCGTTCGACGGACCTGCTGGTGAAGGCGGGCATCAGATTTTTCGCAGCGAGCGGCCAGCCGCCGCTAGGCGGCGTCCGCCGACGACGGCGGCACCACGTGCACGCTCTCGGGCACGGCGATGACGTACGCTCCCTCGCCGGCCGCCGCCGCCGCCGCCGAGGCACCCGCGATGGCGGTGAGATCCCCCGAGATGGGCGAGAGCGAGCCGACGAACGTGACCTCCTGCCGGAGGGTGATGAAGACGTCCCCTGGGATGCCGTAGGGGAGGTACACCACCATGGTGCTGCCGTGGTGGTTCGACACCTCGAACGCCCGGTCGCCGAGCAACTTGGTGACCTCCACCCCGTCGGCGGTCACGGGGGCCCCCGCGAACCGGTCCACCGCATCCGCCGCCGTAGCCAGGACGAGCAGGTCCTGATCGCCGTTGATGTTCAACGTGTCCGTGCGCGTCCCCTCGGGGGCCGCGAGAGCGAGGCCCCGAGCCACATCGGAGTCCGGTGCCACGGTGTCGGTGACGGGCGTAGCGCTGGAACTCGCCTCGCTCACCCGATCGTTCGAGGGTGCGACCGCCCAGACGAAGATGGCTGCCGCAGCCAACACCCCCACCAGCAGACCGATCGCCCAGATCGCTGCGTCGGAGCCGACGGCCGTGGTACGACGCACGGTCGACTGCCGCCGGGTAGCATCCGGCACCAGCACGGTCCGCTCATCCGGCACCACCACCAGGCGTTCGGTGTCGACGCCGACGTCTGTGCGTGGATCGCGCGGTGTGTGGTCAGTCATCTCATCGCCTCCTCGAGGACGTCTCCTGGCATGTTCGTACGAGGCGCCGACGTGACCATCCCTGAAGGGCCCGAGGGTCAAACCCCGGGGTCGACGCTCCTCGCGGTCGACGATACGCCGTTCGCCCGGCGCGGAGGAACGGCCGAATGGCTGCTCGTCACCATCTCTCGCTCGCGACGGTGGCCCGAGGCGGGTTCGAGGCCTTTCCACGAAGAAGCGCCACCACGCTCGACGCGTGGTGGCGCTCCGGCTCGCAGATATCGAGGACGCTCAGATCCGGCGGGTCTCGACGTCCTCACGCACGATGCGCGAGTCATCGTCAGCGGTGCCGGCAACGATGATCTCGTCGGCCTTGCTGTGGAAGTGCTGGCCCCACAGGCCCCCGATGATGGCGCCCACGAACATCACCAGAGCGAAGGCGATCGCGCTCACGATGGCGCCGGTGGTTACCGTATCGGCCGAGAACCAATCGGGAAGGTTCGCCTTCGCCACCTGCAGGTTGTCGAACAGGTTGTAGGCGTCCCCCGCGATGGCGCCGAGCCCCGCGAGCACCGCCAACAGGATCAGGAACCAGACGGCCACCATGAAGCCGTTCGCCGCACCGCTGTAACGGGCCATCCGGCCGGCGGCCCAGCCTCCGATGAGGAAGGCCAGCAACAGCACGACGCCGGCGGTGATCAGCGCGCCCAATGAGAGCTCGGTCTGATTGCCGGTGGTGCCGGTCTGGAAGGCGATCGCTCCGAACGCGGCGGAGGCGAGCCCCGCCAGGATCAGCAACATCGCGAAGGCCACCAACATGCCGGTGAGGCTCGCCGGTACGTCGATCCCGCCGAAGCGATCCTTGGCCTCGCGGACACCATCGTAGGGATCGTGGGCCACGACCTTCTCCGTGGACACTCGGTCTGAGGTTGTGACGACCGGCGTCGTCACCACGGGGGCGCCTGCGCGCATCGGTGTCTCCGGCGCCACCACTTCGGTGGGCCGCAACTCCGGATCGGCGACGACCTCCGGGCTCGGGGTGTCGTCTGGGGTGGGTCCGTCGTATCTCCGGTCCATGGCCGGCTCCTTCCCTGGGTTGCGCTCACCGGCACACCCACACGTGGCGCCCGTTCGGGCGCTCTGATGTGTGCGGTACCCCCGTGCGGGCACCCCCGAAACGCCCGCCCCACCCTGCGCGTGCCTGCGTGGGAAGATGACGGCGGACGAGTGAGGAGCTCCATCGCGATGACCCATGAGGACCGTGCGAGCCCACCGACGCCCCCTCCGCATGCCGCGAGGCCGGCGTGCCCCTCGTGCGGCTCGCCCCACACGCAGCCCTTCACACACGCCGGTCCGGCCGCTCGGGTGAACATGAAGTGCCTCGACTGCGGGCATCTGTTCAAGCATCGAGAGCCACGCGACTAACGAGAGTATGCCGTCGACGAAGGAAGAGATGGCCGGGGGTACGAACGGCTCGCCCCGCGGGGCCGACACCGGTCACACGGGGCACCGACTCGAACGGGACCGGCCGCCCTGGAAGATGACCCCCGGCCGCCCGCAGGATGCGTCGGGCGGCCGATCGCGTCAACACGGCAGCGTGCGCCATGCGAACGCCGCTGATCCCAGATCGGCGCGCGATCGATGCTTCAGAATGCGCGTGTGGATGTGTACACGGAGACCGGGACCCGGCGCGTCTTCGCGGGGGCGATCGAGTGGCCCGGCTGGTGTCGAAGCGGCCGCAGCGAGGACGAGGCACTCCAGGCGCTGGTCGGCTCCGCCGCCCGGTACGCCCGGGCCGTCGCCGGCGCCGGCACCGGACCGCGATTCCGGCAGCCCCGATCGGTGGCGGATCTCCACCTGGTGGATCGGCTCGGGGGCTCCGCAACGACGGACTTCGGTGCCCCGGGGGCCGCCCCCGCCTCGGATCTCCGCGACCTCGACGTTGCCGATCTGGCCCGGCTGAAGGCGATCCTCAGCTCGTGTTGGGCAGCTATGGACCGGGCAGCGCACGCCGCCCAGGGACGGACGCTCGCGAAGGGCCCCCGTGGCGGCGGCCGCTCCCTGGAGGCCATCATCAGACATGTGACCGAGGCCGAAGCGAGCTACGTGGCGCGGCTCGGGATCGCCCGACCCAAGATCGGAACCTCGGATGCGGGCGCTGCCGCTGTCGCTGTCGAGGTGCACAGGGTGATCGACGACGCGCTGTCGCGGGCAGTGCGGGACGGCCTGCCGGCGCGGGGCCCGCGGGGAGGTGCGATCTGGACACCCCGGTACCTGGCGCGGCGCATGGCCTGGCACGCCCTCGATCACGCCTGGGAGATCGAGGATCGCGCAGGTCTCGGGCCGTGACCCGCCGATCTCGCGGTCCGGTCGCGACCGCACGACATATCGAGGAGACAGCGGTCGAGCAGGATACGTGCAGCGGAGGCGGAGGAGGCCACATGCGAAAGTTGCTACGGGAGAATGGACTGTCGATCACGCTGTTCGGGCTGTTCCTCGTCTTCCTCGTGGCCCAGATCTTCACGGGGTGGCACTCCTACGACGCCGACCAACTCGCCCACGGCGCGCAAGTAATCGGGTTGGGGTCCTACCTCACCACGGGCCATTTCGTGGAGGCGGTGTTCGAGAACTGGGAGAGCGAGTTCCTGCAGATGGCGTCCTACATCGTGCTGACGGTGTGGCTCGTCCAGAAGGGCTCGGCCGAGTCCAAGCCACTGGACGGCGACCCAGAGCTCGATGCCGACCCTCGCCTGAGCGACGCTCCCGCCGACGCCCCCGGCCCGGTGCGGCGGGGAGGGAAGCTCCTGACGATCTACGAACGATCGCTCGGGCTCGCCTTCGCCATCCTGTTCCTGCTCTCGTTCGGCTTGCATGCGTGGGGCGGCGCGCGCGCGTACAGCGAGGAGCAGAAGCAGCACGGAGAGGCGCCGGTGAGCGTTGACGGCTACATGACGACGTCCCAGTTCTGGTTCGAGTCCTTCCAGAACTGGCAGAGCGAGTTCCTGGCGGTGGGCTCGATCGTGGTACTGAGCATCTTCCTCCGGCAACGCGGCTCTCCCGAATCACAATCGGTGTCGACACCGTACGCGAAGACCGGAACCTGACGCGGTCTCACCCGAGGTGGCCTCGCCAGCGGCGTTGCCCATACGCCACATCCACGCACCGTCGAACGCGTCCGTGCTGTCCCTCCCCTGACCGGATACAGC
>JBDUEF010000123.1:0-4980 GCA_040002535.1 Actinomycetota bacterium | reverse complement strand
GCTCGCTGGCGCCGATCAAGGTGGCGGTGCTGCCGCTGTCGCGCAACGAGAAGCTCGTGCCCGAGGCCCGCCGCGTCCACGACCTCGTCAAGCCCGAGTGGATGTCGCAGTACGACGACGCCGGGGCCATCGGCCGCCGATACCGCCGCCAGGACGAGGTCGGCACCCCGTTCTGCGTGACGGTCGACTTCGAGTCGCTGGAGGACCGACAGGTGACCGTGCGCGAGCGCGACAGCATGTCGCAGGATCGCATCGGGATCGACACGTTGATGGCCTACCTCAGGGACCGGCTGTGAACGAAGATGGCGAGATGTCGAGCGAAACCGTCGCGGGGTCCCAGGCCCCCCGGCGTTCTCGAGGCTGGGTGAGCCTGTACGCCCTGGCCTTCCTGCTGCTGCTGGGCGCCGGGGTGGCGTTCGGGGCGTCGGCCCGGGGACTCCTAGGGTCAACACGGTTGCTGTGGGGCTCGACGGCGCTGTCGGGTCTGGCGATCGTGGTGGCGATCGTGTCGGTCGTGCTGCCTCGCCGATGAGCACGCGGCGGCTGGCGACGACGGTCCTCGCAACCGCGCTGGTCGCCTCGGGCTGCACGCCGGATCGGGTTCCCAGCACCGCAGCGTCATCGTCGTCGGCGCAGCCCCCATCAACGCCCGACGCGTCGTCGTCCCCCGTACCGACCGGCCCCGGGTCGGCCATGGCCACCCTTCGCGCGCTCTGCACCCTCCCGAGGCTCCAGGCGGGACCGCCGGCGACCCAGGACGAACCCGTGCCGGCGTTCGTAGGAGCGGTGGAGCAGGTTGCGGCCGCCCGCCGCGGGCTCGAGTTCCTGCACGAGGTGCCCGTCGACGTCGGCACCGACGCGCACCTGGACGCGCGCCTGGCAAGGATCGTGGACGCGTCGATCTCCCCCGAGCAGCTGCACCGGCGCACGCTGGCGTGGAGCACCATCGGCGTGATCCCGCCCGACGCCGACCTTGCGCGGGCGCTCCGCGCCTACTACGAGGGCCAGGTCCTGGGGTTCTACGTTCCCGAGACCGGTGAGCTGGTGTACGCGGGCAGTGCCGCGCAGCCGAGCCTCCTGGAAGGGGTGGTGCTCGCCCACGAGTTCACCCATGCCCTGGACGATCAGCACTTCGATCTCTCGCGGGTGGACCGCCTCGGTTCTCGCTGCCGGGACGAGCTGTCCATGGCTGCCCTGGGAGCGGTGGAGGGCAGCGCCCAGTACTTCGCCACGGCGGCGATCCCCGACCTCCGATCCCTCGCGAACGGCAACGGGAGCGTGGGGGCGGGTGGCGGGACCCCGCCGGACATTCCCCCCTTCTTCCAGTCGCTGCAGCAGTGGCCCTACGCCGCCGGCAGCGCCTTCATCCGGAGCAGGTTCCAGGAGGGGGGGACGACTGCCGTCGACGAGGTGATGCGGCATCTGCCGGTCTCCACGGAGCAGATCTTGCATCCGCAGCGCTATCCGGACGACATCCCGGAGCCGCTGGACGTGTCGGACCTGTCCGCCGGGCTCGGCCCTGGATGGCATGACCTCGACGTGATGGAGGTTGGGGAGGCGTGGTTGCAGCTCGCGTTGGCGCTTCGGATCGACGGGGCGCTGCGGGATCGTGCGACACCCGGCTGGGACGGCGGGATCTACCGAGCGTGGACGAACGGGCGTCAGGTGGCCGTGCTGCTGCGGACCGCATGGGACACCCGGGGGGACGCCGACGAGTTCACCGCGGCGATGCGGGCGTGGATCGGCGAGGGCTCAAACCCGGCGGAGGTTGCCCGACCCGATGCCACGCACGTCGAGGTGGCCTTCGCCTCCGATCAAGATCTTCTGGGCCTGCTCACGCCCTTGAGTTGAGGAGCGCTCGCCACCGATACTGCCCGAGATGCACGCGCGCGGCTCACAGACGGGACTCATCCGTCCCGTCGCTACATCACGGGCCGCGACCCCCGAGTAAACGAAGACGTCTCGTCATGGATTGATACCCCAGGACATCACGACCGGGCCGCGCTCGCGGGCCGATCATTCGAGACGGGAGTGCCGATGCGAGCAGCACCTGCATTGATCGTGTGCGTCGTCATGTTGGGCGGCTGCACGTCGGCGGCCGGAGACGGCCCGAACGGATCGAGCGACACCTCGGCCGACCCTAACTCCTCGACATTCGGTGAGCCCGGGACGGCAGGTGGCCGCATCCTGTTCACGAGATCGGACGAGCTGTTCTCGGCGAACCCGGACGGTACGATCGAATCTCACGTGCACGCGGGGTGCTGCGCCCGGTGGTCCCCGGATGGGACGCAGATCCTGGTCCCGGTGCTCACCGACGACGGCAGGATCACGACCGGGATCGTGGCCGCCGACGGGACGGATCTCGCGACGCTCCCGCTCGATGTCCCAGGTCTGAATCTGGGCGCCGGAGCATGGTCCCCCGATGCCGAACGGTTCGCGTTGCAGGGGTGGAACGACGGCGACTCCTCTCAGAACGGCCTCTATACCAGCGCGATCGACGGATCCGACGTCGTCCGCCTGACGACGAATCGCCTCGGAGATCGGGGTCACCCCGGGGCCGACATCCCGGCCGCCTACTCACCGGATGGGACCCGCATCCTGTTCCAGCGATCCGATCCATCGGGCAGGGGGGACCGCGGGCGCGCGGCTGTGTGGATCATCCGAACGGACGGCTCGGGCCTCCGTCGGCTGACGCCGTGGCTCCCGGGCAGCTGGAGCGGGGACGCCGACTGGTCGCCCGACGGCACGCAGATCGTGTACGACATCGTCGATTTCGATGAGGCGGACTTCGAGCATCACTATCGAGGCGAGATCCGTCTGATCGATGCGGACGGGACGAACGACCATATGGTCCGGATCGACGTTCCCGATGGGGTCTCGGCGATCCCGCCCTACTTCGCGAAGCAGCCAACCTGGTCGCCCGACGGCTCCCGCATCGCGTTTTCGATGTGGCCCGAGTGGGACACGGATGGGAACCAGTTGTTCTCCATGGCCCCGAACGGGAGCGACCTGCGACAGATGACCACCGACCTGGACATCGAGCACGAATGGGTCGACTGGGCCACCGACGGGGCGCCCTGATCCGACCGCTGCGGTGCCAAGCTCCGCGAGCTCGTAAACGGTGAGGACGTCCCCGGGGTTGAGAGGATGATGGCAGCATCTGTCCGCTCGGCGGCGGTGATCGAAGGGGTCGCGATGGCCGAGGCTCCTCTGAGCTTCGACGGGTTCTTCCAGGAGCACCATCCGAGGCTCTTCGCGGGGCTGTGCCTGACGACGGGGAGCCGCAGCGAGGCGGAGGAGATCGCGCAGGATGCATTCGTCAAGGTGCTGGAACGTTGGGACCGGGTCTCGACGATGGAGGACCCCACCGGCTTCCTCTTCCGGACGGCGATGAACCTGTTCCGCAAGCGCTACCGCAGGGCGCGGCTCGCGGAACGACTCTCGATCCCGACCCGAGAGCGTGACGACGCGTTCGCGGTCGTGAACGATCGCGATGTGCTCGTGCGGGCGATGCGCGGGCTCACGCCGCACCAACGGGCCGCCGTGGTGCTCACTGCGATCTTCGATTACTCGTCGGAGGAGGCGGGGCGCATCCTCGGTATCAGCGACTCGACGGTCCGTGTCCTCGCCGGCAAGGGTCGAGCCGCGATGCGATCGAACGTAGGCGATCCCGCGTGAACGCCCACGACGAACTGCTCGATCGGGCCATGGATCTGTTCCCAGCTCCCGCGGGAGCGCTCCAGCGCGTGGCGGCACGGCATCGGGTCGTGGAACGCCACCGGCGGCTGAGGGCGGGGGTGCTCGCCTCGGCCATCGCGCTCGCGCTCGTGGTGTTCGCGATGCTCTCCGTTCGATCGGAGCGCCATCGGGTACCCGGCCGGCCGTCGCAGTTCCCGCCCGCAGCCACCGCCTACATCCCCGCCATGAGGAACGCGCCCACACACGCCATCGTCGTCGTCGGACTCGACGGCGAGGTGAGGAGGGGGATCCCGAACCTTCCGGACGATGTCTTCGCTCCGAGCATGTCGCCAGATGGGAGCCGTCTCGCGTTCGTCACGTCCGGATCCGCGGGACCGCGCATCGCCACGAGCTACAAGGACGGCTCCGAGCTGACGATGATCGACACTCCTGTGGCCGCCAACTCGCCGGTATGGTCGCCGGACGGCAGCCGGATCGCCTTCGTCGGCTGGATCGCGGGTGCGGACGGCGAGATGGCGAGCGCGAACCGCGACATCTACATCATGCGGGCCGACGGCTCGCAGCTGCGCCGACTCACGACGAGCCTCTCCGACGACGAGACGCCCGAGTGGTCACCGGACGGTACGAGCCTGGCATACGCGAGCAACCCGTCGTCCGACGAGTTCTCCGACGAGGTCGAGATCTGGTCGGTGTCGGTGGCGGGCGGCGAGCCGACTCGGCTGACGGAGAACCGGGTGTGGGACGCGGAACCTACGTGGTCGCCGGACGGCCGCCGGATCGCCTTCTATTCGTTCGAGGACGGGCGCATCTGGGTGATGAACGCCGATGGCTCGGAGCCACGCCCACTCTCGAGGGACCCAGGCTTCTTCGCGCCGCAATGGTCCCCCGACGGGTCGCTGATCGCCGGACTCGGTGGGGAGCGGAGCGACAACCTCCTGAGCGTGCAGGTCCTGGATGTTGCGACGGGGAGGGTCAGGACGGTGGGTTCGATCGGCGTGCACTCCGACTGGAATCGGGTCCGATGGCTGCCGTCGGGGACCACACTGCTGGTCAACGCGGTGGACGTCTGACGCCGGGGTGGCTCGGCTGCCCCTCAATCGATGACGCGACCGATCCCTCCGGCATCCTCTGCCGAGCCCGGCACCGGCGCGAGGATGCCCGGCGGGTCGAAAACGAGTCCTTCAGGCGGCGCTGGACCTCGGCTGCGGGCAGCGCGGGAGCCGGCCCGGCGTCCGAGATCGCTCCGCGGATCACCGTGGCGATGCCGCCGGACGAGACCGC
>JBDUEF010000122.1:0-5029 GCA_040002535.1 Actinomycetota bacterium | reverse complement strand
GTGGCGCTGATGACGCCGAACGCCGCCATCGCGGCCACGAAGTAGGTGGCCAGATCCAGGACGAGGGGCACCAGGCCGCGGCCCGGCACCGGCACCTGTGCGAACTCCACCTCGCCCGAACCCAGCAGCGCCGTGAAGATCACCAGGAACATCAGGGGGAACACGAAGGTGAAGAAGGCGGAGGCGGGGTTGCGCCAGAACGCCCTGTTCGTGTAGCGGACCTGCCGCAGCGACAACCCCAGGGACGTCACTCGTCGGCCTCCTCGCCGCCGGTGATCTCCAGGTACACGTCCTCCAGGCTCGGGCGTGTCACGTCCAGCGTCTCGAACCGAGTTCCCGTCTCCAGCGCCCATCCTGTGAGCTCGTGCAGCGCGCGGGTGGGGTCCTCGGCCCGGATCTCGAAGGTCCCGTTGCCGCGAGGCTCCTGTCCCAGATCGGGCGGGTTCTCGGCGGGAGCGGCCAGCCGGAAGCGGATCCGCGCCCGCATGGCGTCGCGGCCGGCCAGCGTGTCGGGCGGACCTTCCGCCACGATCTCCCCTCGGGCGATGATGGCCACGCGATCGGCCAGCACCTGCGCCTCATCCATGAAGTGCGTGGTGAGGAAGACGGTCTTGCCCAGGGCGGTCAGGTTCTTCACGATCTCCCAGGCGTTGCGCCGGGCGTTCGGATCGAACCCCGTGGTGGGCTCATCGAGGAAGAGAAGTTCCGGATCGCCGGCGAGGGCGACCGCCACGTCGAGCCGGCGCTGCTGGCCGCCGGAGAGCTTGTTGACCCTGGTGTCGGCCTTCTCCCTCAGTCCCACGACCTCGATCACCTCGTCGGTGGGCCTCGCATGCTCGTAGTAGCCGCCGTACATCTCCACGGTCTCCCGAACGGTGAGGAAGCGGTCGACGCCGGTCGATTGCAGCACGATGCCGACCCGCGATCTCAGGTCTCGCTCGTTGTCCCCGGGGTCGTGGCCCAGGACGCGCACGTCTCCGGCGCTGCGATCGCGGAACCCCTCGAGGATCTCCACGATCGTGGTCTTGCCCGCGCCATTCGGCCCGAGCAGCGCGAACACCTCGCCGGCGTCCACGGAGAGATCCACGCCCCGCACCGCCTCGACGTCCCCGTAGCGCTTGCGGAGCCCGGTGACCTCGATCGCGCTCACGTTCGGAGGCTAGGTGCGACCGGCGGGAACGGCAACCAGGCCTCAGCCCGTCCCGAAGCCGAGCCGGGTGTCCACGAGGTTGCGGAGCGGCTCTCCCCGCACCCATCGCCCGGCGTTGTCCACGAAGATGGCGACGACGGCCTCCTCCCACCCCTGGAAGTCGCCGCACATGTGCGGAGAGATCACGACGTTGGACAGCGTCCACAGGGGGCTCTCGGCCGGCAGCGGCTCCTGCGTGAACACGTCGAGGGCGGCGGCGGCGATCCGTCCCTCGCGCAGCGCCGCGATCAACGCCGCCTCGTCGACGGTGGCCCCGCGCCCCACGTTGATGAAGGTGGCGGAGGGGCGCATCGCCGTGAACGCCCCCGCATCGAACAGACCGGCGGTCCCCGGCGCCAGCGGCAGGGCGTTCAGCACGTGATCGGCCGTGGCCAGGGTCTCGTGCAGACGCGAGATGGGCACCACGCGCCCCAGGTCGTCGTCGTCGCGCGCCGTGCGCCCGACGGCGGTCACGTGCACGCCCAGCGCACGAGCCTTGCGCGCGGCGGCACGGCCGATCGGGCCGGGCCCGACGATCACCAGTCTCGAGCCTGCCAGCCTGCGCGTCGCACGGTGCTCCCATCGCGCCTCCCGTTGCAGCGCCAGCGTCTGCAGCGTGTCGGTGGTGAACGCCAGCAGCATGCCGATGACCCACTCCGCGATCGCCTCGTCGAACACACCCCGGGCGTTGGTGACCACGACGTCGCTGTCCACCAGGGCCGGGAACAGCAGGAGGTCGACGCCGGCCGAGGCGCTCTGGATCCATCGGAGCCGGTGGAACCGTGGCCAGGCAGCCGGCAGCTGGTCGCGATCCGCGCGCCAGAAGTACACAGCGTCGGCCTGCGGCGCCAGGTCGATCAGCTCCTCCGTTCGCGCGGGGTACCGAAGCTCCACGTCGGCGGCCGCCGCTTCGATCCCCGGCGGGGGATCGTCCACCTCGCCCAGCACCACAACCACGGGCCGCGTCACAGGGGCTTCCGTCCCAGGATCCCCGAGTCCTGCTCGTGCCAGGAGGTGACGCCCTCCTCGTTGGCACGCCAGCACAGGAAGACGATGCGACCCTCACGTTCGGCCGGGAAGTCGACCAGGCCGGTGTCGGGATCGCGCAGGAGGATGTCTCGATCCGCCAGGTCAGTGACGTCCCGGCGGAGCTGCCGGCTCGCCTCGAACCAGTCGGATCCCGCCACGCCGCCCCCGTCGGCGGCGACGGCGTCCGTGATTCGGCGACTGCTGGCGATCAGGGTCCTGCGCGCCTCACGGATCCTGGACAGTTGCCCACGCAGGGCGGGCAGGCAGGCCTCCGCCTCGGCGGCGGTGTAGGTCCTCACGCCGTCTCCAGCGCCGCGGGCAGATCGGTGAGACGCCGGATCTTCGTGCCCACGAAGCCGTCGTAGCGGTCGCGCCGATCGATCAGCACGGGGAACATGCCGAGCGCCGCCGGTGGATCCACATCGAACTCGGGGTTGTCGCCGACGAACGCCGCATCGGCGGCATCGACCCCAGCCCGCTCCAGCGCCAACCGATAGATCCGCAGATCGGGCTTCTCCATCCCCTCGAGCCCGCTGACCACGCGGACGTCGAAGGCGGGCAGCACGCCTAGGCGATCCAGCAGTCGCTCGAGCCACTCCTCGAAGTTCGAGACGACCCCGAGGATGGTCCCCGCCGCCCGCAGCGAGGTCAGCACCGGCGCGACGTCGTCGAACAGCGCGTAGTTGGCCAGATCGGTGAACGCGTGATGCAGGGCTGCATGCAGCTCGTCGTCGGAGGGCACCTCCAGGTCACGGAGGAACCGCTCGTACACCGAGAGCCAGAACGCCTGGGAACGCGAGGGCGAGGTCGTCCACAGCTCCTGCTCACGCGCCGCCTGGGAGAAGCGTTCGGCGACGTGACCCATCTGTGCGTGCACGGCCTCCACGCCGACCGGGAAGCCCTCGCGCGCGAGGACATCGGCGAACAGCTGCGGGAACGAGGGGTGCGCGTGCACCAGCGTCTCACCGGCATCGAAGAAGACGGCTCGGAACCTCACGCCGCGGATGATACCGACGGGCGGCCGATGCTCACGCCCGCCCGGCGCGCGACGCCAGATCCCGCCACAGGGCGTCGACCTGCGCCTCGAGCTCGGGCTCGCTCCCCTCGTTGTCCAGGAGCAGGTCGGCGGCGGCGGCCCTCTCGTGGTCCGGGATCTGCGCGGCGAGCCGGGCGCGCGCATCGCCCTCGTCCATCCCGCGGGCGACCAACCGTGCGATCCGCGTCGGCTCCGATGCGGCGACCACGACGACCAACGGAAGACCCTGATGGGCGCCCGTCTCCACCAACAGGGGCGAGTCGATCACCACCACCCGATCGCCGGTGGCCTCACGCGCGACCCGCTCCGCGATCTGCCTGCGCACCTCCGGATGCACGATCGCCTCCAGCTCCGCGCGTCGGCGGTCGTCGGCGAACACGCGCGATGCGACGGCCGCTCGGTCCAGATCGCCGGAGGGTGCCACAACCTCGGGGCCGAACAGCGCGACCACCTGATCGAAGCCGGCGGTGCCCTTCGCCAGCGCATCCCGGGCGAGGGCGTCGGCGTCCAGGATCACCGCTCCGCGCGCGGCGAGCAGCCGGGCGACCGTGGACTTGCCCGATCCGATGCCGCCGGTCAGACCGACGAGCAGCATGGTGGACGGCCCCGACGGGCTAGTCGCGCCCCTCGCGGCGCTTCAGATCGGCCAGGATCGACTCGAGGGAGACATCCTCCGCGGCCGCGGCGGGCGCGGGCTCCTCCGCGGCGGGCGCGGGCTCCTCCGCGGATGGCGTCGCTGCGCCGGCCTCCGGCTGCGCGGGGGCCCCCGCCTCGCCCACCGCCTCGACGGCCTCTTCCATGTCGGCGAAGTCGGGTGCGGGCTCCAGCACGGCTGCCGGGCCGTCCGGCGTCGCCTCGTCTGCGGGCTCCGGGTCGGCTTCGGCCTCGATCTCGGTCCCCTTCGGCTGCAACGGCTGGCCCCCGACCTGACGCATGCTGAGGCTGATGCGGCGGCGGCTCACGTCGACGTCGATCACCTTCACCCGGACGTCGTCGCCGACCGTGAGCACGGCCTCGGGCGACTCCACGTGCTGGTCGGACAGCTCGGAGATGTGCACCAGCCCCTCGATGCCCTGCGCCACCCGGACGAACGCGCCGAAGGGCACGAGCTTGGTGACCTGGCCCTCGATGATCTCGCCGGCCTGGTACTTGCGCTCGAATTCCTTCCAGGGGTCCTCCTGCGTGGCCTTCAGCGAGAGCGAGACGCGCTCGCGGTCCAGGTCGACGTCGAGCACCTCCACCTCCACCTCTTCGCCGACCGTCACGACCTCGCTGGGATGGTCCACGTGCTTCCAGGAAAGCTCGGAGACGTGCACGAGCCCGTCCACGCCGCCGAGGTCCACGAACGCGCCGAAGTTCACGATGCTGCTCACGGTGCCCTTGCGCCGCTCGTTCTTCTGGAGCCCCTGCAGGAAGCTCTTGCGGCCCTCGGACTGCGACTCCTCCAGGAACGCGCGTCGGCTCAGCACCACGTTGTTGCGGTTGCGGTCCAGCTCGATGATCTTGCACTCGAGGTCGGTGCCCACGAAGGGCGCCAGGTCCCGAACGCGGCGAAGATCCACCAAAGAGGCGGGAAGGAACCCGCGCAGGCCGATGTCCAGGATCAGGCCACCCTTGACCACCTCGATGACCGGGCCGGTGATGGTCTGGCCGGAGTTCATGACCTCCTCGATCCGTCCCCATGCGCGCTCGTACTGCGCACGCTTCTTGGACAGGATCAGCCGGCCCTCCTTGTCCTCCTTCTGGAGCACGAGGGCCTCGACCCGCTCGCCGAC
>JBDUEF010000121.1:0-5056 GCA_040002535.1 Actinomycetota bacterium | reverse complement strand
GCGGCCGTGGGCGGGTTGTGGCCGGCAGTCGGCGCGGCGGTGGCGGCGTCGTTCCTGCTGAACTGGTTCTTCACCCCTCCGCTGCACACCTGGTCCATCGCCAACGCCGACAACCTTCTGCACCTCGTCGTCTTCGTCGCGGTCGCTGCGGTCGTGAGCGTACTGGTCGACCGAGCGGCTCGCTCCCGCACCGATGCGCAGCGCGGCCGCGCAGAGGCGGAGGCGCTCGCTCGGATCGCGGGCTGGTTGGTGTCGGAGGACGACCCTGTGCCCGCGCTCGTCGAGCACCTGCGAACGACCTTCGGCATGGACGCCGTCGCCGTCCTGACCCGCTCGGTCGACGGCGAGTGGACCGTGGAGTCCGAGGCCGGCGAGGGGATCGCGACGCCGCAGGACGGCACGCAGTCGATCGAACTGGGATCCGGGGGCGCCTTGGTGCTTCGCGGGTCGCATCTGCCTGCGGCGTCCAACCGCGTGCTGGTGGCGTTCGCGGCTCAACTGGCGGCCGCGGTCCGGGGCCGGGAGCTCGCGCGGGAGGCGGCCGGTGCCGCGGAGCTCGCCGAAGTGAACGAGCTGAGGACGGCGATCCTCGCGGCGGTCTCGCACGACCTGCGGACCCCGCTCGCCTCCGTCAAGGCCGCCGTCAGCAGCCTGCGGCAGCCGGACGTGCGGTGGACGACGGAGGAGACGGCCGAGTTCCTCGCCACGATCGAGGAGGAGTCCGATCGGCTCAATAACCTGGTCGGCAACCTGTTGGACATGAGCAGGATCCAGACGGGGGCGCTCGTCATGGTCCGGGGCCCGATGGGGCTGGACGAGGTGGTGCCGCGGGCGCTCGCGAGCATCCCCGGCGGCGGCCGTGATATCGAGGTGGATGTGCCCGAGACACTGCCGCGCGTCGCCGTCGACGCCGCGCTGCTGGAGCGCGCCATCGCCAACGTCGCCGAGAACGCCCGGTCCTGGAGTCCGCCGGATCAGCCCGTGCGGATCCTGGGGTCGGCGGCGGCCGGCCGGGTGGAGCTTCGCATCGTCGACCGCGGCCCCGGGATCCCCGTCGCTGAACGCGGCCGCGTCTTCGAGCCTTTCCAACGCCTGGGCGACCGGCCGTCGGGCGACGGGGTGGGTCTGGGGCTCGCGGTGGCCCGCGGATTCGTGGAGGCGATGGGGGGCGAGATGGCCATCGAAGAGACGCCGGGGGGTGGGTTGACGATGGTGCTGGCCTTCGGCGTGGCGACATGACGCGGGTTCTCGTCGTCGACGACGAGCCGCAGATCCTCCGCGGTATGGGAACGAACCTGCGGGCCCGCGGTTATGACGTGGACACTGCCGCCGACGGCGAGCAGGCCCTCGAGATCGCGGCCCGGCAGCGGCCCGACGTGGTGATCCTGGATCTGGGGCTGCCCGGGATCGACGGGATCGAGGTGATCCGCGGGCTGCGCGCCTGGAGCAGCATGCCGATCGTCGTGCTGTCGGCGCGCGACCAGGAGCATGACAAGGTGCGTGCGCTCGACGCGGGAGCCGACGACTACGTCACGAAGCCCTTCGGCATGGACGAGCTGCTCGCACGACTGCGCGCAGCCGTGCGTCGCAGCACCCCGGCGGACGAGGCGGCCGTGGTGGAGACGCCGGCGTTCACGGTGGATCTGGGCGCGAAGCGGGTGAGGTCGGCGGAGGGAGACATCCGCCTGACGCCCACCGAGTGGCACCTCGTGGAGCTCCTCGTCCGCCATCCGGGAAAGCTCCTCAGTCAGCGACAGCTGCTGCAGGAGGTCTGGGGTCAAAGATACGAGGACGAGACGAACTACCTGAGGGTCTACATGGCGCAGATCCGCCGCAAGCTGGAACCCGACCCCTCACAGCCCCGCCATTTCATCACCGAGCCGGGCATGGGCTACCGATTCGAGCAGGGATCGGCGTCCGAGACGGACGAGGCCTAGATCGAGCCGGCGCCGTCGAGTGGCTCGCTGGGATGGGACCCGCCCTGGGCGTCCCCCACGACCAGTGTGCGCAGCTGTCCCTCGGAGTCGGGCGAGGTGAGCGCGACGACCTCGTCCCCCGCTGCCAACACCGTCTCGGGCTGGGGGATCACCACGTGTCCGTCGCGCAGCACCGCGACGATCGCCGAGTCGGGGGGCAGCCGGACCTCGTACAGCGGTCTGCCGACGCTGGGTCCGTCGTCGGGCAACGTCATCTCCACGATCGAGACCTTGCCGCCCTCCAGTCGGAGGAGGCGAACCAGATCGCCGACCGTGACGGCCTCTTCGACCATCGCCGTAAGGATGTGAGGGGGCGAGACGGCGGCGTCCACGCCCCACTGCGTGGTGAACAACCATTCGTTCTTCGGATGGTTCACGCGGGCCAGCACACGCGGGACGGCGAACTCCTGCTTGGCGAGGAGCGACGTCACGAGGTTGTCCTCGTCGTCCCCGGTGGCCGCCACCATGACCTCCGCCTGCGACATCTGTGCCTCTTCCAGCACCCATGGCTCGCAGGCGTCGCCGTGCACCACCTCAACCTCGGGTGCCCATTCCCGCACCTTCTCCACGATGTCCCGGTCCTGGTCGATCAACGTCACGTGATGTCCTCGGCCAACCAGATCCACCGCCAGATGCCGGCCTACGGCGCCCGCGCCGGTCACGATCACGCGCATCAGTGGTCACCTGCCGGCGCGAGCATCTGGTCCAGGAGCGGCTCGCCGTCCTTCGTCATGATGACCGCCATGAAATCGCCCTCCTGCAGGGTGCTGGACGAGGTAGGGATGAACCCGCCACCGCCCCGGGAGATCCCCACGACCAGGAGCTTGCCCTCGACGTGCAAGCTGACCGGGGACGTGCCCACCATGTGCGGCGGGACCGGCACGCGCAGGCGTATCAGGTCGCCCCCGGCGATCTGCTCGCGGATCTCCTGACGATCGTGGAACAGCATCAGCTGGATCTGCTTGATGCCCCACTTCGTGGTGGCCACTGTGGGGATGTTCAGACGTTCGTAGATCTCGGCACGGCGGGGATCGTAGATCCGCGCGATCACCCTGGGTACGTGGTAGTGCTCCAGCGCAACGCGAGCCGACACGATGTTCGAGTTATCGCCGCTGGAGACCGCCACGAACGCGTCCGCCTCCTTGATGCCGGCCTCCTCCAGGACGTCGCGATCGAACCCGAGTCCCACGACCTTGTGGGCGCCGTCGCCCGGTGGATACTTGAAGAACGCCTCGCCACGCTTGTCGATGACGGTGACGTCGTGCGGCGGATCGCCCTTGAGAAGCTGCAACGACAGCTCGGACCCAACCCGTCCGCAACCCATGATGATGACGCGCATTCGGCTGCGTAGCGTACCGCACGCCGGGACTAGGATACGCGCCGTGACGACGAAAACGAACGGACCCTCGACAGGCTCGAGCCAGTTCCTGAAGAGACTCGTGGTGGGCCGGGCCCTCGCCTCGTCCAAGGCCGAACATCAGCTGCTGCCGAAGTTCCTGGCGCTGCCCGTCTTCTCGTCCGACCCCCTCTCATCGGTGGCGTACGCCACCGAGGAGATGATGCTGGTCCTGGTGCTGGCGGGCGCGGCGGCGCTCTCGTACAAGATCCCGATCGCGATCGCGATCGGGATCCTCCTCCTGATCGTCGTGACCTCCTACCGGCAGACGGTGAAGGCCTACCCCCGGGGGGGTGGGTCCTACATCGTGGCCAAGGAAAACCTCGGCACGATCCCGGGCCTCCTGGCAGCGGCGGCCATCCTCACCGACTACGTCCTCACGGTGGCGGTGAGCATCACCGCAGGCACGATCGCCATCACCTCTGCCGTTCCCAGCCTCGCACAGCATCGGGTTGTGATGGCGGTCGGCCTGGTGTTGTTCGTGACCCTGGCGAACCTGCGCGGAGTGCGGGAGGCGGGGATCCTGTTCGCGGTCCCCACATACGGGTTCGTGGCATTGGTGGCGATCACGCTGATCACCGGCCTCATCCGGTGCCTCGGAGGATGCCCAGAGGCCGCCTCGGCCCATCTGCCCCTGGAGCCGCAGGCGGCGCTCGCCCTGTTCCTGATCCTGCGTGCGTTCGCGTCCGGTGCCACGGCGCTCACCGGGGTCGAGGCGATCGCCGACGGTGTGCCGGCCTTCCGCCGTCCCCAGGCGAAGAACGCGGCGCAGACGCTGGCCATCATGGGAGGGATGGCCGTATCCATGTTCCTGGGTATCACGGTCCTCTCCTCGGCCCTGCACGTCCGCGTGTCCGAGGAACTGTTGAACCAGAAGTCGGTGCTGGCGCAGATCGGCGAGACGGTGTTCGGCGGCGGGCTGATGTTCGTACTCCTGCAGGTGTTCACGGCGGGCATCTTGGTCCTGGCGGCCAACACCGCCTTTCAGGACTTCCCGCGGCTGTCATCCATACTGGCGCGCGACCGGTTCATGCCCTCGCAGTTCCGCAACCGTGGCGACCGTCTGGTCTTCTCGAACGGCGTCATCATCCTGGCGGGTCTGGCGTGCCTGCTGATCTACGTGTACGACGCGCAGCTCACCCGCCTGATCCAGCTGTACGTCGTCGGCGTCTTCACCGCGTTCACGCTGTCGCAGGCGGGCATGGTACGCAGATGGTTCCGCCTGAAGGAGGGGAAATGGCGGCGCAGCGCTCTGATCAACGGGATCGGTGCGATCACCACCGGCATCGTGCTGGTCATCGTCACCATCACGAAGTTCCAGAAGGGCGCGAAGATCGTGATCGTGGCCATGCCGATCATCGTGCTGCTATTCCTGGCCGTGCATCGCCACTACGAGCGCGTGGGGCGGTTGCTACGTGGCAGGGGCCTTCTCGCCAGCCGAGAGGCCACGAACACCTTCGTGGTGCTGGTGCGCGACCTTGGGCCTGCGACCACCGACGCCGTCGCGTACCTGCGGGCGATCCGACCCGAGCGGGTGAGGCCGCTGTACGTGGGTCCGGCCGACGGGTTCGAGGCCTGCGCCGCCGGGTGGGGGCACAGAGCTCCCCGGTTGGGCGACCTGGAGATGCTTCCCGGCGGCGACGATCACCTCGTCCGGGCCCTGCGCCGGTTCGTGCGGCGGCTG
>JBDUEF010000120.1:0-5091 GCA_040002535.1 Actinomycetota bacterium | reverse complement strand
GCGCCGGGTCCAGCGACAGCGTGATCGTGTCGCCGGGCCCGCAGGTGGTACGCGCGTCGACGCGCGCACAGAACACGCACCGTCGCTCCTCGCCGGCCAGGATCACGGCCTCCTCGCCGGCGTCGTCGGTGATGGCCGCCATGAGCTCCTCGGTAGCGACCGGTGGCGCATCCACGTTGAAGATCACGTTCACCTCGGAGCCCAGCTCCTCGGTGACGTCGGCCGTCGCCTCCATGGTGGGCAGGTCGCCGCCGGGCCACACGGCCGTGTCCTCCATATCGGAGGGCCGGATGCCCAAGATCACACGCGCTCCCTCGAACGCGGAGAGGTCGGTCTGCGGCGGCAAGGGGAACGTGTAGCTGGCGAAGCGGACCGACGATCCATGAACCTCCGCCTCCACGAGGTTCATGGGCGGGGAGCCGATGAAGGCCGCCACGAACAGGTTCCGAGGGTGGTTGTAGAGGTTCTGCGGCGTGTCGACCTGTTGCAGGATCCCGTCGCGAAGAACGGCGACGCGCTGACCGAGCGTCATGGCTTCCACCTGATCGTGGGTGACGTATACGGTGGTGGTCTTCAGCCGATCGTGCAGGAGCGAGAGCTGCGCCCGCATCTGCACCCGGAGCTTCGCATCCAGGTTCGACAGCGGCTCGTCCATCAGGAACGCGACCGGCTCCCGCACCATGGCGCGGCCCATGGCCACCCGCTGGCGCTGCCCGCCGGACAGGGCCGCAGGCTTGCGCTCCATGAGGGTATCCAGGCCCAGGATCCGGGCAACGTCCATCACCCGGCGGTCCCGCTCCTGGCGCGGCATCTTGCGCAGCTTCAGGCCGAACGCGAGGTTCTGCGCCACCGTCATGTGCGGGTACAGGGCGTAGTTCTGGAACACCATGGCGATGTCGCGGTCCTTGGGCGGGAGATCGGTGACCTGCGTTCCGTCGATGGACAGCTCGCCCGCTGTGACCTCCTCCAGGCCAGCGAGGATCCGAAGGATGGTGGACTTCCCGCAGCCGGAGGGACCCACCAGCACCATGAACTCGCCGTCCTCGATCCGGAGGGAGACGTCGTCGACCGCCACCACGTCGTTAGCGAACACCTTCGAGATGCGATCGAGCTCGATCGTGGCCATCTAGGTCCTCCCTTCGTGAGTGTGGGCACCGAGACGTTCATGGGTCAAGGCTTCGCGTGCCCGGGCGTGCGCCGCCCGCCGGGCGCCGATCCGATCGAGGCCGAGCAGCGCGGCGCCCACGACCGGCGGGATGCGAAGGACGTGGATCTGGGCTGCCGGCGCCACGGCGCGGATGCCCTCGGTGACCCGCTCGAAGAAGGAGGGGTCGTCGTTGCGGAAGATGCCGCCGCCCAGCACGACGTCGACGTCCAGATCGGACATGCGGAGCTTACGGATCGAGGCTCGGGCGAGCGCCACGACCTCGTCGGCCTGCCGGTCCACGGCACTCCGCGCGCTGGAGAACGTGGGCGAGACCCAGGGGGCACCGAGCATCTGCGCCTGTCCATGGAGACGATGCAGGCGCTGCACTACGGATTCGTCTGAGGCGCGATCTCGTCGCGCTCGGCAAGGGCCCACACGGTGACCATAGCGAGCCCGGGTGCGGCCACGACCGCGTGCGGCCCGCGCCGGACCCGGCGCACCTGGCCGTCGGCGACCACCTCGCTGTGTCGGCCGCCCTCCTTCGTCCGCAGGACCTCGATCGCGAAGCTCCCGCGCTGAGAGAGGCGGTAGAGGAACATGGACTCCCGCCCCCGCGAGTGAGCCGGCCACGACGCCCATCCGCCGGGGCCGTGCACGGACTCCCCACAGGCCAGCGGCCCCCCGGCACACGAGGTCCGGATGACGCTGCCGTCGGGCCCCGCCGTCTCCCGAACCTCCGACGGCTCCACGATGCGCGGCGCGATCCTGGTCGTCCAGGACCGCGCCATGATCGTGTACCGGAGGTGCCCTCGAACCGCGAACGGGGTTTTGGGGCCGATGAACACCGACCACCCCGACCCGTCGAAGACATCGGCGCGGCCACCCACGTCGGCGGTGATCGTCCCCGCCACCACCTGCCCCTCACCGCCCTCCACCGACAGCCACGCGAAGGCGGCACCGGTGGAGCCGGTCGCCGAGCCGTGTCCTCGGGCAGCGCCGACCCGGCCGCGCGGGCCCGCACGGATCAGGTATTCGAACGACCCGCCGAGATCGGGGATGACGTTGACGAGCGCCACGGATCAGTCGATCCGGTAGTGCGGCGCCACGGTGTTGCCCAAGATCATCCACGAGAGCAGGACCTGGTACAGCTCCCGGATATCGTCGGTCTCCAGACGGAGGGTTCGCGGGGCCGGCCGCTCGGTCCGCAGCTGCAGGGAGGCGACGTCGGCGATGCGCGTGTTCGCCATGTCGACCTCCAAGGTGTACGGCGGTCGCGGCTGGAAGGCAGGCAGGTCGCCGGCCTGCCGGATCGCCTCCTGGGTGGCGGCGCGGATCAGCGTGCGGGCGAGCTCCGGGGACTGCGACCGGCCCGAGCTCGAGCCGAACCCCTCCTTCACCGAGAGCGTCCGCACGCCGGGAAGCCGCGCGCTCGCCTGCTCGCAGCAGGCGCGGTCGCCGACGACCAGGGCGACCGGTACGCCGAACGTGCCTGCCAGAGCGGCGTTGAGCTGCGTCTCGTTCCAGCTCTCCCCGTTCACGCGGACGTCCACGAAGAAGCCGGTGTAGGTGTGGTCCAGGATCGCGCTCTGCGTGCCGGCGCCCGCGTGATAGCCCAGGAAGAGCGCGCACAGGAACCCCCCCTCGATCCCGGTCATCATGCTGAACGGCACCTTCGGCGACCCTTGGACCAGCTCGGCGCGCTGGTCCAGCTTGTGCGGCAGCAGGTTGCCCATGTCACCGTGCGAGTCCGAGACCACCACGCGGTCGATGCCGGCGTCGAAGGCCCCGGTGATGGCGGCGTTCGCCTCCTCGGTCATGAGCTCCCGGGCCCACGCGTAATCGTCGGTGCCTCGGAAGGTTTGGCGCAGCGTGGTGATGCCGGCGATGCCTTCCATGTCGATCGAGATGAACACGTCCACTCGGCAGTTGCCCCCTCGGTCCGGTTTGGGACCATGGTAGCCCGCCGCTCAGGCCGACGGAACGGGACCGGCAGCCGACCCCGCCGGCACCACGATCAGGGGGCGCCCGAAGACGTGCCGGAATCGGGTCGCGACCCCCCGGGGCCGCCATCCCGGCGGTACGGGGGCCACGAGCTCGAAACCCTTGGGACGGAACGTGCACGACAGCGTGGGGGGCACCCCGGGTTCCATGCGGCGGTTCAGCTCGTCGGCCAGCGCCAGCGCGGTGGCCGCCCGAAGCACCGACGGGCGCTCCTGGGGGTCCACGAGGCGGGAGTAGGCGCCGAGTCGGACGTCGTCGGCGGCCTGCCGCAGGATCGCCGTCAGGAGGCCCCGGTCCGCATGGGCGAAGCCCCCCAGGTCCGCGGCGGTCACGATCATGGCGGCGTGCTGGAAGCGGTCGTAGTAGTCGATGGCGCGGCCCACGTCCACCACCGACGCGGCGTGGCCGAGCATCTCCCGTACCCGGGCGGGGGCTTCGGGGTCGGTGGCCTCGTGGAGCGCGGCGGCCAGCTGCGCCCGGCGGCTGCCGGCCTGGGCATCCCACGTGGTGAACCGGGAGGCCAGGGTGGCCACCGAGATCGTGCGCACCCACCATGCGGGCGGGATGTCGCCGCCGAAGCGGTCCAGCGCCATGCCCTCACGCAGGCCCCTGCTCGACACCGTGAGGTGGTCGGCGGCAATGTGATCCACGATGCCCTGGACGATCAGCGCACCACCCACGATCGTGTCGGCCCGGTCGGGGTTCAGGCCGGTGATCTGCGCCCGGCGCGTCATCTTGCGAGCCGACAGGTCCTGGATGATCTGGGTGAGCCGTGACTGGGTCAACACGTAGCCGTGCAGCAGCGGCAGGGGATATTCGCGCCGGCGAAGGTCGATCTTCGCCAGGTTCCGGATGGTGCCGCCGATCCCGATCAGCTCATCGTCCTCGCTCAGCTTCGGGATATCCGCCGCTCCCAGCAGATCGACGATCTCCCGGCGCGCATGCTTCAGACTCTTCTCGGTCGGAGGATCGCCGTCCAGATGCATGTCGCTGATCCGCAACGACCCCAGACGCAGGGTCCAGGACCGTACGAGCTCGCGATCGGCGAAGAGCGACAGCTCGGTGGACCCGCCCCCCACGTCCATGGTGAGGCCGCCGGTGACGGGGAGGTCGTGGACGGCCCCCAGGAATCCCAGGCGTGCCTCCTCGTCTCCCGCGATCACATGCAGTGGGATGCCGATCGCCGCCGCGCGCGCCAGGAGCAGGGGCCCGTCAGCCGCTTCGCGAACCGCCGAGGTGGCCACCGCGGTGATCGAGGTCGCCCCCGCGCCGTCCGCGACGGCACGGAAGTCGCGCAGCGCCTCCATCGTCCGCTCGATCGCCTCCTCGCCGAGCTCGTTCCCTGCGCGGAGCGCCCGCGCGAGGCGCAGCGGGGCGCGAGCGTCCTCGATGACGTCGAGATGACCGCCCTCCTGCAGGCGGAACACGATCATGCGCCCGGAGTTGGAACCGATGTCGATGACGGCGAACGGCCGGCCGGCGTCGGAGATACCGGCCGGCGTGGTGGGGCTCACTCGACCGACGCTCACCCCTCGATGGTCGCACACGGACGCGCGGGCGGCGAACGGACCGCCTGCGGCGGCCGCGCGGTCAACTCACGCGTGGGACGTCGATCACCTCATGGCCAGGCTGCGAACGCTCCCAGTCACGGATCGCCTCCGCCAGTTTCACGAGGAATGCCGTGCCGCCCGTGAACTGCAAGAGACGGCCGGCCGGCGTCGAACGAAGGCCCGGGATCCGCGACACCAGCGGGGCCGAGACGATCAAGCCCGCCGCCACGGTGCGGCGGAGCTTGCGGCCGGTCGGGGAGTCCAGGAAGGTCAGGATGTCCTCCACCGAGGCCTCGACGCGGTTCGCGATGTCCTGCAGCTGCTCCATGTCCGGAGGCTACCCCGGAGGGACGGAAGGTACTCACGAGCGGGGGGACCCGGCGGAGTCTTCAG
>JBDUEF010000119.1:0-5146 GCA_040002535.1 Actinomycetota bacterium | reverse complement strand
CATGGTGGAACGTCCCCCCGAGCTTGGGCCTCGCAAGGCCGCGGTGTTGCGCGCCGTGGTCGAGGACTACGTGCGATCGGGCGAACCCGTGGGCTCGGAGACCATCGCGGAGCGCTCGGGCCTGGGCGTGTCCAGCGCCACGATCCGCAACGAGATGGCGGCCCTGGAGGAGCTCGGCTACCTCCAGCACCCGCACACGAGCGCCGGCCGGATCCCGACCGACGCGGGCTACCGGCACTACGTCGACGGGCTGCCTGCAGGCGGCCGTCTTCGCGAGCAGCAGCGCCGGGCCATGGTCGGGTACTTCGCCGAGGCGATGCTGGATCTGGAGGAGGTCCTCAAGGGAAGCGTGCAGCTGATCGGCCGCATGACGCAGTACGCCGGGCTCGCCGTGCCGCCGAGCTCCTCCGACGAGCCGATCGTGCGGCTGGAGCTGATCGACATGGGACCCACGATCATGGTGCTCGCCGTGGGCCAACACGGTCGCGTGGACAAGCGCATCGTCGATCGCCCCGAGGGCGTCGACGCGAAGGTGGTGGCGGCCGCAGAGCGGCGTCTGCTCCCGCTCCGCGGTGCCACCTACACCGACGCGCAGGTCCGTCTGCTGCGACTGGCCGCCGAGGGTCCGCGCGACCAGCACGACCTGATCCTCCAGGTCGCCGAGACCCTCCGCAGCACCGGCCAGGAGGGTCAGGCGCACATGGTGGTGGGCGGCGTGTCGAACCTGGCCGACGAGGCGCAGCTGTGGCGCCGCGAGACGGTCCGGCGGCTCTTCGAAGCGCTCGAGCGAGAATCCGAGATGCTGGACGTGCTGCAGGACGTCCGCACCGACGGCGGAGACGTCTCGGTCACGATCGGCGCGGAGCATCCGGCCACCGGCCAATGGGAGGCGTCGCTGGTGACGGCACCCTTCACGACGGGCGACGGCACCATGGGCACGATCGGCCTGGTGGGGCCCACACGGATGGACTACATCTCGGCCATGGCCTCGGTACGCGCGGTCGCGAAGCGGCTGAGCGAGCTGGCCACGGAGATCGAGCAGTAGGCGATGGCGACGGTCGGTGATCTCTACGCGATCCTGGGCGTGACGCGTGACGCGAGCCCCGAGGAGATCAAGCGCGCCTACAGGACGCTCGCTCGGCAGCACCACCCCGACGTAAACGGGGCCCCGGGCGAGGATCGACGGTTCAAGGAGATCGCGGGTGCGTACGAGATCCTGTCGGATCCGCAGAAGCGACAGCGCTACGACACCTTCGGAACGGCCGGGGGCCCGGCCGGCGGCGCACCCTTCACCGACATCCAGGACATCTTCGACATGTTCTTCGGCGCGGCGGGCGGGGGCTCGCGACGATCGAGAGGATCACGTTCGACGACCCGTCGCGGCGAGGACGTCGGCACGCAGGTCCTGCTCACGTTCCCGGAGGCGGCGTTCGGTGTGCGTCGCGAGCTGAAGATCGACCGTCTGACGGCCTGCGACCGCTGCATGGGCAACGGCGCGGAGCCCGGCACGGCTCCGATCGCCTGCCGAACCTGTGGCGGCACCGGCGAGGTGCAGGAGGTACGTCGCAGCATCTTCGGCACGATCATGACGGCCTCGCCGTGCCGCACGTGTGGCGGCGCCGGCACCGAGGTGTTGGACGCGTGCGGGCGCTGCGGCGGGCGCGGCCGGCTCACCACGCCTGAGACGGTGACCGTCGACATCCCGGCGGGCGTGGCAGACGGCTTGGAGCTCCGCGTCAGCGGCGCCGGGAACGTGGGTGCGGCAGGTGGGCCCGCGGGCGACCTCTACGTGGGCATCCATGTGGAGCCGGCGGCCGTCTTCGAGCGCCGGGGCCAGGACCTGTTCACCATCCTCGACGTCTCGCTCACCCAGGCTGCGCTGGGGGCCGACGTGCAGTTCGAGACGCTGGACGGCGTGGAGCGGGTGAAGATCGAGCCGGGCACCGAGTCCGGTGCGCTGATCCGCCTGCGGGGCAAGGGGGTCCCGAACCTGAATCGGCGCGGCCGCGGCGACCTCTATGTGACCGTACACGTCACGGTGCCGAAGGATCTGAATCGGGACGAGCGCAAGCTGCTGGAGCAGCTCGCCGATGCTCGAGGTGAGCACCGCTCGAAGAGGGAGCCGGCCACGGCGGAGCTCCGCCGCCCCGAGGCCTGAAGCGCATGAGGTCGGTACCTGCGCCGGCTCATCGAGCGACGCAACGACCATCTGCAGACCCTGAACGAGGGTGGCGATCCGGGTCGATGATGCCCCGACACTGAGGGGTCAGATGGTGGAGACCGTGAAGACACGGTCGGGCGACTTCGTGGGGTTCGCGCTGTTCTGTTGCTGGTTGGTGATCACCAACACCAGCGTGGTGCACCCGGCCGAGTCGAAGTTCGCGAGCGTGGTCTGCGTGCCGCCCCCGACGACCTGCGAGAGCGGGGTCACCATCAGGGTCGCCCCGAGGTCGCACACGACGCTGCCGCGGAGCTGACCGCCGGTGTCGTCGTTCGACAGCGTGATGTCGTACGTCGTCCCCGTCTTCGGCAGGCCGATGAACGACGCGGCGTAGTTGTCCCGCACCGATCGCGAGATCCCGAAACCGATGGTGCTGATGGCCCCGTTGTTGCCGACCCGTCCGGCGGTGGCCACGTAGCGAGCGCCCTCCTGCAGGCAGTAGGGGTACACGTACCCGCCCCCGCAGCTGACGGAGAGACGGATCGAGATGGCGGCGTAGTGGAAGGCGTCCGCGAGGGTCGTCCCCTTCGTCTGCAGGGCCAGATCCATCGCCGCCAGGTTGCCGGCGGTCTCACGGCTGGTGGCCTTCCAGAACGTCTGCAGCACGTCCTCGCTGCCTCCGGCGACGCCGGTCCCGTACTGCTCCACCATGGCCCGGAAGACGACCCAGTAGGAGTACACCCCGTAGTTCTCGGGGTACGCGCCCATGCTGGGTGTGAGGGCCGGCCACAGGTAGAAGTAGTTGTCGTTCGCCCGGTCGAAGACCTCATCCTCCATCCAGGTGGCTGCACCCTCGGTGAAGACAAGGTCCGGGGCATCGACGCCGGTGAGAGCGCCCTCCCCGAACTGGATCGAGTGGTTGAACTCGTGCGCGGCCGTGGCCCGCAACGACCGGAGCGGGCTCGACGGGAAGCCGCGGTAGTCGTTGTTCAGCACCATGCAGCTGGAGTACGCGTCATGGTCGGCCCAGGGCGTGTTCGGGTTGTTGCCGACGAACCCCGCCGTGGCTCCGTTCGTGGTGACGAAGCCGTACAGGCCGCTGCCCAGATCCTCGATGCGGACGTGGTACAGGCTCCTCGATCCTGCCCCGAAGGGCGGCGCCGGCCAGTCGAACCTGCCGATCTCGGTGCCCCACGAGCGCTCCAGGGTGCGGCTGTAGGAGCGGATCTTGAGGCGTCCCCCGAAGGCGTTCGGGTCATAGCGGATCAGGAAGTGGGGAGTGACGCGCTTCCGCGGCAGCGTCCCGCCGTAGCCCCCGCAGTCGTCCCCGCCGGTGCGCAGAGCGGTGCCCGCCAGGCGCGCCACCGTGGTGCCCGCCCCCTCGACCCGCTGCTGCAGACCCAACAGCGGCACGGTGCCGCGCCACGGGACGTCGCTGCGGAACCGGACCGGCAGGCGGGACGGGCGGAACAGCGCATACGCGAGGTAGCGGTCCGCGGTGGACCGATCGATGGTGCCGAGGGCGAGCGCGGCCTCGATCAGCCCCGGTGTGGACCCCGCGGGCACCGCCGCGACAGATGCTGCCGGGTCGGCAGGCTGCTGGGCAGCGCCGGCAGGGAGCGATCCGAACGCGCAGACCAGCGTCGCCAGCGTGCATGCGGTCACCAGGAGCCGGGTGCGGGGCATGGGTCGATCGTCTCCTTCGCTGTGGCCGGCGGCATCAGCCGGCAGTGGTCCGTCGAGGCAGGGTACCCCCGCCGGAGCGGTTCCACGCGGTGTTCGAGGTAGGCTCCCACAGATGAGCGACGTGCTCTCCACCGACTGCGTCTTCTGCCGGATCGCCTCACGCGACATCCCCTCGGAGATCCTGCACGAGACCGAGACGGTGATCGCCTTCCGCGACCTCGAGCCGAGGGCCCCCACCCATCTCCTCATCATCCCGAAGGAGCACCTCGCGTCGATCGCCGACGTCGAGGGGCGGCACGGGGGGATGCTTGCCGACCTGGCGCAGGCGGCCGCTCATCTTGCCGACACCGAGGGCCTCGAGAGCGGCTGGCGACTCGTGACCAACGTGGGCCCCGACGCGGGCCAGTCCGTCTTCCATCTGCACGTCCACCTGCTCGGCGGGCGGCGGATGGCGTGGCCGCCCGGGTAGAATCACGAAGGCATCGGGCCGCGGCAGCCGGCCTTCGTCCCACGAGAGGAGATCGGGGGGCATCCCCCGCACACGCCGTTTGAGCGTCCCCACCACGCAGGTCAAGATCCTCGTTCCCGGCAGCCAGCCGATGGTGGCCCTCCTGGGTCAGCGCGACGCGTTCCTCAAGATCATCGAGGAGGCCTTCGAGTCTCAGATCCTGGTCCGCGGCAACGAGATCAGCATCAGCGGCCAGGCCGACGAGGCCGAACGGGTCGCCCACCTGTTCGAGGAGCTCCTCATCCTCCTCGAGGACGGTCACGAGCTGACGGCCTCCTCGATCGGTCACACGATCGAGCTGATCCGGGGCAACGAGGCACGCCCCAGCGAGGTGCTGGGCGACACGTTGCTCACCGCGCGCGGGAAGGGCGTCACCCCGAAGACCATGGGACAGAAGCGGTACGTGGACGCGATCCGTGCCCACACCGTGACGTTCGCCATCGGTCCGGCCGGAACCGGCAAGACCTACCTGGCGGTGGCCACCGCCGTGCGGGCGCTGCAGGACCATCAGGTGTCGCGCCTGATCCTCACGCGTCCGGCCGTGGAGGCGGGGGAGCGCCTCGGCTACCTGCCGGGGACCCTGTCGGAGAAGATCGATCCGTACATGCGGCCGCTCTACGACGCCCTGTTCGAGATGACAGGCGCCGACACCCTCCCGCGCCTGATGGAGCGGGGGACGGTCGAGGTGGCGCCCCTGGCCTACATGCGCGGGCGCACGTTGAACGACGCCTTCATCATCCTGGACGAGGCGCAGAACACCACGCCGGAACAGATGAAGATGTTCCTCACCC
>JBDUEF010000118.1:0-5170 GCA_040002535.1 Actinomycetota bacterium | reverse complement strand
CGATGGTGCCGATGTTCACGTGGGGCTTGGTCCGCTCGAACTTCTTCTTGGCCATCTCCTCTTCTCCCCTCGGATCTTTCGGTTACTCGCCGGTCACCCGCGCGATGATCTCCTTGGAGATATTCGCCGGAACCTCGTTGTAGGCATGGAGTTGCATCGGGCTGTGCGCGGCTCGGCCCTGGCTGCGCGAGCGCAGCTCCGTGGCATAGCCGAAGAGCTCGGCGAGAGGTACGAGCACGCGGACGGTCTTCTGACCGGCACGCTCGTCGATGTTCTCGATGCGGCCACGGCGGGCGGTGACGTCGCCCATCACATCGCCGACGAACTCCTCGGGCGTGGTGACCTCGAACTCCATCACGGGCTCGAGCAGCACCGGATCGGCGCGGCGCGCCGCCACCTTCACGGCCATGGAGCCGGCGATCTTGAAGGCCATCTCCGAGGAGTCGACCTCGTGGTAGCTGCCGTCGATCAGCGTCGCCCGGACGTCGACCATGGGGTACCCCGCCAGGATGCCGTTGTCGATGGCCTCCTGGATGCCCTGGTCGACCGCCGGGATGTACTCGCGCGGGATCTTCCCCCCGACGATCTTGTTGATGAACTCGTAGCCACCACCGGGACCGGTGGGCTCGAGGTCGATGTAGATATGCGCGAACTGGCCCTTGCCGCCGGTCTGGCGGACGAAGCGCGCCTCGATCTTGTGGACCTGTTTGCGGATCGTCTCGCGGTAGGCCACCTGCGGCTTGCCCACGTTCGCGTCGACCGAGAACTCTCGCTTCAGGCGGTCCACGATGATGTCCAGGTGCAGCTCCCCCATACCGGAGATGACGGTCTGGCCGGTCTCGTCGTCGTACTTCACGATGAAGGTGGGGTCCTCGTCGGAGAGCTTGCCGAGCCCCGTCCCCAACTTGTCCTGGTCGGCCTTGGTCTTGGGCTCGACGGCCACGGAGATGACAGGGGTCGGGAAACTGATGGCCTCCAGCACCACCGGCTGGGCGGGGTCGGAGATCGTGTCGCCGGTGGTGGAGTGCTTGAGGCCAACCACCGCCACGATGTCGCCGGTGAACGCGGCGTCGAGGTCCTCGCGGTGGTTGGCGTGCATCTGCAGGATCCGGCCGATGCGCTCCTTGCGGTCCTTCGTGGAGTTCATGACGTGCGATCCCGACCGAAGGATGCCGGAGTAGATCCGCAGGTACGTGAGCCGCCCCACGAACGGGTCGGACATGATCTTGAACGCCAGCGCGCTGAACGGCTCGGCGTCGTCGGGCTTGCGCAGGACCTTGTCGTCCTCCTTGAAGGGTTTGTGGCCCTCCAGCGGCGGCACGTCGAGGGGGCTCGGCAGGTACTGCACGACGGCGTCCAACACGAGCTGCACGCCCTTGTTCTTGAACGCAGAGCCGCAGAGCACCGGCACGCCCAGATTGGCTAGGGTGGCAGCGCGGATCGCGCGGCGGAGCTCCTCCACGGTGGGCTCCTCCTCCGCGATGAACTTCTCCATCAGCGCCTCGTCGTGGTCGGCGAGCTTCTCGAAGAGCTCATGGCGCGCCTCGTTGGCGGCGTCCACGTACTCGGCGGGGATGTCGGTGTCCTTCCACTCCTCGCCCATCTCGCCCTCCCAGTAGTGGCCCTTCATCTCCACGAGGTCGATGACCCCGTGCAGATCGGCCTCGGTACCCCACGGGAGCTGCAGGACGAGCGGGTTGGCGTTGAGACGATCCACGATCATGCCCACGGTGCGGTGGAAGTCCGCGCCGGTGCGGTCCATCTTGTTGACGAAGCAGATCCGCGGTACCTCGTAGTGGTCGGCCTGGCGCCACACGGTCTCGGACTGCGGCTCGACCCCGGCCACCGCGTCGAAGACCGCGACGGCGCCGTCCAGCACGCGGAGGGAGCGCTCGACCTCGACCGTGAAGTCGACGTGGCCGGGCGTGTCGATGAGGTTGATCCAGTGGCCCTTCCACTGACAGGTGGTGGCGGCGGAGGTGATGGTGATGCCGCGCTCCCGCTCCTGCGCCATCCAGTCCATGGTGGCCGTGCCCTCGTGCACCTCGCCGATCTTGTACGCCTTGCCGGTGTAGTACAGGATGCGTTCGGTGGTGGTGGTCTTGCCGGCGTCGATGTGGGCCATGATCCCGATGTTCCGCGTCCGGGCGAGCGGATATTCCCGGATCAAGAGGTCCTTGCCGGGTGCCTTGCCCTTCGGATCCTGTTCGGCCTGTGCCACCTGCATCTTCTCCGCGGGTTCCGCCATCAGCGGTCCCCCATCTCACGAGAAACCGGCCCCTGGGGGCCGGTTCGCCGCTGGGTCTCGATCACCATCGGTAGTGCGCGAAAGCCTTGTTCGCCTCGGCCATCTTGTGCATGTCCTCGCGGCGCTTCACCGAGGTTCCGGTGCCCTGCGAGGCCTCCATGATCTCGCCGACCAGGCGCTCGGCCATGGTGTGCTCACGGCGCGCACGGCTGTAGTTGACGAGCCACCGCAGGGCGAGCGTGGTGCCTCGCGAGGGGCGGACCTCGACCGGTACCTGGTAGGTGGCGCCACCGACCCTGCGCGAACGGACCTCGAGCATGGGGCGGACGTTCTCGACGGCCTTCTTCAGCGTGATGACCGGGTCGTTGGCGGTGCGCTCGCTGATGACCTCGAGCGCCTTGTACACCGTGCGCTCGGACAGGGTCTTCTTGCCGTCCAGCAGCACCTTGTTGATCAGCTGCGTGACCAGGGGGTTCTGGTACACCGGGTCGGGCGCGATGGTGCGAACGACGGCAGGTCCCTTGCGCGGCATGCTCAGGCACCGGCCTTCTTGGCACCGTACTTCGACCGCGCCTTCTTGCGGTCCCGCACGCCGGCCGTATCCAGGGCCGCGCGCACGATCTTGTAGCTCACGCCGGGGAGGTCGCGCACGTTCCCGGCGCGCACCAGCACGATGGAGTGCTCCTGCAGGTTGTGCCCTACCCCGGGGATGTAGGCCGTGACCTCGGCCCCGCCGGTGAGGCGGACGCGGGCCACCTTGCGCAGCGCGGAGTTCGGCTTCTTCGGGGTCATGGTGTAGACGCGCGTGCAGACGCCACGCCGCTGCGGAGAGCCCTTCAACGCCGGGCTCTTCTGCTTGACCCTGGGGCGCTTGCGCCCGTTCCTGACCAGTTGTTCGATGGTGGGCATGGCTCTCTTCCATCTACGCTCTGCCGTTGTCAAACATCAGGGATCATGGAGAACCAGGCACGGAGCCGAGTTCCAGGAGCGCGACAGGAAGCGCCCCTTGCGATCCCCCTCTGAGGATGTGCTGCCGGGCGCGCCGGACCAAAGTTCGGACCGGGGCGCGACCGCCAAGGCTACAGGTCGCACGCACGGAGTGTCAATGCGCGACCGTGCGCGCCGTGCGTGCGAGCTGGCCGTGAGAGCAACCCCCTGCGCGTCGAGTCTACCGGGCCCACAGGGCGGCTCCCACCGCCCTGGTAGCGTGCCCCGCCATGGCCGATCTGGGCGATCTCCGCGACCTGGCGGCACTCGCCGCGGAGACCGGGGGGGAGATCGTGTGCGCGGGCGCCGGTCGGGGCACCGCCGACCCCTCGGACAAGGGCCTCCCGGGCGACTACGTCACCGAGGTTGATCTCGCGAGCGAACGGGCCATCCGGGAGATGCTTGGGCGGGCAACCCCCGACATCCCCGTGCTGGGTGAGGAGGGCGGCGGCGAGCCCGGGGACCGGTACTGGCTGGTCGACCCGCTCGACGGGACGGTGAACTTCATCCACGGCTTCTGGGCGGTGGGTGTCTCGGTGGCGCTGGTGGAGGGGGACGGCCCCGTGGCGGGCGCGGTGCATGCGCCCTTCCTCGACACCACATGGGCGGCCGCGCGGGGAGGCGGCGCTCAGAGGCGGTCGGGCGAGGGACCGGCCGAGCCGATCCGGGTCGCGGAGCGGCCGCCCGAGCGGGCCGTCGTCGGCACCGGGTTCCCCTTCCGACGCAGAGAGCTGGTGCCCCGCTACCTGCGGGCGTTCCACGCCGCGTTCGGACGGTTCGAGGACCTCCGGCGGCCCGGCGCCGCTGCCCTGGACCTCGCGTGGGTGGCGGACGGCACGTTCGACGGGTTCTTCGAGCTGTCCCTCGGGCCCTGGGACGTGGCGGCCGGCGCGCTGCTGATCCAGGAGGCGGGTGGCGTGGTCACCGACTGGGACGGCGGCGCGGACTACCTCGCCGGCGACATCCTGGCCGGTGGGCTGAGGATCCACGAGGCGCTACTCGAGGTCGCCCGGTCCTAACACCACCATGTTCGGGCCCCTCGGGGCGAACCACCGGGTCGAGGAGAAGGCGCCCGGCTCACCGGGCGAACCGCCCCCGCCCGGCTCACCGGAGGGCGCCGCTCTCGCGGCGCCCTCGCGGCTACTCGTCCTTCGTGGCCGGCGTGAGCGCGCCGCCCAGCATGGCCTCGGCCTGCTCGCGCGTGAGGCCCGTGAGCGAGGGCTCCAAAGAGGTGCCCTCCTCCACGGCCTCGCGCAGCTCGCGCTGGCGGGCCAGCCAGTACTCGGGGATCGCCTCGGGCTTGATCCGCACCTGGATGTTGCGGTAGGTGCCCATCCCGGTGCCGGCGGGGATCAGCTTGCCGATGATCACGTTCTCCTTCAGGCCCAGTAGCGGGTCCGACTTGGCGCTGATGGCCGCGTCGGTGAGCACGCGGGTGGTCTCCTGGAAGGAGGCCGCCGACAGCCACGAGTCCGTGGCGAGCGACGCCTTGGTGATGCCGAGCAGGATCGGGCGTGCGGACGCGGGCTGTCCCCCGCCCTCCACGACCTCGACGTTCTTCTCCTCGAAGGCACGCCGCGCCACCATGTCGCCGGGCAGGAACTCCGTGTCGCCCGGGTCGATGATGTGCACCTTGCGCAGCATCTGGCGTCCGATCAGCTCGATGTGCTTGTCGTGGATCGTCACGCCCTGGCTCCGGTACACCTGCTGGACCTCGTCCACCAGGTGCTGCTGCAGCGCCAGCACGCCCTCGATCCGCAGCTTCTCGTGGGGGTTCACCGAACCCTCGGTCAGCTGCTGACCGACCTCGACCTGATCTCCGTGATTGACGGTGAGCCGGGCCCGGAACGTGACCGGGTACTCGACCTCGTCCCCGTCGGAGTCGGTGACGCGGAGCTTGCGCACCTTCTTGTCGTCGTCGTCCTCGATGGACAC
>JBDUEF010000117.1:0-5216 GCA_040002535.1 Actinomycetota bacterium | reverse complement strand
ATCAGGGGGCCGTACTCCTCGTAGGCCTCGGCGTCGCTCTTCGACCATCGCCGCAACTCCTGCACGGTCTTGCCGTGGTCGTTCACCCGCCACAGGTAGTCGTGCTCCAGCGGCGTGATCGTGCCGTCGAGGGGGAGGATCTCCAGGCCGTGCTTCGGCAGCTGCAGCTCGCGGATGATCTCCGGACGCAGCAACGACACCACGTAGCTGAAGACGCTGAACCGGAAGCCCGGGAAGATCTCCTCGGTAACGGCCGCGCCGCCGAGCACGTGGCGCCGCTCCACCACGAGCACCTTCTTGCCGGCCTTCGCGAGGTACGCGGCGGCCGTGAGCCCGTTGTGGCCGCCACCGATGATCACGGCGTCGTAGGTCTTCGCCACGGCCCTCCTCCTTGACCTCGCTCGACCTGGGCAGGGCGCGCGTGGGATCGGCGCCGTCCGGCGCCGGTCGCCCATGGTAGACGGGGGCCCGGACCCCGGCCAGCGGGCCCTTGACCTCAGGTCAATGGCGCCGAACCGGCGTCGGGCTCGGAGGCGGCATACTGCTTCCGAGGGTTCGCGCACGCCCCGCCGGTCGACCCGCACGAAGGAGCAACGAATGAGCGTCGGGACCGCGTTCCATCCGCGCACGTCCGGCATGAACAGCAAGCTCGCATGGGGCGAGTGGTCGGGCTACCACGCCGCCGCCGTGTACGCGGACTTCCACGACATCGAGTACAACGCCATCCGTGAGGCAGCGGCCGTGATCGACGTCTCGCCGCTGTACAAGTACATCGTCTCGGGCCCCGGCGCCCCCGCGCTGATGAACCGCGTCCTGCCTCGGGATGCGCTGCGCCAGCGGGTCGACCAGGTCTTCTACACGCCGTGGATGGATGAGGACGGCAAGATGATCGACGACGGCACCGTCACGCGGCTCAGCCAGACCAGCTACCGCGTGACGGCAGCGCTCCCCTGTTACCGATGGTTCGGTCTGAACGCCTCGGGCCTGGACGTGCAGATCGACGACATCACCGATACCACCGCCGCCCTCGCCCTGCAGGGGCAGAAGTCCCGCGCCGTGCTGGAGGCCGCCACCGGCGAGGACTGGGCCGGCGTGCCGTACTTCGGCCGGCGCGCCAGCACGATCGGGGGCGTGGAGGTCGACGTGACCCGCACCGGCTACACCGGCGATCTCGGCTACGAGCTGTGGGTGAGCACCGAGGACGCCCTCGCCATGTGGGACAGACTCTTCGCGGTCGGACCCGACTACGGGCTGCGACCCGCCGGCATCGACGCTCTGGACGTCGCCCGGGTGGAGGCGGGCCTGATCCTGATCGACGCCGAGTACACGAGCGCCCTGCACGCGCGCACCGCCGATCACTTCTACTCCCCCGCGGAGCTGGGCCTGAGCCGGCTGATCGACTTCACCAAGGGCGACTTCGTCGGTCGGCGCGCGCTGCTTGGCGAGCGGGAACGGGGCGGTCCGCCCCGGCGGCTGGTGGGACTGGATCTCGAATGGTCCGGCATCGAAGCGATGTTCGCACGACACGGGCTGGCGCCCGAGGTCTCCGCCAAGGTGCACCGCCCGGCCGTGCCCATCTACCGGGAGGGCCGGCAGGTGGGACGGGCCACCAGCATCTGCTGGGGCCCCACCATCAAGCGCATGGTGGGGTTCGGCTCCGTGGACCGGGGGCTGGAGTCCCCGGGCACGCGGCTGTCGGTCGAGTGGAGCGTCGAGGGCGAGCGGGGGAAGGTGGCCGCCACCGTCGTGCCGCTGCCGTTCCTCGATCTTTCGCGCCGACGCGCGTAGCAGCTCGCGCGGTTCCCAGGCGAACCGTCGGGGCCTCTGGGAGACTCAGGCACCGTGGAATCCCGCAGGGTCCGCCGTGCCCTCCTGCTGCTGGCGCTGGCGGCCGGCGTGCTCGCGGTGCTGGCGGCCCCACTCGGAAGCATCGGTGACGCGGTGCGGACCGGACTCATCGTGGGGATGGTGGTGGCCGTCATCGCGATCGGATGGACCATGCGAACACCCCCGGGGGATCACGACCCCGGTCGCCGCCGACTGCTCGGCCAGGCGGCCGCTGCGGGGGGCATCCTGCTGGCCCTCGGCGGCGCCGTTGCCGGCCGCGCGCTGAAGCGAGCGCTGCTGCCCGACCCCGGCCCGATCCAGACGAAGATGGCCCACGATCTGGGCTCGGAGTACATGGAGCTGGTGCAGCGCACCTTCCACCCAGACCGTTCGGGCGACATCCAGCTCGTGCTGGCGCCCGGCAACAGCTCCAACTACGAATCGGAGTCGCTGCAGCTACGTCATCGGGACCCGAACACGAGCCACGCGTCCGTGTGGATGTACCTCGAGCGCGTGCCCCTGGTCGTGTTCGCCCCGGGCATCGTGGCCCCCTCGGATCCTGAGGACCGGGTGACGCTGGCCGACATCGCCCCGACGATCGCAGGTCTGATCGGCTTCGACGGCTTCCCGGAGGACCGCGAGGGACGAGCGCTCCCCCTGCAACGGCTCGAGGCACCGACCGATGCGAGTGCACCACCCCCGAGGGTCGTCGTCACGTTCGTGATCGACGGCGGCGGATGGAACGTGCTCCAGCACTGGCCCGATGCCTGGCCGAACCTCCGGCGCCTGATGGGGGAGGGCGCGAACTTCCGCAACGCGATCACCGGCTCCTTCCCGGCCGTCACCGCCTGCGCGCACGCCACGATCGGCACCGGCGCCTTCCCACGCACGCACGGCATCACCGGGCACAACATCCGCACGCCGCAGGGCGTGCGCAAGGCGTACGGCAAGGCCGGCGTCGCCGACCCCTCCGACATCCTGGTGCCCACGCTCGCCGACCTGTACAGCGAGTCGCGGGGCAACCGGCCCTGGGTCGGTGAGCTCGGCTACCAGGTCTGGCACCTGGGGATGCTGGGCCATGGGGGCCGCACGCGCGGGCCTGAGGAGAAGCCCGTCGCCGTGTACTGGTCCGAGGGCTCGGACGCGTGGACCCCGCACAACCAGGACCTATTCCGGCTGCCGGGCGAGGTGCCGGGCATCGACCTCCTCGACGCCCACCGCGCCGCCTTCACGCCGCCACCGCCCTCGCCGTACGACCCCGACCCTGAGGGATCGAAGGCGGACTGCTGCACGCCGCCGATCGTCCAGTACCAGGGCGACCTCATCGAGGCCGCCTTCGATTCCGAGCCCATCGGCACGACCGACGATCCGAGCCTGCTGTTCATCAACTTCAAGGCGCCGGACTACGCCGGCCATCTGTACAACATGGCCGATCCGCGCGAGGAGACGATCCTCGCCGAGGTCGACGCCCAGCTCGGACGGCTGGTCTCACTGCTCGAGGAGCGATTCGGACCGGGCCGGTTCGCGTTGATCGTCACGGCCGACCATGGCCAGTGCCCGCTGCCCGACGACGTGGGCGGTACCCGGGTGGACCCGCGCGAGCTCGGGAGGGACGTCGAGGCCGCGTTCCACGGCGGGCGCTCCCCCGTGGTGGAGAGCGTCGTCCCCTCGGAGATCTACCTGAACGCGCAGGCGCTGCAGGACCTGGGGGTCACGAGCGGCGACGTGGCCGCGTTCCTGCGCGACTATCGATACCGGGAGAACATCGGACCCTACATCCGACCCGACGCGATCGAGACTGCCCTGCTGGACAATCCGGAGTTCGCGGCCGTGTTCGCCAGCGATTTCCTGACGACGCTGGCCGGCAGCGATCTGTCGGTCTACGGCGAGACCACCTACCCGGGCGCGGACCCCGGCATCCCGGAGCCCCGCTGACCCATCAGCCGTTGTGCATGGGACCGTGCTCTTCCTCGTCGTCGAAGGTGTTGCCCTCGGCGGGGATCGGCGTGGCCTTCATGATGCGCGCCATGTGCACGGCGTTGTGCGCCATCCACCTGGTCGTGCGCTGCGTGTAGGGATGATCTGCGCCACCTGCCTCGATGTAGCTGGGGCCGGGGCCGGCGTCGCCCACCCAATAGGTGTCGGCGTTCGGAGGGATCACGCATCCGAGATGCGAGAGATTGAACAGCGTGGTCTCGGCTGCGGCGTGGGCGCCGTCCTCGTTGCCGGTCACCACCACGCAGCCCACCTTGTTATAGAGGGGGTACTGCCCCGCCTCGTTCTTCTCGTTGTACGTGCCATCCAGGCGCTCGATCACCAGCTGCGCGACGGAGCCGCGCACGCCGAACCAGATCGGCGTGCCGATGCAGATGATGTCGGCGGCCCTGATCTTCTCCAGGACCTGCGGCCATTCGTCCCCGTGGCCCTCGTCGGAGCTGACGCCGAACCGGATCGCGTAGTCGGTGATGCGTACGACCTCCGTGTCGACGTCCATGCGGTCCCACCACTCCTTGACCTTCATCATGAGCGCCTCGGTGTTGGACACCTCTGGGGCGTACTTCAGCGTGCAGTTGAGCATCACGGCCTTGAGCTCCGACATGGATCTTCCTCCCGTCGCCGACGACGCGAACCTTCGCATACCGTCCAGCCGGCCGTCCAACCGTTACGCATCGAGGAAGGCTCTCCCGGAGTGAGCCGGCGCAGGTGAAGATTCTGCCATCCCGATACGGAGATGTGCATGCGCACGTATGAGGAGCCTCGCCTCCCTGCTCGGTCCACATACCGGCTCGATGCTGGAGGCGAGAGGACGCTATCCGAACCTTCGGCCACTCCTGCAGGATCTTCATGACGAGCGTCGACGAGCTTTTGGTCGTGCCGCGCACCCCGAGCAACCCGAGCACGGGTGTGATCGCACGCCTCTGAGAGAGCGGTTGGCCCCGACCGAAACGCCGGGGCCAACCGAGACCCGCTACCGCTACTCGCCGGTTCCGCCCCTGCAGAGGCCGAGCGTGCCCGGTGCACCCTTCGGGTAGCCGTAGTACTTCCACGAGTCCGCCGCGGTCTGAACCTGCGACACGTTCTGTCCCCCTTGCGAGTCATAGTCATTCAACCCGCTGGCGGCGCATGCCGAGTTGGCGTGATCCAGAGCGCCCGTTTCATTGGTGTTGTCCAGGACCCCCGGAGGGCCCTTCACCTCGCCGGCGAGCGCCCCACTGGCTGAAACTCCCATAAGAACGGCCCCGCAGAACGCGATCACGAACAGTCGCTTCATGAGCTTCCCCTCCCCCGGGCGATCGCCCTACTTGGAACGACGTATATGCGCCGGGTCGGAGGGTACCCTTGGCTGGGAACCCCGTCAAACGGTGGATCCTGGGCGATCGTCCGGCACG
>JBDUEF010000116.1:0-5292 GCA_040002535.1 Actinomycetota bacterium | reverse complement strand
AACAAGGACGGCGAGCGCTTCATGGAGCGCTACGCGCCCACGATCAAGGACCTGGCGCCCCGCGACATGGTGAGCCGCGCGATCTACCAGGAGATCAAGGAGGGCCGCGGCGCGGGCCCCGCCGGCGACATGGTGTACCTGGATCTCACGCACCTGCCGCCCAAAGTGATCGAGGAGAAGCTCCCCGACATCACGGAGTTCGCGCGCGTGTACCTGCGGGTGGAGCCCACGACGGAGCCGGTGCCGATCCAGCCCACCGCGCACTACGCCATGGGCGGCATCCCCACCAACGTCGACGCGCAGGTGGTGATGGGCCCCGAGGAGACCCCGGTGCCGGGCCTGTACGCGGCCGGCGAGTGCGCGTGCGTCAGCGTGCACGGCGCGAACCGCCTGGGCACGAACTCGTTGCTGGACATCGTGGTGTTCGGTCGCCGGGGTGGCGCGCACATGGCGGCGTATGCGTCCGACGCCGAGCTGCACAGCGCCCCCGAGGACCCGGCGCGGCCCACGATCGACATGCTGGACGCGATCCTCACCCGCGAGGGAGGCAACAACGCGGCCGACATCCGCACCGAGTTGCAGGACCATATGTTCGACCTCGCGTTCGTGGTGCGGAGCGAGGAGGGGTTGCGGCAGATGCTCGAGATCCTCAGCGGCCTGCGCACCCGCTACGCCGAGGTCGGCGTCGGTGACCGGGGCAGCGTCTTCAACACCGACCTGATGGAGGTCGTGGAGCTGGGGTTCCTGCTGGACTGCGCCGAGACCCTCGTCACCGCGGCGCTGGCCCGCGACGAGAGCCGCGGGGCCCACTTCCGGGAGGACCACCCCCTGCGCGACGACGCGAACTGGCTCAAGCACTCGCTGGCGTATCGTCGGGAGGACGGCTCGATCCGCCTGGACTTCAAGCCGGTGAAGATGGGCCCGTACGTCCCCATGGAGAGGAAGTACTGATGCAGAGCGCCGGCGAGACCCTCGACTCCTCCGACGATCGGCAGGTGCCGGCGGCCGCGACCGCGGGGAAGACCGAGCTCGTCCTCAAGATCCGACGGTTCAACCCGGAGGTCTCCCAGGAGTCGTGGTGGGACGAGTTCACCGTGCGGATGGAGCCCACCGACCGGCTCCTGGACGCGCTGCACGAGGTGAAGTGGCACCAGGACGGCACGCTCTCGCTGCGGCGCAGCTGCGCGCACGGGATCTGCGGTTCCGACGCCATGCTCATCAACGGCCGCAACGCGCTCGCATGCAAGGTCCTGGTGCAGGACGTGGCGCCGAAGGTGACGGTGGAGCCGATCCGGGGGCTTCCCGTCCACAAGGACCTGATCGTGGACATGGAGCCCTTCTTCGCCGGCTACCGCAGCGTGCTCCCCTTCCTCATCAACGACGACGGCGATCCGGAATCGGAACGGCGTCAGTCACCGGAGGATCGGCACCGGTTCGACGACACCACCAAATGCATCCTGTGCGCCGCCTGCACCACCAGCTGCCCGATCTTCTGGGGCGACGGCGAGTACGTGGGCCCCGCCGCCATCGTGAACGCCCACCGGTTCATCTACGACTCCCGCGACCAGGGTGGGAAGGAGCGGCTGAAGATCCTGTCGGAGAAGACCGGCGTGTTCCGCTGCCGCACCACGTTCAACTGCACCGAGGCCTGCCCTCGCGGCATCGAGGTCACGAAGGCGATCCAGGACGTGAAGCGCTCGATCCTGTTCGACCGCTTCTGAAGGAGCGCTCCGTCGCAAGGGCTTCACCCGAGATGGCGAGAGCGCGGAGGCGACCGCCTCAAACCTCCGCCGTGCGAGTTCCGCCCTGCCAGACGGCCGCGCCGGCCCCGGGGGCGAACGTCCGTCGTCGCGCCAGGAGGCCGTGGGCCACCAGGCGCAGCCCCACGACGGGGAGCGCAGCGTTGGCGGCCAGCACCGCGAGCCTGCACCACCACCAGCTGGTCATCATGATGTCCTGTTCGACCTCGATCCACGAGAAGGGAAGCATGGCCGCGGCGAAGAACACGAACGAGGCCAGCGATGCGGAACCGGCGCCCAGGGCTCGCAGCCGCGCACGACCCCCTGCACCCGGGGCTCGCCACATCTCCGCGACGGGCCGGGCGACCAGGCCGGCGCCCAACAGCGCGAGCGCCACCTTCGACCCGTCGGTTCCTCGAGGGACGGCGATCAGGGCGATCAGCACCAGCATGAACGGCACGGCGGTCACCGCGTCGACCACCCACGCCAGCATCGAGCCGAGCACACGGGGGCTCACGGCCACGAGCATGCCGACCACCGCTCCGAGTAGGACGCCGAACGCGGTGGCCGACGCCACGAACCCCAACCGCGACCGGTCCTCCCACGCGATCTGCAGGTTCGAGACGCCCATCACATCGGTGCCCAGTAGCCAGACGTGCTGCTCACCGTTCGGACATGAGGCCAACGGCGTTCCGCAGGTGCTGAACGGCGGCGCGGACATCGGCGCTCCATGCGCGGCCGCCCACGCCGTGGTTCGTTGATCGGCCGCCAGCACCACCGGAGCGAGCAGCGCGAACGCGATCCATACGGCGGTCAGCAGCAGGCCGGCTCGGACGGCACGATCCCGGAGCGGAGAGCTCAGCGTCTGCGTCGACCTTCGGATGGTCCATCCGGTCCTGACGGCGCACGCGAGCGCCACCGCCGGCACGACCAGGCCGAGGAAGATCCCCCTGACGAGGGGAGAATCGGCGTAGAAGATCCCCGACGTGAGGGCATGGCCGGCCCCGGGCCACGCGGCGACGGACTCCACGACGATGAGGGCCGAGAGGATGAAGCCCACCCGGCCAGCCACCGAACGGACGGAGCGACCCCACGTCTCGCGGAACGCGCGCCGGCGGACGCGCCGTGGGCGGAGCGCCTCACCGGTCCATTCCAGGCGATCGAGCAGGTGCGCGCGCACCACCATGGTGAAGCGGCCGGCCAGCGGCAGCGCGATGCTCAGCACGAGCAGCGCGGCATGCCGGACCACGTCCCACACCGCCGCCCAGCCGGAGGCGGTGGGATCCGACCGGTAGCCGGTCCCTGGCAGGACATGCACCGTGTACACGCCGAAGAGGAGCAGCCCGATGACCACGTAGTGAAACGGGATGGAGGCGAGCACGGCGCTCACCGCCATCACCGAGCGATCGACGCGTCCGTCGGGCCTCCGTGCCACGGCGACGGCCAGCACCCGAGCCGCCCCCAGCGCGACGACCACCGCGGTCAGCGTCACGAGCGATGACCGAGCGAGAGCCCGGCGAACGATCTCGAGGACGGGCTCGTGGGCGACGGACGATGTCCCGAGATCGCCGCGAACCACATCGGTGAGGAAGGAGACGTATCGCTGTGGCAGGGGCCGATCGAGCCCAACCTCCTGCCGGATCTGAGCCTGTGTCTCGTCGGGCAGCCCAGGTGAGGGGGCGGGGCTTTGGGTCTGGAACAGCAGGAACGTCAGGGTGAGCGCGAGCCAGATGCCGGCCAGCGTGGACGCTGCGGTCCGCGCCAGCGCGCGTCCACGAGACGACGACGCGGCGGCGGCCTCCATCGGCGGAGCCTATCCCACGGAGCCCGCGCGTCCCGCCCCTGGGTAGGGTGGGTGCCGTGCCGCACCGAGTCACGCTCATCCCCGGCGACGGGATCGGCCCCGAGGTCTCGGCGGCCTGCACGCTGGTGCTCGACGCGACCGGGGTCGGCATCGACTGGATCGAACACCGAGCGGGCGCGGAGGCGCTGGACGCGGAGGGCGAGCTGCTGCCGGAGAGCACCCTCGCGTCCATCCGGGCCACCCGCGTGGCGTTGAAGGGTCCCGTCACCACCCCGGTCGGCACCGGCTTCCGCAGCGTGAACGTGGCGCTGCGGCAGGAGTTGGACCTGTTCGCGGCCGTGCGGCCGGCTCGAGCCCTGCCCGGCATCCCCATCCGCCATCCGAACGTGGACCTCGTGGTGATCCGGGAGAACACCGAGGACCTGTACCGGGGGATCGAGTTCGAACGCGGCTCCCCCGGGGCGGCGGCCCTCCGGGAGGAACTGCGACGGCTCGCCGGCTTCGAGGTGCGATCCGACGCCGGCGTGACGGTGAAGCCCATCTCGGTGTCGGGGACGCGCCGGATCGTGAACTTCGCCTTCGACCACGCCGTCTCCCACGGCAGGCGCACCGTCACGCTGGGCCACAAGGCCAACGTGATGCGCTACTCAGACGGTCTGTTCCTCTCGACGGCGACGCAGGAGGCAGCCCATCGCACCGGCACCGGCTTCCGGGAGATGCAGATCGATCACCTCTCGATGCGCCTGGCAAGGGACCCGCAGGAGTTCGACGTCCTGCTGCTGCCCAACCTCTACGGCGACATCCTCAGCGACCTGTGCGCCGGGCTCGTTGGTGGGCTCGGCCTGATCCCCGGCGCCAACATCGGGTGGGAGTACTCGGTGTTCGAGCCGGTGCACGGCAGCGCGCCCGACATCGCCGGGCAAGGAAAGGCCAACCCGATCGCCATGGTGCTGTCCGGAGCCATGATGCTGCGCCACATGGGAGAGATCCAGGCTGCGTCGGCCGTCGAGGGCGCCGTGGACGCGGTGCTGGCGGCCGGGCAGGTGCGCACCGGCGATCTTGGGGGCACCGCAACCACCATGGAGGTGGGCGAGGCGATCGCGGGAGCCGTCGGCGCGGCCGGCTAGGTGTTGTGGGGCCGGGACGGCAGGTGCTTCTCGCGCCGTGAGCCTCGTGCGACACTTCCCGCATGTCCGCCGTGCTCGACGTCTCCAAACCCACGCCGCTGCGCCTGTTCGGCTTCATCTTCACGGCGCTGGGCGGTCTCCTGATCGCTTCGGGGTCGATCTCGGACTGGGCGACGGTCGTGTTCCTCGGCCAGAGCTTCCAAGACTCGGGCACACCCGGGATCGATCTTGCCGAGGGCAAGCTTGTGCTGGCGCTCGGCGTGCTGATCCTGGTGGCGATCGTGGCGATGCGGATCGCCACGACGATCGGGGCACGGCGATCGATCGCCCTCGGGATCTGCGTCGCGGCCGTCATGGCGTTGACCGTCGCCGTGGTGGATGTCGTGCGCGCCGACGATCGGTTCGGCGGCTACGCCGTGGATCGCCTCGCGACGGAGCTCTCCCGTTCGTCGAGTCTGACCCCCGAGCAGGCCCGGAACAAGGTGGAGACCTACATCGAACGAGAGGGCTCCATCGACATCGGCCTTGGCCTATTGCTGGTCGTGGGCGGCGGCGGGCTGGGCCTGGTGGGCGGACTGCTGGACCTGGCCTGGGTCGAACAGCAGCGCCTCCGCGCCGCCGG
>JBDUEF010000115.1:0-5343 GCA_040002535.1 Actinomycetota bacterium | reverse complement strand
GATCGGCCTCGTCATGGTCCTGTCGGCGAGCTCGGTCACCGCCTATGAGGCGTCCGGCTCGAGCTTCCTGTTCTTCAACCGGCAGGTGGTGTACGCGCTCGTGGGCGTGGCGGGCCTGGTGGCCGCCGCGCGCATGCCCTATCGGATGTGGCAGCGGCTGTCACTGCCACTGCTGGCCGTGACCATCGTGCTGTTGATCCTGGCGCTGACTGCGGGCCGCGCTGCCTACGGCGCCTCTCGTTGGCTCTACGTCGGACCCGTCTCGCTGCAACCCTCGGAGTTGGCGAAGCTCGCGCTCCTCACCTTCACCGCCACCGTTCTGGCCGCGAAGTGGAAGCGCCGCGACGAGCTGGCGCATGTGGTGGTCCCGATCGTGCCGGTGACGGCCGGTGTGGCGCTCATCGTCGTCCTGCAGCGTGACCTCGGCACCACGATCATCCTGTGCGGCAGCGTCTTCCTTCTCCTGTTCGTTGCCGGCGTCCGGCTGCGATGGCTCGCCGCCGGTGGGGCGATGGGACTGCTGCTGTCGATCGCGCTGATCCTCGGCGAGGGCTACCGCCGAGATCGCCTGCTGGCGTACGCGAACCCGGGGGCCGATCCGGGAGGCGCGGGGTACCAGTTGATCCAGGGCTACATCGCGCTCGGCTCCGGAGGATGGTTCGGAGTCGGGCTTGGTGCGAGCCGGCAGAAGTGGGGCTCGGTGCCGAACGCGCACACCGACTTCATCTTCGCCATCTTGGGCGAGGAGCTCGGACTGATCGGGGAGTGCGTCGTGCTGGCGCTGTTCGGGCTGTTGATCTACGCGGGGATCCGCATCGCCGTGCGAGCGCCCGACACGTTCGGCCGCCTGCTGGCAGCCGGGATCACCGGCTGGTTCGGATTGCAAGCCATCGTGAACCTCGGTGCGGTGACCGGGCTGATGCCGATCACGGGGGTGCCACTCCCGTTCGTGTCGTTCGGGGGATCGGCGCTCGTGGTGACGCTGCTGGCGGTGGGGGTGCAGGCGAGCATCGCACGCGCAGGAACCCGGCGACCCACGCGCCCGCGGGTCCCGAGGGCCTCTCCGTGAAAGTCGTGATCGCCGGCGGCGGCACCGCGGGGCACGTGTTCCCCGCCATCGCGCTGGCACAGGAGCTCGCGGCGCACGGTCACGACATCCGGTTCCTGGGCACCACCGCTGGACTCGAGGCGCGGCTCGTCCCGGAGGCCGGCTTCGCGTTCACGCCGATCCGCGCGGCGCCCCTGACGCGGCGTCCGTCCGGGGCCACCCTGCGAGCGCCGGTCGTCGCGCTGCGGTCGGTGCGTGAATGCCAGCCCCACGTGGCCGCATCCGACGTCGTGGTGGGGATGGGCGGCTACGTGAGCGCGCCGCCGGTGCTGGCGGCGCGCCGCGCGGGCAGGCCGGTCATCATGCACGAGCAGAACGCGGTGCCCGGTCTGGCCACCCGGATGCTGTCCCGCCGCGCGCGGGCGATCGCGGTGTCGTTCCGGGACGCGGCTACGCGCCTGCCTCGAGGTGTTCCCACCGTCTTCACGGGCAACCCGGTTCGTGGCCGGATCCTCCAGGTGCCGGCGCATCGGGATCGTCTTCGGAACGAGGCTGCAGGCGAGCTCGGCTTGGACGAGGACCGGTTCACCGTGCTGGTGTTCGGCGGCAGTCTCGGCGCACTGCATGTGAACAAGACGATCGCCGGATCCATCGGCCATCTCCGCGATCGGGGGGATCTGCAGCTGCTGATCCTCACGGGTCGTGCGCACCTGGAGGTGGTGTCGGCCGCGGCGCAGGAACCCATGGCGCTTCGCGTGCGGGCTCTGCCATTCCTGGATCGCATGGAGCTCGCCTACGCCGCCGCGGATGCCGTGGTGGCACGCGCCGGCGCCACCACCATCGCGGAGCTGGCGGTGTGTGGACTGGCCTCCCTGCTCATCCCGTATCCGCACGCCACCGCCGACCACCAGGAGGCGAACGCCCGCGAGCTCGAGCGGGCGGGCGCCGCCGAGGTTCTCGTGGACGTGGCGCTGCGCCCCGACGACCTCGCCGCCCGGATCGTGCGGTTCGCCGACGACCCGGCTCGCCGCAACGACATGGCCGCGCGCGCGGCGGCGTGGGGGACGCCCGATGCCGCGGCTCGGTTGGCGGCGGTCGTGATGGACGCTGCGTGATGGACACTCCGGACTACGCGCCGCCGGACGGCAGCATCCCGACCCTGGACGTTCCCTCGCTGGCGGGTGTGCACCTGATCCACATGATCGGCATCGGCGGTGCCGGTATGCGCAACCTCGCCAAGCTGCTCTTGGCACGCGGCATCGAGGTCAGCGGCTCTGACCTGAAGGACACGAAGGCCCTGCGCGAGCTGCAGGCCGCCGGAGCGCGCGTGTCGGTCGGCCACAGCGCCACGCAGATCGGCGAACCGGACGCAGTCGTGATATCCAGTGCGATCGCGGACACCAACACGGAGCTGCGCACGGCGCGTGAACGGGGGGTCCCGGTGTGGGCCCGGGCGCAGGTGTTGGCGGCGGCCGGCGAGGGGCATCGCGTGATCGCAGTGGCCGGTACCCATGGAAAGACCACGACGACGTCGATGATCGCGACGATCCTGGAACGCACGGGGCTCGATCCCACCTACGTCGTGGGCGGCGATCTCAACGAGATCGGCAGCGGCGCGCGTGCCGGCGACGGTGACCTGTTCGTGGCGGAGGCCGACGAGAGCGACGGCTCGTTCCTCCTCCCGCGTGCGGCGATCGGCGTCGTCACCAACATCGAGGTCGATCACGTGGACTTCTACACCGGTGGCGCGCCCGAGATCGAGGCGGCGTTCGTCGCCTTCATACGTCGCTCGGGTGCGGTGGTTGCGTGTGGTGACGATCCCGGTGTCCGAGCCGCGATCGGTCGCGCCGACCGCGAGGTCACCACCTACGGCACGGGCGAGGGGAACGACGTTCGCGTGACCGTGGAGACCGAGGGGCCCGGCGGCTGCCGCGGCACGATCGCGTCGCGCGACGAGGAGCCGATCTCGATCAAGCTGACCGTGGACGGTTCGCACATGCTGCTGAACGCCGCCGCTGCGCTGGTGGTCTGCGGTCTGGTCGGCGTACCCTCGCGCGCCGCCGCCGACGCCCTCGCCGCGTTCCAGGGCGTCCGCCGGCGCTTCGAGCTGCGCGGGTCCGCACGCGGCGCCGACTTCTATGACGACTACGGTCACGTCCCCACCGAGCTCGAGGTGACTTTGGGCGTTGCCAGGCGCCTCGGGCCGCGCCGCATCGTGGCGGTGTTCCAACCGCATCGATACTCCCGTACGCAGGCGCTCTGGCGCGAGCTGGGCTCGAGCCTGACCGAGGCCGACATCGTGGTCGTGACGGATGTCTACGGCGCGTCGCAGGAACCGATCCCCGGCGTGAGCGGCAAGCTGGTGGTCGACGGGATCGCTGACGCGTCACGCCGTCCGCGGATCGTGTACCTGCCGCATCGGCCCGCCGTCGCGCTCTTCCTCCAACGGGAGGTTCGCGCCGGCGACCTGGTGATGACGATGGGATGCGGTGACGTGTGGATGTTGGGGGACGAGGCGTTGGAGCGGATGGCGGAGGACGGGTGAGCGATCTCGCCCGAGCAGAGGCGATCCTGCGCGAGGCCTGTGGCGAGCGCCTCCGACCGCACTTCGCCATGGCTCCGCTCACCACGTTCCGGGTCGGTGGGCCTGCGGCGTTGTACCTGGAACCGGAGTCGGAGTCGGATCTGGAAGCGGCCGGCCGCGCGTTCACGCAGGCCGCCGTCCCCGTCGTCGTGCTCGGCAGGGGGTCGAATGTGCTGGTCGCCGATGGTGGGTTTCCCGGGCTCGTCCTGCGCCTGGGAAGGAGCTACCGGTGGAGCGCGCGCGACGGCCGGGACCTGACGGCCGGCGGGGCGATGCCGCTGCCGGCGCTGGCGGGCGTGGCGCTCCACCACCGCCTCACGGGGCTCGAATTCGGCGTGGCGATCCCGGCCACGCTCGGAGGGGCGGTCCGCATGAACGCGGGGGCGCACGGCCACGAGATGGCGGAGGTCACCGCATCCGTGCAGGTCTTCCGGCTGACCGAGGGCGGTGTTGCGACGGTCCCTGCCGTGGATGCCGGCTTCGGCTACCGGCGTTCGGACCTGGGGGAGGATGCGGTGGTGGTCGGCGCCCATCTCCGGCTCGCACCCGAGGATCCGTCCGCGATCCGGATCCTCATGGAGGAGGCGCGGGCGTGGCGGCGCGCCACTCAGCCCCTGGCCGAGCCCAACTGTGGCAGCGTCTTCAGGAACCCCGAGGGAGATCACGCCGCACGGTTGATCGAGGCGGCCGGTGCGAAGGGTCGCCGCATCGGCGGAGCCTCGGTCTCGACCAAACACGCGAACTTCATCGTGGCCGATCCCGGCGCCAGGGCCGCCGACATCGTCGCGTTGATCGCCGAGGTAGGAGCCCTCGTGGAGGCGCGTGAGGGCGTCCGGCTGGAGCCCGAGGTGCAGTTGGTGGGGACCTTCACGTGAGCGGCCGCGCAGCGATCGCGGCGGCCTCGTTGCTCATCCTGGGTCTTGTCGCCGTCGGCGTGGTGGGCTCCCGATACTTCGCCGCCGATCACCTGACCGTCGAGGGAGCCGATCGGCTGACACCGGCGCGGGTGCTGCGGATCGGCGGACTCGAGCCCGGACAGAACGTGGTGACGATGGATACGGAGGCGGCCGAGCGGCGATTGGAGGCCGATCCGTGGATCGCCTCGGCGTCGGTTACCACGGAACTGCCGGACACGGTCGTCGTGCGCATCGACGAGCGCGCGCCGGTGGCGGCGGTGCGGACGCTCGAGGGATGGGACGTGGTGGCGGCCGATGGCGTGGTCCTGGACAGCGCGTCCAGAGCGCCGCGCCTTCCGACGATCACCTCCGTGGTGCCAGGGCAGGACCTGGCTGCCCTCGGGGCTCGGGCGCTCGGCGTCATGGACATCTCGCTGCGCGCCACCGTGACCTCGCTCACGGTGGGGGCGGACGATGTCGTCCGTCTCGTGATGGATGACGGGGTCACGGTGTCATACGGAACGCTCGACCAGCCGGAGTCGAAGGCGCAGGCACTCGCTGCGCTCCTCGCCTGGGCGGAGGACACGGGCGCGCGTGTGGAGGAGATCGATGTCTCGGTGCCGAGCGCGCCCACGGCACGACTCGCCGGCGGAACCCAGGTCACACCCTGAACCACTGTCATCCCATCCAGTAACGGACCGAGCGTGCGGTCCTCGATGCACTTGACGGACCAGCACCTTTTGGGTAGCGTACCCTCATCAACGTGAGGTAGATATAACAATAAGGTTGAACTTCACGGTTACGGTTTCACGGTC
>JBDUEF010000114.1:0-5357 GCA_040002535.1 Actinomycetota bacterium | reverse complement strand
CCAGGTCCTTGATCGTGGGCGCGTAGCGCTCCATGAAGCGCTCGCCGTCCTTGTTCCGCACGATCGCGCCCTCGCCGCGCGCCGCCTCGCTCAGCAGCACGCCCAGCTTGTACAGGCCCGTCGGATGGAACTGGAACATCTCCATGTCCTCCAACGGGATCCCGCGCCGGAAGGCGACCGCGGGGCCGTCGCCGGTGAGCGCATGGGCGTTGGAGCTGACCTTGAACATCCGGCCGTACCCGCCCGTGGCGAACAGGACCGCCTTGGACCGGAACACGTGGATCTCGCCGGTGGCCAGCTCGTAGGCGACCACCCCGGCGCAGACCCCGTCGGTCATCAGCAGATCGAGGCAGTAGAACTCGTTGAAGAACCGGACGTCGCGCTTCACGCACTGCTGGTACAGGGTCTGCAGGATCATGTGGCCGGTGCGGTCGGCGGCGTAGCACGCGCGCTTCACCGGCGCCTCCCCGTGGTTGCGGGTGTGCCCGCCGAACCGCCGCTGATCGATCCGGCCGTCCGGCGTCCGGTTGAACGGCAGGCCCCAGTGCTCCAGCTGGTAGACGGCGTCGACCGCCTCCTGCGTCATGAGCTGCGCCGCGGGCTGGTCCACCAGGTAGTCCCCGCCCTTCACCGTGTCGAAGGCGTGCCACTCGGGCGAGTCCTCCTCCACGTTCGCCAGCGCCGCGCACATCCCGCCCTGCGCGGCGCCGGTGTGCGAGCGGGTGGGGTAGAGCTTGGAGATGACGGCGGTGCGGACCTGGCCGGAGGCCTCGATGGCCGCCCGCATCCCGGCCCCGCCGGCGCCGACGATCACCGCGTCATAGGTGTGGGTGGTGGTCACGCTAGACCGGTCCCCACTTCGACGGATCGAACGTGAACACGATCACGGTGCCCAGCACGAACAGGAGGAACCCCAGCGTGGAGAAGAAGATGTTGATGGCGAACCGCGCGCCCGCCTGCCGCACGTAGTCCAGCGTGATCACGCGCAGGCCGTTGATCCCGTGGAGCAGGGCCAGGACCAGCAGCGCCCAGTCCCACGCGCGCCAGAACGGGCTTCCCCACCGCGTCGCGATGAACGCGAAGTTCACGCGCTCCACGCCCTCGCCGACCACGTGCATGATGAGGACGTGGCCCACGGACAGGAACAGCAGCACGATCCCCGAGATGCGCATGAACAGCCAGGTCCACAGCTCGAGCCCGCTCACCGGGCGATCGCGCCCGACCCTGGAGGCGCCGCCACCGGCGTCGGGACGACCGGGTGTGCCGTGGCGGGGCTCGGTGGACAGCGCCATCAGTGGGTCAGCAACCCGATGATGTCGGACCCCATGATGTAGGTGATGGGGATCATCGAGAGCACGAACACCGCCACCGTCGTGCGCCCGATGGCGGTGATGTGCCGTGTGAGGCCCGGGAAGAAGTCGATGAGCAGGATCTTGATCCCGTTGTAGGAGTGGAACAGCACCGCGGCCACAAGGCCCAGCTCGAGCGTCCGCACGATCGGGTTGTGGTACACCGACGCCACGCGGTTGTAAGCCTCCGGACCCCAGCCGACGACGGCGGTGTCCACCACGTGGGAGAAGAGGAACAGGATGATGGCGACGCCGGTCACGCGGTGGAAGAGCCACGACCACTGGCCCTCGTGCCCCTTGTAGACGGAGCCGTAGTCGCTCTTCTTCTTGGTCTGTCGGGTCGCCATGGACGTGTCCCCAGGGTAGCGCGGCTCCCGCGGTGGCATCCCGGCCGGCGCGTCCCAAAGCCGCGCGGAGTGTACTCATTTCCGGCATGGGCGTTGGCCCCACCCGCAGGCCGGTTGGGTAGGCTCAACGGATGGCCATTGAGCAGCCCCGCCTGACCGACTCTGGGATCGAGCTCAAGGCCGTGTACGGCCCCAGGGACGCCGGCCCACGGGATGCCCCCCCTCCCGGCGAACCGCCCTTCACCCGAGGCATCTACCCGGACATGTATCGCGGGCGCATGTGGACGATGCGCCAGTACGCGGGGATGGCCACGCCCGAGGAGACCAACCAGCGGTTCCGGTATCTGCTGGCGCACGGCCAGACCGGCCTGTCGGTTGCCTTCGATCTGCCGACGCAGATGGGACTGGACTCCGACCATCCCCGTGCCGAGGGCGAGGTGGGCAGGACCGGTGTGGCGATCGACTCTGTGGAGGACATGGCGCGCCTGTTCGATCTGATCCCGCTGGATCAGGTGTCGACCTCCATGACGATCAACGCCACCGCCGCGATCATGCTGCTGCTCTACGAGCTGGTCGCCGAGGAGCGAGGCATCGCCGCCGAGCGCATCAGCGGCACCGTGCAGAACGACATCCTCAAGGAGTACGCGGCCCGCGGCACCTACGTCTACCCGCCCCGGGAGTCCATGCGCATCATCACCGACCTGTTCGCGTACTGCGGCGAGCGGATCCCACGCTGGAACACCATCTCCATCAGCGGTTACCACATGCGCGAGGCGGGATGCACCGCGGCGCAGGAGATCGCCTTCACGCTGGCCGACGGCATCGCCTACGTCCAGGCGGCCAAGGACGCAGGACTGTCCGTCGATGCGTTCGGCCCACGCCTGTCCTTCTTCTTCGCGTGCCACATGAACTTCTTCGAGGAGATCGCGAAGTTCCGCGCGGCCCGCAGGATGTGGGCCTCCATCATGACCGAACGGTTCGGCGCGACGGACCAAAGGAGCACGATGCTGCGGTTCCACACGCAGACGGGCGGTGCGACCCTCACCGCCCAGCAGCCCGAGAACAACATCGCGCGCACCGCGTTCGAGGCGCTCAGCGCGGTGCTGGGCGGCACGCAGTCACTGCACACCAACGCCTACGACGAGGCGCTGGCCCTGCCCACCGAGCGCTCGGCCAAGATCGCCCTGCGCACCCAGCAGATCATCGCGTACGAGACCGGCGCTGCGGCGGTGGCCGATCCCACCGGCGGGTCGTACTTCGTGGAGGCGCTCACCGACGAGCTCGAGCGACTGGCCACCGTCATCATCGGAGAGATCGACGCGATGGGCGGCGCGGTGGCGGCGATCGAGGCCGGCTTCTACCAGGACGAGATCCACGAGGCGGCGTTCCGCATCCAGCGGGGGATCGAGGACGGCTCCCGCGTCATCGTGGGCGTGAATCGCTTCCAGGAGAACGACGAGAGCCAGGTCGATCTGCAACGGATCGACGACAGCCGCACCAACGAGCAGATCGACCGCACCAAGGCGCTGCGGGCCTCGCGAGACCAACTGGCCGTCGACGCATCACTGGCGCTCGTGCGTGAGACGGCCGCCGGCACCGGCAACCTGCTCCCGTCCATGAAGGAGGCGCTCCGTGCCCGCGCCACCCTCGGTGAGGTGAGCGACGTCCTGCGAACGGTCTTCGGCGAGTATCGGCCCACCCACTAGTCCGCGACGGGCTAGCGACGGGAGGGCCGGCGGGGTTCCAGGATCCACCGGTCAGCTAGGCTTCCGCACCATGGATGTGGCCATCATCGGCGGCACCGGCGCGGAGGGCCTCGGGCTGGCGCTGCGGCTCGGGGCGGCCGGCCACCACGTCTCGATCGGCTCGCGCGACGCCCAGAGGGGAGCCGCCTCCGCCGCCGATGCGCGGGAACGGGTGCGCGGGTCGGCACGGATCGACGGCACCACGAACGAGGAGGCCGTGCGCGGTGCCGAGCTCGTGGTGGTGACCGTGCCGTTCGGCGGGCAGGCGGAGATCTACCGCGGGCTCGCGCCGCATCTGCGGCCCGGCCAGATCGTGCTGGACGCCACCAGCCCCCTGGCCACCGCCGTGGGGGGCAGGGCGTGGCAGGTGGTCCGGCCCTGGCACGGCTCGGCGGCCGAGCAGGCGAAGGCGCTGCTGCCCGAGGGGGTGCGCATCGTAGCGGGCCTCCACACCATCGCGGCGGACGCGCTGCAGCACCTCGACCGCCCGATCGAGTCCGACGTGCTGTTGTCGGGCTCCGACGCCGCCGCGAAGGCGACGGTGGGCGGCCTGATCGAGCAGATCCCGAACCTGCGATGGGTCGACTGCGGCGAGCTGTCGTCGGCCCGGATCGCGGAGACCCTGACGGCGCTGCTGATCTCGATCAACCGCGCGTACAAGGTGAAGGACTCGGGCTTCCGCATCCAGGGGCACGACACGTGGGGCACGCCGGGTGGCTGAGGCGTCACCCGGTGGCGGGCTGGTCGCCATCGACGACACCCGACTGTTCGTGGAGGCGCGGGGCCGGGACCGCGCCGATCCGGTGATCGTGCTCCACGGCGGACCCGGCATGGACCACCACGAGTTCGGGGACTACCTCGATCCCCTCGGCGCCGATCACCGACTGCTGCTCGTCGATCAGCGCGCCCAGGGCCGATCCGACCCGGCACCCGATCACACCTGGACGCTTGAGCGGATGGCGCAGGACGTCATCATGCTGGCGCGCGCCCTGGACCTGGACCGATACAGCGTGCTGGGTCACTCGTTCGGGGCGTTCGTGGCGTTGCAGAACGCCGTGGACTTCCCCGGGATGGCCTCGCACACGGTCGTCTCCTCGGGCGTCCCCTCCATGCGGTTCGTGCAGGACACGGTGGAGCGTGAGCTGGCCTCCTTCACGCCGGCGGAGCTGCGGACACAGGTCGTGGACTCGTGGGCGCGGGAGGCCGACGCCCGGACCTCCGAGGATGTGGCGTCGATCCTGGCCGACCAGTGGCCGTTCCAGTTCGCCGATCCGTGCGATCCGCGCATCGCGGAGTATATGGCACGGTCCGCCGGCGGACGCTACGAGGCCGACGTGCTGCGGCACTTCGCCTCCTCGGGGTACGGGGGGATCGAGGTCGAGGACAGGTTGCACGAGGTCGCCTCGCCGGTGCTCGTGCTGGCCGGCCGTCACGATCGCACCTGTCCGGTCGCCGCCGCGGCGGCGATCGCGGCCGGCGTTCCCCAGGGGCTGCTGGTGATCTTCGAACGGAGCGCGCACATGGCCTTCGTGGAGGAGCAGGATGCCTGGCTGGAGGCCGTCGGCTCGTTCCTTGCGGGCTAGGCCTCGGGGGTGCCCGACCCCGACTCGCGCGTCCGTTGATCGGGGGCGCCTCGGGAGGCGCGCACGATCGTCCATCCCACCCCAAGCGCGATCAGCACGTCGCCGACGCTGAACACGTTGGCCAGCGGCACGGAGGACGGGATCGCGAACACGTCCCCGAGGAACCGAAGTCGGGGGTCGGCGACCGAGGCGGAGTTCGCGATCACGCCGCCTCCGGAGGGCACGCCCGCCGTCGCGAGTGCGCCGGCGGTGGCCGGCATCACCCCGGCGTTGGCGACGATCGCCAGCAGGTTCAGGATCGCCCCCACACCCACCAACCACAGCCCTGAGAGC
>JBDUEF010000113.1:0-5395 GCA_040002535.1 Actinomycetota bacterium | reverse complement strand
AGGGCGCCGACGTGCTGGTGGGCACCCGACGACGTGACGTGATCTGCGGATTCGGCGGGAACGACCGGATCAGCGGCCTCGGGCGGGCAGATGTGCTTCGCGGCGGCGGGGGCAATGACGCCATGTACGGGGGCGACGGGAATGATGTGCTGATCGGCGGCGGCGGTCGGGACTTCCTGCAGGGCAACACCGGCAGCGACGTGCTGCGCGGCGGCGGCCGCAGGGACAAGCTCGCCGGTGGATTTGCCAATGACACCCTGAAGGGTGGCGCGAAGGCCGACCGCGGGATGGGCGGCCAGGGCGACGACATCATCCTGGGCGGTGACGGGAACGACCGTCTCGCCGGCGGGCGGGACAACGACACGATCACCGGTGGGCCCGGGAGCGACCGGATGCTGGGCCGAGACGGTGACGACACCCTCGACGGCGTCGATACCGTCTCTGGCAACGATGTCGTCCGCGGGATGGCAGGGACAGACACGTGCACGGCGGACGTCGGCGACACGATCGGGACCTGCGAACTGTAGCGTCGGAACGCTTCGAGGCGATCGGGCCCGCCGCTGGCGAAGCCCGATCGCCTCGGCGTGCACGTCATCCGGGAGGCTAGGACTCCTCGTCCTCCCGACTCCTGGCGTTCGTCACCTCGGCCAGCACGGCGCGCCACTGGGCGAGCTGCTCGGAGGGGACCTGGGCCACCAGGTCGCCGAAGGTCACGAACGCGGTGCGGCCGTTGTTCTGTCGCTGATGATGCAGCTCGATCAGCTCATCCTCGGTCATCGCTTCCTCCCCCTTCGAAGCCATCCGGGTGCGGGTCCGGCTGGAGCCTACCGGCGATCGACCACCGAGGTTAGGCTGTGAGCGAGATGCCCCCGACGCCCGAGCCCATGACGCCACGGGCTGAGGACATCCCCGCGGCGAGCCCGCGGGGCTTCGTGCTTCGTCCCGGTACCGGGCGGGTCATCCGCACCTCCTCGGAGCTCACCGTCAAAGCGTCGGGACAGCGGGAGCACGCCGATTTCGCGTTCGTGGAGAACGTGGTGCCCGGCCACTGGTCCGGGCGAGGGCCCCACTTCCATCGCCGTCACGAGGAGCTCTTCTACGTGGTCGAAGGGGAGCTGGAGTTCCTGTTGGACGCAGAGACGATCGAGGCCCCGGCCGGCACGTTCGTCGGGGCTCCTCCCGGCGTCGTGCACGCCTTCCGGAACGTGACCGGCGCGCCGGCGCGTTGGGTGGGCACGATCGCGCCCCACGACTTCGAGCGGTACTTCTCCGAGCTTTCGGCGATCCTGGCCGAGCCTCGTCAGGCTCAGCCCTGGGCGGTGGCGACCGCGCTCAGCGAGCCCGATCACGAGGCGATCGCGCGGCTGCGCGAGGAGTTCGACATCGAGGAGGTGGACGTCCCGCAGTGGCGGGAAGGGTAGAGGAGGACCTGAGCGGGTCTCAGACCGGACGGCGCGCCCGCAGGGCGTAGAACAACGGCATCTCACCCTCGATGTCGGAGGGGAGGTACCAGCGGCCGTCGTCGTGCTGCACGCAGAAGCCCAGATCCCAGTCGCACCAGGGATACTCGCGGAACAGCTCGATCCGCAGCCCCGCGTCCAGCAGGGACTGGATGACCTCGCTGATGGCGTGATTCCAGGAGTGCTCGAGCGGTGTGGCGACGACCGCCTCGAGGTCGGCGTAGGAGCCGACCACGGGTGAGGTGATCGGCTCCGGGGGCTCCCAGTAGGCGTAGCCGGGACGGAGCGGCAGGTCGTCGGCCATCGCCCACGCCACGGGGTGGCATTCCGTGATGTAGAAGATGCCGCCCGGCGTCAGGAAGTGCGCCACGATCTGCCCCCACCGTTCGATGTCGGGCAGCCACCCCAGGACGCCCCGCGAGGTGTACACGATGTCGAACCGCTCATGCAGCCGGTCGGGGAGCGAGTAGAGGTCGGACTCCACGAACCGGGCCTCCAGGGACAGCTCGCGGGCCAACCGCCCTGCCAGCGCCACGGCGCGCGGCGAGAAGTCCGCGCCGGTGACGTGGGCGCCGAGCCGGGCGAACGACAGCGTGTCGATGCCGAAATGGCACTGCAGGTGCAGGAGGCTCCGGCCGGCCACCTCGCCGATGTCGCCGATCTCGTAGTCTGCCAGCCGCACGCCCCCCTCACGGAACGATGCCAGGTCGTAGAAGTCCGAGTTCTCGTGGATGACCGTCCACTCGTCCCACAGCTCCCGGTTCATGGTCAAGAAGGGGTCCATGGGACCCATCTTCGCAGGTGGTTGCCGGTGCCGTCGCGCTCTGCGAGACTTCGGGTCGTGAGCTAGCGAACCCTCCTCGAGCACCGAGCGCCGCATCCGCGGCCTCGTGACCGCACTCTCGAACCCGGAGGTCGCCCGACATGTCCGCCCGCTCCACGTCCATCCGTTCCCATTCCAGAGGTGTGGCATGACCACGATCGAGGTTCGAGATCTGGCCGTCGAAGCCGGAGGCCGCGCAGTGGTCCACGGCCTGTCCTTCACGGCGCGCGCGGGCGACAAGATCGGGGTCGTCGGCCGCAACGGGGCCGGCAAGACCAGCACGCTGAAGGTATTGGCCGGCGAGGCACAGCCGCTCGCGGGATCGGTAGTGCGTCGCGGTGCGGTGGGCTACCTCCGACAGGACCCGCGTCAGCATCGCGCGGACGACGAGGTCGCGGCCCTGGAGCACATCCTGGGCGCCCGGGGCCTGGTCGATCTGGCCCACGCCACGGAGAAGGCGCGGGTCGCCCTCGAGGAGAGCCACACCGATCGGACCGTGTCGCGATTCGCTCGGCTGGAGGAGGAGTACCGGGACCTCGGCGGCTACCAGGCGGAGTCGGAGGCGCGCACGATCACGGCGGGGTTGGGGCTGGCGCAGGAGCGACTGTCCCTTCCGGTTCGGGCGCTCTCCGGGGGCGAGCGACGCCGGCTCGAGCTGGCGCGGATCCTGTTCGGTGGTTCTGACCTGCTGCTTCTGGACGAGCCGACCAACCACCTCGATGCGGACGCGAAGCACTGGCTGATGCGGTTCCTCGCCACCTACGCCGGTGCCCTGCTCGTGGTCAGTCACGACATCGCGCTGCTGGACGCCGCCATCACGAGGATCCTGCATCTGGACGGGGACGACGTCGTGGAGTATCGGGGCACCTACACGCAGTACCGGGCTGCGCGGGCCGCCGACGAGAAGCGCCTCACCGGCCTGGCAGGACGCCAGGAGCAGGAGATCCGCCGGCTGAAGACACTGGCGGACTCGATGCGCGGACAGACGCAGACGAGGGCGCGCAAGGCGAAGACCATCGACACGCGAGTGGAGAAGCTGGAGGCGCGCAAGGTCACGGGGCCCAAGCGGGAACGGATCGTGCGGTTCCGGTTCCCGCCCCCGCCGCACACGGGCAGGCAGGTGTTGGAGGTCGAAGGTTTGACGAAGGGATACGGGGGCCCGCCGGTCTTCACGGACATCGCGTTCGATGTGGGGCGAGGCGAACGCGTGTTGATCATGGGGCTGAACGGCGCGGGCAAGACCAGCCTGCTCCGGGTGCTGGCGGGGGAGACCACTCAGGACGCGGGGACGTTCGGGTTCGGTCACGGGGTGGAGGTCGGCTACTATGCGCAGGAGCACGAGGGGCTGCAGGACGGCGTCGACGTGCTGTCGCACATGCGTGCGGCATCGCCCGCCGACGATCAGACACTCCGATCCCTGCTAGGCATGTTCGGCCTGCCGGGTGCCATGGCGTTCCAGGACGCCGGGACGCTCTCCGGCGGCGAGAAGACCAAGCTGGCCCTCGCGCAACTGGTGGCGGGACGCAAGAACCTGCTGCTGCTGGACGAGCCTACGAACAACCTGGATCCGCCCTCCCGCGCCGCCATCGCGCAGGCGTTGCAGGACTGGCCGGGCGCGATGGTGATCGTGAGTCACGACACCGGGTTCGTGGAGGCACTGGCGCCCGAGCGCGTGCTGTTGATGCCCGACGGCACGTTGGACTTCTGGGATGAGGAGCTGCTGGACCTGGTGGCGCTCGCCTGAGGGTCCGCGCCGAGGCTATGCTCCAGCCCTGCCGAGCGACGGGGGGACAGCTGAACGCCAACGGTGACGCGGATCTCGTCTTCAGGGGCGGGGCGGTCTACACGGTGGACGCCACCCGGAGCTGGGCGGAAGCCGTTGCGGTGAAGGGTGACCGGATCGTTGCGGTGGGCGCCGAGGATGCGGTGGCCGACCTCATCGGTGCGCGGACCGACGTGATCGATCTGGGAGGCCGCATGTTGCTGCCCGGCTTCCAGGACGCCCACGTCCACCCGGTGTCGGGCGGGGTGGACATGCTGCAGTGCGACCTGCACGACGCCGGTTCGCTTTCCGAGTACGAGCGGATCGTGCGGGAGTACGCGACCGGGCACGGCGCGGCGCCGTGGATCGTGGGCGCTGGGTGGGCGATGGACGCATTCCCGGGTGGCACGCCGACGAAGGAGACCCTGGACGCGCTGGTGGCGGACCGCCCCGCATTCCTGCCGAACCGGGACGGCCATAGCGCCTGGGTGAACTCGCGAGCGCTGACCCTGGGCGGCGTCACCCGGAACACCCCCGATCCCGCCGACGGTCGGATCGAGCGCGACGCCGCGGGGGAGCCGTCGGGCACGTTGCACGAAGGTGCGATGCGACTGGTGGAGGACCACACACCGGCCATCACGCCGGAGCAGATGACTGCCGGTCTCATCGAGGGTCAGGCGTACCTGCACTCCCTGGGCATCACCGCCTGGCAGGATGCGATCGTGGAGACGCGCGAGCGGTCGAACAACTTCGACGCTTACGTGCGCGCGGCAGAGGACGGAACCCTGACGGCGCACGTGGTCGGCGCATTGTGGTGGGATCGCGCCCGAGGGCTGGAACAGATCGAGGATCTGGTCGCGATGCGCGAGCGGGGCACGGCAGGTCGGTTCCGAGCCACCACGGTGAAGATCATGCAGGACGGCGTGTGCGAGAACTTCACGGCAGCCGTTCTGGAGCCCTATCTGGACGCGAACGGCCACAGCACGGACAACCGCGGCATCTCCTTCGTGGAGCCCGAACTGCTGAAGGAGGCGGTGATCCGCCTGGACGCCCTCGGGTTCCAGGTGCACTTTCACGCGTTGGCGGAGCGCGCGGTGCGGGAGGCGTTGGACGCGATCGAGGCGGCCCGCACCGCCAACGGCATGAACGATCTCCGCCATCACCTGGCGCACATCCAAATCGTGCACCCCGACGACATCCCTCGCTTCCGCCGGGTCGGCGCCGTGGCGAACGCGCAGCCGCTCTGGGCCGCCCACGAGGGTCAGATGGACGAGCTGACGATCCCGTTCCTGGGACATCCGCGCGCCACCTGGCAGTACCCCTTCGCCAGCCTCGTGCGCGCGGGCGCGA
>JBDUEF010000112.1:0-5410 GCA_040002535.1 Actinomycetota bacterium | reverse complement strand
ATGACGGGAAAGGCACTGGCTTTTGACACACTGTTCAGTTCTCAAGGTGCGAAGGAGCACGCTCCGCCCGCGGGGGACTCCAAAGAGACCTCTCGGGGAACCGCGCCGTGGGGTGGATGCTACGTCTCGGGCACGGGAGCGTCAACTTCAGGCCTGTGACCTGCGCTGATGCTGGTCTTCGACAGGCGGGTGAACCAGCGGCGGCCCACCTGCAGGACCGTGCCGTCAAGCTCCTCCGGGGCCAGCTCCAGGGAGGGATCGGTCACCACCTCGCCGTCCAGGCGCACACCACCCTGCTCCACTAGCCGCCGGGCCTCCCCGTTGGACGCCGCCCTCCCCAGGGAGACCAGCAGGCGGGGGAGCCACACCGTTCCGGACTCCAGGGCCTCCTTCGGGATGGGCGTCTCGGGCACGTCCCGGGGCAGCGCTCGATCGCGGTGCACCCGATCGAACCGCTCCTGCGCTGCCGCCCCCTCCCCGCCCCCGTGGTAGAGGTCAACGATCTCGCGAGCGAGTCTGCGCTTGCCCTCCACGGCGCGCAACGACCCGGCGGCGAGGCCGGTCTCGATCGCGTCGACCTCCGCCGGATCCAGGCCGGTGGTGAGGCGGAGGTAGCGCGCGATCAGCGCATCGGGGATCGACATGAGCTTGCCGAACTGGTCGTCGGCCGGCTCGGCGATGCCCACGTAGTTGCCCACCGACTGGCTCATCTTCTGGACCCCGTCGAGGCCCTCCAGCAACGGCATCGTGAGGGCGATCTGAGGCTCCTGGCCAGCGTCCCGTTGCAGGTCACGGCCCACCAGGAGGTTGAACAGCTGATCGGTCCCACCCAGCTCCACGTCGGCTCCGACCGCCACCGAATCGGAACCCTGGAGGAGCGGATACATGAACTCCGTCAACGAGATCGGCTGGCGTTGCTCGTATCGGTTCGCGAAGTCGTCGCGCTCCAGCATGCGAGCGACGGTCGTCGATGCGGTCAGGTGCAGGATCGCCTCCATGTCCATGGGCTCGAGCCACTCGGAGTTGCGCCGGACCTCGAGCCGTTCGCTCGACAGCACCATCCGGAACTGTTGGAGGAGCCGCTCGGCGTAGCCGTCCACCTCCTCCTTGGACAGCCGGGGGCGGGTCTGTGATCTCCCTGAGGGATCTCCGACGCGGGCGGTGAAGTCCCCTACGATGAGGATGGCGGTGTGCCCGAGGTCTTGGAACTGCCTGAGCTTGCGAAGGACCACCGCCCACCCGAGCGTGACCGCGGGCGCCGTGGGATCGAGCCCGAGCTTCACACGCAGGGGTCTGCCGAGGGCGAGCTTGCCCTGGAGGCCGTCCGTGGGGACCACCTCGGCGACGTCGGAGGTCAAGATCGCGAGCGGCTCGACCATGGAAAACGGGATGCTACCAGTGCGATCGGAGCCTCGGGGGTATCATCGGAACCCCATGCAGATGCGGCGTCCGATGGCGCTCGGCTTCCTCGTCCTGATCGCCGCCGGCACCGCCTGCGGGCTCCCCCAGCTCGCGAGCTCGCAGCCCAGGCAGCTTGCGCAGACCTCCTTCCTCTATGCGGCCGATGGGTCCCTGATCACCGAGCTGCATGCCGGCGAGGATCGCGTGATGCTCGGGTACACCCAGATGCCGCAGTCGATCAAGGACGCGGTGATCGCGATCGAGGACCAGCGGTTCTGGTACCACCACGGCGTGGACGGTCGGGCGCTCCTGCGAGCCGCCTACATCAACGTCCTGTCGGGTCGTATCGTCGAGGGGGGTTCCACGATCACCCAGCAGCTGGTGAAGAACCTGTACGTGGGCGACGAGCAGACGTTCACCCGCAAGATCGACGAGGCCGCGCTCGCCTGGCAGATCGAGGACCAGCTCTCCAAGGAGCAGATCCTGGCGAGATACCTGAACACGGTGTACTTCGGCCAGGGGGCCTACGGCGTGCAGGCCGCCGCCCAGACCTTCTTCAACGAGAACGCCGAGGATCTCAGCCTGACGCAGTCGGCCACCCTCGCGGGATCGATCGCAGCGCCGAACGACTTCGATCCTGCCCAACATCCGCAACGAGCGGTCCGGCGTCGGGCCGAGGTCCTGGACGCGATGTTGGCGCAGCACATGATCGACCATGCGGCATACGACCACGCGGTCTCGCAACCGATCCACCTGGATCCTCCCAAGGAGGTTCAGCGATACCCCGACCCGTACTTCGTGGACTACTTCAAGGAATGGTTCATGTCCAACCCGAAGTTCGGGACGACGCGCCAGGACCGGTACGAGCTGCTGTTCAGCGGGGGTCTGCGCATCACCACCACCCTGCAGCCGCGACTGCAGAGTGCTGCCGAACACGCCGTTGCCGGCGTGCTCACGTATCGCAGCGACCCCTCCGGTGCGATGACCGTCATCGACCCGCAGACCGGGTACGTGCGCGCGATGGTGGGAGGACGCAACTACTGGGACGATCGGTCCGACATCGCCAAGCTGAACCTCGCCACGGGTGGCAGCAGCGGACGGCAGGCCGGCTCGTCCTTCAAGCCGTTCGCGCTGGTGGCAGCCCTGGAGAACGGCATCTCGCCGCAGACCGTCTTCCCGGCTCCGAGCTCGATCCAGATCCCCTTGGACAACGGCGAGGTGTGGCCGGTCTCCAACGCAGAGGGCGGTAGCTACGGGAGCCTGACGTTGGAGCAGGCCACCATCGACTCGGTCAACACCGTCTACGCGCAGCTCGTGGAGCGACTGGGCGCGGACAAGGTCGTCGAGGTGGCCAAGCGCATGGGGATCCGGTGCTGCCGCCGCGTCAGCGAGCCCAGCGGCCCCGACAGCGAACTCAAGGCGTATCCGTCCGCGGTCCTGGGGTCCAACGAGGTGAACACGCTGGAGATGGCCTCGGCGTACGGCACCCTCGCCACCGGCGGCATCCATGTGCAACCCACCCCGGTCATCCGCATCACCGACGCCCGCGGCAACACGCTCTACGAGGCGAAACCCGAGGGCAAGCGGGTGGTCGATCCCAAGATCATCGCGGTGGCCGACGACATCCTGCACAAGGTGGTCCTGTACGGGACGGGCACCAATGCCAACATCGGTCGTCCCCAGATCGGCAAGACCGGTACCGAGGACAACTACAAGAACGCCTGGTTCGTCGGCGCCATCCCTCAGCTCACCGCGGCGGTATGGGTGGGCTTTCCGGAACGCAACCTCTCCATGTCGCCGCCGCGAACACGCATCACCGTGTTCGGCGGGACGTGGCCGGCGCAGATCTGGCGCCTGTTCATGACGAGCGCGACGAAGGGGATGGAGAAGAGGGACTTCCCCACTCCTGATGTCAGCTACGTGAACGTGGCGGTCGACGTGACCCAGGATCCCCTGTGCGTGCCGAACCAATTCACCCTTCCCCAGAACATCGATACGCTCCCCTTCATCCAAGGCACCGAGCCCACGAAGATCTGCCGGGAACCGTCCTCGGCACAGCAGGTGTCGGTGCCCTCGGTGATCGGCATGCTGGAGAGGGACGCCAGGCAGCTCCTGGAGCGTGCCGGCTTCTACGTGGAGTTGCGGCTGCAGGTCTCGACCCAGCCGGTCGGGACCGTCGTCGGCCAGACTCCCCAGGCCGGCACGTTGGCCTATCAGACCAGCACGGTGACGATCACGGTGTCCAAGGACACATCGCAGGCCTAGCGGGGCGGGCCGGGGCGACCCTTCGAGACGAAGGGATCGTCCGCCACACGGAACCGCCATTCCCTGTCGAGGCCGGCGCTCACTCCCACGCGCACCCCGGTCTGGATGGTCTCCGGCGCCACCGGTGAACCGGCCTCGATCCAGACGACCGACCCCCGAACCAGGTCCTCACCGTCCTGGGACCGGTCGACACCCAATGCCTGACAGAGCTTCCCTGGCCCGGACGCGAGGTCCACATCTCGGTCGCGCCCCCGCCGGCGAGCCATCTCCCGATGGCCCTCCAGGGGTCGGACCGCTCGCAGGAGCACGGCGCTGGGGACGTCGACGGGACGGCAGACCGCGTTCATCATCCAGTGGTTGCCGTAGGTGAAGTACACGTACAGCCGGCCTGGACCGGCGAACATGGTTGCGTTGCGGACCCCTCGTCGACGGAAGCCGTGGCTGGCGGGATCGCCGGGCTCGTAGGCCTCGGTCTCCACGATCGCGCCCGACAGACGCATGCCGTCGGGCAGCATGCGCACGAGTGTGCGACCCAGCAGGTCGGGGGCCACCTCGACCGAGGACCGGTCGAAGAACGACCGTGGCAGGCGGCGCCGGCTCAGGCCCGTCGCCCCTTCCGCAGGAACCGACGGAGCTTCGACGCCGGCCATGCGTTGATCACGTCGTCTCGGGTGAGCCACCCTCGCTGCGCCGTGGCCACCCCGTAGTGCAGCAGGTCCAGATGCGGCACCGCATGTGCATCGCTGTCGATGGAGAACTTCACCCCATGCCGGCGCGCCCACAGGATGTGCTCATCGCGCAGGTCGAGCCGGTCGGGGTACGCGTTGATCTCCAGGGCCGTCCCCGTATCGGCGGCTGCCCGGAACACCTGGTCCAGATCCAGATCGATCGGCGGTCGGGCACCGATCTTGCGACCCGTGAGGTGTCCGATCACGTTCACATACGGGTTCTCGATGGCTCTGATCACCCGCCGGGTCATCTCCTCGCGCGGCTGGGTGAAGTGCGAGTGCACGGAGGCCACGGTGATGTCGAACCCCCCGAGGAACGCGGGCCCCCAATCCACGTCGCCCTCGGGCCCGATGTTCAGCTCAGAGCCATGCAGCAGCGCCATCTTCGGATAGCGGTCCTTGAGGGCTCGCAGCCTCCGGCGTTGCGCGAGCATCTTCTCGTCGGTCATGCGTTGCATCGCCAGGTCCGGCGCATGATCGGTGACCGCGTAGTACGCATAGCGATGTGACCACGCGGCTTCCAGCATCGTCTCCAACGGTGAGACGCCGTCGGTCAGATCCGTGTGTGTGTGGAGATCTCCCCGGAGATCCTCGAGCTGGATCACGGACGGCAGCGCACCCTCGAGAGCCGCCTCGATCTCCCCGCGGTCCTCGCGAAGCGTGGGAGGTATCCACGGCAGCCCCAGGCGGTCGTAGACCTCCTCCTCGGTCTCGGCGACGATCAGGGCACCCGTCTTCGCCGCGTAGAGCCCGTACTCGTTCAGCTTGAGGCCCTGGCGCACGGCCATCTCGCGGATCCGGATGTTGTGCGCCTTCGAACCCGTGAAGTAGATCATGGCCGCCCCCCAGGCCTCGAGCGGGATCACGCGAAGGTCGACCTGCAGTCCTGCCCTCGTGATGACGGAGGACTTCGTGTCGCCCCTGGCGATCACCCGGTCGACCACGCCGTATCCCATGAAGGCCTCCATGACGTTCCCCGGTTCGTCGGAGGCCACCAGCAGGTCGACGTCCCCGAT
>JBDUEF010000111.1:0-5519 GCA_040002535.1 Actinomycetota bacterium | reverse complement strand
GGTCGTGCGCCGCGCCGACGTCGTGCCGCTCGAGTGCGTCGCGCGCGGCTACCTGAGCGGTTCGGGCTGGTCGCAGTACCGGCGGTCCGGCGCCGTCTGCGGCGTGTCCCTGCCGCCGGGCCTTGTCGAGTCCGACCGCCTCCCCGAGCCGATCTTCACCCCGACCACCAAGGCAGCCGAGGGTCACGACCTGCCCCTCTCGCTGGAGGAGGCGGCCGACACGGTGGGTCGCGGCCTCGCCGAGCGGTTGCAGGAGCTGACGCTCCAGCTGTACGAGCGCGTGGCCGCGATCGCGGAGACCCGGGGGATCATCCTGGCCGACACCAAGTTCGAGTTCGGGTTCTGCGACGGCGAGCTGATCTTGGTGGACGAGGTATGCACGCCGGACTCGTCGCGCCTCTGGCCCGCCGACACCTACGAGCCGGGCCACGCCCAGCCCAGCTTCGACAAGCAGTACGTGCGCGACTGGCTGGACGCGAGCGGGTGGGACCATGAGCCGCCGCCGCCCGAGCTTCCGGCCGACGTCGTCGGGCACACGGCCACGCGCTACCGCGAGGCCTACGAACGCCTGACCGGGGAGCCGCTGACCGACTACCTCCGGCGGATGGGGGTCTCGCCCGCATGACCGCCTACTCCTTCGAGGTGCTGGTGTCGCTGAAGCCGGGCCTGTCCGATCCCCAGGGCAGGGCCGTGGAGGGCTCGCTGCCCGCGCTCGGATGGACCAACGTGGCCGACGTACGGGTGGGCACGCACATCCGGTTCACGGTGGACGCCGCGGACGAGCCCGCCGCCCGCGCGCAGGTGGCCCAGATGGCCGAGCGCCTGCTGTCCAATCCGGTGATCGAGGACTACCGGATCATCGGCGAGCCGTCGTTGTGAGCGCCACGACCCCGCGGGTCGGCGTGATCACCTTCCCCGGATCCCTCGACGATCGCGATGCCCTGCGCGCCGTGGAGACCATGGGCGGCGCCGGGATCCCGCTGTGGCACGCGGACGCGGACCTGCACGAGGTGGACGCCGTGGTTCTGCCGGGCGGGTTCAGCTACGGCGATTACCTGCGCTGCGGCGCCATCGCCCGGTTCGCGCGCGTGATGGATGAGGTGCGGGGATTCGCGGCGCGCGGCGGTCCCGTGCTGGGGATCTGCAACGGATTCCAGATCCTGTGCGAGTCCGGCCTGCTGCCCGGCGCGCTGATCCGCAACGCCTCGCTGCGGTTCGTCTGCCGACCGGTGCACCTGCGGGTGGAGAGATCGGACAGCGCCGTCACCCGGGACCTGGTGGCCGGCGAGGTGCTGGAGATCCCCGTCAAGCACGGCGAGGGGCAGTTCGTTGCCCGTCCCGACGAGCTGGCGCTGCTGGAGGACGAGGGCCTCGTGGTGTTCCGATACGCCTCCCAGGGCGGGGAGGTGGATGCGGCGCACAACCCGAACGGGGCGGTCGCAGGTATCGCCGGCGTGTGCAACCGTGCCGGCAACGTGGTCGGCCTGATGCCGCACCCCGAGCACGCGGTCGATCCCGATGTCGGGCCCGTCGGCGGCCAGCCCCTCTTCTCCTCCCTGCTGGCCGCCGCCATGGCGAGGGTGTGATGGTGGCGATCGAGGAGCCGCTCCACCGCCAGCTCGGCCTGCACGACGACGAGCTCGAGCAAATCCGGGGCACCCTCGGGCGCGAGCCCAACCGCGCCGAGCTCGCCATGTATGCCGCCATGTGGTCGGAGCACTGCTCCTACAAGTCCTCGAAGGTCCATCTGCGGACCCTCCCCACCGAGGGCCCCTCAGTGCTCGTCGGTCCGGGGCAGGACGCCGGGGCCGTCGACGTCGGCGACGGCCTCGCGGTGGTGTTCAAGATGGAGTCGCACTCGCACCCCAGCGCGATCGAGCCATACCAGGGCGCCGCCACGGGCGTCGGCGGCATCGTGCGCGACATCATCTCCATGGGCGCGCGCCCGGTCGCGTTGCTGGACCCCCTGCGGTTCGGGCCCCTGACGGAGGCGCGGAACCGGTACCTGCTGGCGGGGGTGGTGGCCGGCATCGGCGGCTACGGCAACTGCATCGGTGTGCCGACCGTGGGGGGCGAGATTTCCTTCGCCGCACCGCATAGCGCGAACCCAGCCGTCAACGTGATGTGCGTGGGGATCGCGCCCGCCGACCGGCTCGTGACCGCGGAGTCCCTCACGGTGCACGAGGGTTCGCTGATGGTCCTGTACGGCGCGCCCACCGGCCGCGACGGGATCGGCGGCGTCAGCGTGCTGGCCAGCGCCACCCTGGAGGAGGGGAGCGGCGCCGCGCGGCCGAGCGTGCAGATCGGCGATCCGTTCGCGGGCAAGCTGCTGATCGAGGCCTCCCTGGAGATGGTGGAGCGAGGCCTGCTGGAGGGGTTGCAGGACCTGGGTGGGGCGGGCCTGTCGTGCGCGGTGAGCGAGTCGGCCGCCCGTGCCGGCATGGGCGCGGCGCTGCAGCTCGATCACGTGCCGTTGCGAGAGGCCGGCATGGAGCCCTTCGAGATCCTCACCAGCGAGTCGCAGGAGCGGATGCTCGCGATCGTGTCCCCGGAGCGGCTCGGGGAGGTGCAAGAGGTGTGCGAGCGGTGGGGGCTGGTCTCGACGGTGATCGCGACCCTGGAGCCGGGCCGCACCCTGCGGGTGGAGATGGGCGCCGAGATCGTGGCGGAGATCCCCGCTCCGTCCCTGGTCGACGAGGCTCCGGAGTACGAGCGCCCGATGACGCCGATCGAGGCCGCCGCGAACGACGATCCCACGTTCGTGCCCTACCACGGCGACCTCCGTGACGCGTTCGTGGCCGTCCTCGGTTCGCCAAACGTGGCCAGCAAGCGCTGGGTGTTCGAGCAGTACGACTCGATCGTCCAAGGGCAAACGGTGGAGTCCGCAGGCGGCGACGCCGCGATCGTGCGGATCCCCGGCACGTTGAAGGCGATGGCGCTGTCGACCGACGGGAAGGGCCGGTTCGGCCACCTCGACCCCTACCTCGGGGCGGCGCACGCCGTCGCCGAGGCCGCCCGCAACGTCGCGGTGACCGGCGGCACGCCGCTGGCCATCACCAACTGCATGAACTTCGGCAACCCCGAACGACCGGAGGTGATGTGGCAGTTCGCCGAGTCGATCCGCGGGATGTGCGACGCCTGCCTCGCATTCGAGACCCCGGTGACCGGCGGGAACGTCAGCTTCTACAACGAGTCCGGCGACTCCGCCATCTGGCCGACGCCGATCATCGGCATGCTGGGCCTGCTGCAGGATCATCGGCTGCGCGTCCGCGCGGGGTTCCCGACCCCCGGCCTGCGGATCTATCTGCTGGGGGAGACCCTCCCCGAGCTGGGCGGCTCGGAGTTCGCGGAGGTCCTGCTGGGCTCGATCGCCGGCAGGCCGCCGGCGCTGGATCTTGATCGGGAGCGCGAGCTGCACGAGATGCTCCAGGCGGCCGCACACGACGATCTCTTGGCGAGCGCTCACGACTGCGGCGACGGCGGCCTGGCGGTGGCTCTGGCCGAATCGGCGATCGCTGGTGCGCAGGGGTTCGCCGTCACCGTGCCCGGGGATCTACCCTCGCACGTGGCGCTGTTCAGCGAGTCAGCCTCCCGGGCCGTGGTGTCGGTGGTGCCCGAGCGTGCCGGCGAACTCGAGGAGCTCGCCGCCCGTCACGAGATCCCGTGCACGCCGATCGGGGAGACCGGGGGGCCTCGCGCGGTGCTCGACGGCCTGTTCGAGACCACGGTCGACGAGCTCCGCGACGTGTACGAGGGTGCGATCCCTCGTCTCCTGGGCGAAGCCCCCTGAGGCGGCTTTTCACGCGGTGGCTGCCTCGCGCGTTGCTCCGGGTGTGAGGGCATCCGAGCCGATCCCACCGTTCCAGGACCTCCTGGACCGCCACCACACCGCGGTCTACCGGTTCTGCCGGGCCGCCGTGGGGCCGTCCGAAGCCGACGACGTTTTCCAGGAGACGTTCCTGGCAGCGCTGCGGGCGTATCCGCGATTGCGTGATGGGCAGCACCTGGATCGCTGGTTGCTGCGGATCGCCTCCCGCAAGGCGATCGACCACCACCGGGCTCGGGGCCGTCGCCCGATCCCCAGCGATGGGCTGCCGGATCGTGCCGTGCGCCAGCCCGAGTCGCCCGACGACGCGCTGTGGTCGGCGATCGCCGCTCTTCCTCCACGGCAGCGCGTGGCGGTGGTGCATCGGCACGTGCTGGACCGGCCGTACCGCGAGATCGCCGAGCTCATGGATGCGACGGAGGAGACCGTGCGCGCCAACGTCTATCAGGGCATCAAGAAGCTCAGGGAGCTGATCGCATGAACACGACCGACCTCAAGCGCATGGCCGCCGGTGACGACGCGCACGCGCGGACGCTCGCCGCGACGCTGGGACAGGAGGCCGCCTCCCGCGGGCTGCTGGACGTCGCCGTGGCCGAGCTGGATTCCCCGATCGGCCGCCTCCTGGTCGCCGTCACGCCGCGAGGCCTGGCCCGCGTGGCGTTCGAGGAGGAGGACCGGGATCGGGTGCTCGCGCAGATCGCCAAGGAGATCTCGCCCCGGATCCTGGAATCGGCGGCGGCGACCGACGAGGCCCGTCGCGAGCTGGAGGAGTTCTTCCAGGCGGAACGGACGCGGTTCGCGGTGAAGGTCGATCGTCGGCTGATCCGCGGGATCGCACGAGACGTGCTCCGCGCCACCTCCGCGATCCCGTACGGCCGGATGTCCACCTACGGTGCCGTCGCGCGCCAGATCGGTCGGCCCACCGCGGCCCGTGCCGTCGGCCGGGCGCTGGGTTCCAACCCGATCCCGATCGTGATCCCGTGCCACCGCGTGATCGGCGCGAGCGGTGCCCTGACGGGGTACGCGGGGGGGCTGGAGCGCAAGATCGCCCTGCTGGAGCTGGAGGGCTCCCTGCCGGGCCTCTGAGCGGCGGATGTATACCCGCCCTGCGAAGGGGGTAGGGCATGAACGTGAAGATCAAGAAGATGTCAACGAGGAGGGGGCCCGTGATGGACCTGAGGGACAGAGCGAACGCGATCACCGAGAGCGCCAAGCAGCGGCTGGCCGAGAAGCACGCGGACAGCCTCGAGCGTGAGAACGACCGTCTGAAGGTGGAGAACTCGACCCTTCGCGGTCAGTCCGACAGCGAGCGGGAGCGAATGGAGCGCATCCTGGACTCGCTGGAGTCAGACAGCTCCGCTCCGAAGAAGCACCGCCTGCGCCGCCTGGCGACGCTGTCGGTGGCCGCCGGCGGTGCCTACGTGATGGGAGCGAAGGCCGGCCGAGAACGCTACGACCAGATCCGCACCTGGTGGGCCGACCGGCGCTCGACCAGCGTGGACCGGATGAACGTCTGGGGCGAGGACGTCACCTCCCGGGCCGGCGAGGCCGTCGCCGGAGCGTCGCAGCGCGCCGCCGGCAAGGTGGCCGAGACGGGCGACGCCATCGCCCGCAAGGTCGACCAGGCGAGCACCAAGGCAGCGGGGTCCGTCGCCCAGACCGGCCAGAAGGCGTCCAAGGCCGTCGAGGACGC
>JBDUEF010000110.1:0-5726 GCA_040002535.1 Actinomycetota bacterium | reverse complement strand
CCAGGGATGAGGCCAGGGATGAGGCCAGGGATGAGGCCAGGGATGAGGGTGGTAAGCCTTGTACGCTCGGTCTCATGCAGGAGCAGCCCGGTGCCGGCGAGATCGGCCGGATCCTCGAGGAGCAGGCCGACTACTACGAGGCCCGTGCGGCCGAGTATGAGGATTGCTACCTCCGCCGAGGACGGTACGACCATGGACCCGAGCAGAACGACAGGTGGTTCGCCGAGACCGCGCGTCTTGAGGCCGCGGTCGATCGTTTCGATGCATCGGGCACCGTCCTGGAGCTCGCATGCGGCACCGGCCTGTGGACCCGGTTCCTCGCGCCCCGAGCCCAGCGACTGGTCGCCGTCGACAGTTCCACCAACGTGATCGAGCTGAACCGGAGCCGCTACGGGGGTCCCAACGTCGAGTATCGGCAGGCGGACATCTTCGAGTGGGCTCCGCCGGCCGGGGAGCGGTTCGACGCGATCTTCTTCGGCTTCTTCATCTCGCATATCCCGCCCCCGCTCTTCGCGGGCTTCTGGCGGGACCTGGAACGGTGGCTCGCGCCCGGTGGCAGCGTGTTCTTCTGCGATGACGCGGCCGGCTCCGATCGGCCGTTCTCGGGGCAGCGGATCGAGGACGCTCCCGACTTCGCACTCCGACGTCGACTCACCGATGGACGGGAGTTCACGATCGTGAAGATCTTCTACGAAGCCGAGGAGCTCACCGACGCGCTGAACGCCCTCGGTTGGGATGCGGACGTCTCGACGACGGGCGCGCTGTTCATGCACGGCACGGCGTCTCAAAAGGTGTGATCCGAGCGGGATACGCACCAGGGGCGCCTCGAGGGAGGTGGCGCGCCGCGGGCCGGTCGCGAGACCGTGCCTCGACCCGGCACTCCAGGCCGTAACGAGCCGCACGCTCAGGTGACTGCCACCCGACGCCCGGAGGAGGCCTCCTATCCGTACCTCACCACCACCCGTCGCCACGGCCCCTGTACCAGCGAGGGGCCTTGGTGCCGGCGCTCTCGTCGGCCTGCTGTCGGCGGCCGGAGCGCTCGGTGCCGGCCACCTCGTGGCCGGCATGGTGGGTGGCGGATCCTCCCCCGTGATCGCCGTGGGGAGTGCCGCGATCGACGCCACGCCGGAGTGGGTGAAGGCGTTCGCGATCCGAACCTTCGGCACACGGGACAAGCTCGCCTTGTTGGTGGGGATCGGCGTCGTGCTGGCGATCGCGGCCGTCGCGATCGGTGTGGTCGCCGCGCGACGCCCCCGCGCGGGGGCGATCGGACTCCTGGTGTTCGGGGCCGTCGGCGTGGCGGCCGCCCTGAGCCGTCCCGCGGCCGGCGCGGGAGCCGCGATCCCCTCGATCATCGGCACCGTGGTGGGCCTGATCGTGTATCGGCGACTCATGATCGCAGCCGCGCTCCCCGCATCGTCGGCGCCGCCACCGCCGGGATCACCGGAGATCGCTGCGCCGCCGGGGCCGCCGGGATTCGATCGGCGGCGGCTCCTGCGCACCGGCGCTCTCACCGCCGCGTTCGCGGGAACCGCCGGTCTGATCGGCCAGTACCTAGTGCGACGCGCCGACGCCACCGAGTCGCGCGCCGCCGTGCGGATCCCGGCACCCGCGGACGCGGCGCCCCTGCCTCCCGCGGGCGCCGACCTGGCGATCCCCGGCCTCAGCCCGTTCATCACCACCAACGATCGCTTCTACCGGGTGGACACCGCGTTGTTCGTGCCCTCGGTGAACGCCGACACGTGGACGCTCCGGATCCACGGCATGGTGGATCATGTCATGACGCTCAACTACGAGCGACTGCTCGCTCGCCCGCTGATCGAGCGCGACGTCACGCTGACGTGCGTCTCGAACGAGGTGGGCGGGGACTACATCGGCAATGCGCGGTGGATCGGCGCGCCGCTCAAAGACCTGCTCGAGGAGGCCGGCGTCCATCCCGGCGCCAGCCAGATCGTGTCGCGATCGGCCGACGGCTTCACGGTTGGGACGCCGACGGCGGTCGCGATGGACGGTCGCGACGCCATGCTGGCCGTCGCGATGAACGGCGAACCCCTTCCCCTGGAGCACGGCTTCCCCGTGCGGATGGTGGTGCCCGGCCTCTACGGCTACGTCTCGGCCACCAAGTGGCTCGTGGACATCGAGCTCTCGACCTTCGAGGCGTTCGACGCGTATTGGATCGAACGAGGCTGGGCGCAGCAGGCGCCGATCAAGACCGAGTCGAGGATCGACACGCCGCACGACCGGGCGCGCGTGCACGCCGGCCAGGTGGCTGTCGCGGGGATCGCGTGGGCGCAGCACCGTGGCATCGACGCCGTCGAGGTCCAGGTGGACGACGGACCGTGGCTGCCGGCACAGCTTGCCGAGGAGGACAGCGTCGACACGTGGCGCCAATGGGTCTATCGCTGGGACGCTCGTCCTGGCGATCACCGAGTGGCGGTGCGCGCCACCGACGGAACCGGAGCCGAGCAGATCGGATCAGTCGTGCCGCCGTTCCCGAACGGGGCCACCGGCGATCACACGATCGACGTGCGCGTGTCCTGACGTCGACGTACCCGCACGCTCATGCCACCCGCACGACCGAGCGTACGACCTCGCCGGCCAGCATCGCTCGGAGTGCCTCTGCGATCCCGGCGTCGGTGAGCGGGAGCTCCCGCGTCACCATCGCGTTCAGGTCGAGCCGCCCCTCGACGGCCCAGCTGATCCAGCGCGCGAAGTCCTCCAGCAGCGGATCGCCACCGTCGGTGATGCGCAAGGTGGACTTGGTGGGGTAGGCCGCCCCCACACCTCCGCTCCATCCGATCGTGATCGTGCTGTCCGGCGGCGGCACGCCGATCGCCACCGCGGTGCCGCCTCGTGCCAGCATCGCGACGGCCTGCGGCACGACGCCCGGCACCCCCGTCGCTTCGAGGGCCAGGTCGACGCCCTCGCCTCCGGTCAGCCGGCGCACGTCGCCCACGACATCGGCTGAGGAAGCGTCGACGACGTCTGTCGCTCCGAACGTGCGGGCGAGTTGCAGCTTCGCATCCACGAGATCCACCGCGATCAGCCGCGATACGCCGGCGATCCGCGCGCCCTGCAGCGCCGCCAGTCCGATCCCACCGAGGCCGATCACCGCCACCGTGTCCTCGGCGCGCACGCCGCCCGTGTTGATGACGGCGCCGATCCCCGTGGACACCCCGCAGCCCAGCAGGCACAGGCGCGACAGGTCGGCTCCCGCGGGTACGGGGACCGCCTGCGCCGCGTGCACCACGGTATGGGAGGCAAGTGTTCCCAACGAGAGCGTGCCGACGAGGGGCTCGCCTGTCGCCCTCCGTCGCAGCCGCGGTGGCTGTGCCCAGGCGTGGGCGCACGTCCTCGGCAGGCCCCGAAGACATCCGCGGCACTCGCCGCACGGCAGCGCCCAGGCGAGCAGCACTGGGTCGCCGGGCGCGTGCGATGTGACGCCCGGGCCGACCTCCTCGATCACGCCGGCCCCCTCGTGACCGAGCACCATCGGGAAGGGCGATCCCCAGTTCCCGTGCTGGATGGCCCACGCGTCGCTGTGGCATACCCCGCTCGCCACGATGCGCACCAGGACCTCTGCGGGCCCCGGCGGATCCAGCAGGATGGCTTCGACGTGGGGGGCATCACCAGGGGTGGTGACGATCGCCCCGACGGCCTCACGCCGCATATCGGCCGCTCAGCCGGAGGCGGAGGACGACGAGCCCGAGCCGCCGGACTTCGACTTCTTCGCCTGGCGCTTCTCCTTCAGGGTCTGCGCGGCCTTCTTCTTGGTGCCCTTGTTGCCACCCTTGTCTTTGTTCGCCACCTGCTCCTCCTTCGTCCGGGTCAGGGCATGGCGCACCGCGGCCGCGCCGGCACGGGCTCCCAGGTCGCTCAGGCGTCGCCGCGCTCGGTCTCGCTCTCCTCGGGTGGATCGCCGAGGCTGAGGTCCACGCCGCCGTACTCCTCGGACAGAGGCGGCCCGGCCTCGATGAGGCCGGCCGCGCGGTCCTCGCGACGCTGGTTCCGAGCGAGCCGGCGCTGCTCGATGGCCGCGGTCTTGCGGGCCTTCACGTCGCGGCGCTGTCGCTTTCCCATGCTGTCAGGCATGCCCCAAGCCTACCGGCTCGCGGTCCGGGGCGACCGGTATCGCGGAACGATCGGGTGGAGCTATCTGGCCCAGGACAGCCAGCCGCTGTCAGCGACGTTCCAGTGGTCGGTCAGGTAGTTCCCGCCGGAGGGATCTACGGCGTACCAGTCGTCGCCCCCACAGTCCCAGGGATCCTGCCCGTCCGGCATCTTCGGACACACGTCGAGCAGCGTGCCCCCGTCGGAGAAGTACCGGCCGCCGTCGTCGTAGCACATGATGTCCTCGGCGTCGAAGCAGTGAGCTGCGCCGGAGGTATGCGGGGCCGACAGCTGCACGGCGCCCATCGTGTGACCGACCTCGTGCTGGAACAGGTGCGCCTCGTTGAGGGTCGAGAAGCCGAGCGTCACCATGGCGTATCGCAGCTGGGACGTGTCGTTGTTCAGGTTGAGGGCAGGATCGGGCTCGTCGTCGCTGAAGAACGTCGCCTGGCCGGGTGGTGCCGACACCCCTACCAGGTGGTCCACGAACACGACGTAGGCGAACCTCCCGTCGGTAAAGTTCCGATCACCCAGATGCAGTCCGCGCTGATGCACCAGGGAGTCGATCACATCGAGCACCGAGTACGCGCCGTCGTCGCCGATGGCCTTGAGGCGGACCGCACGGATCGTGGGAACGACGTCGGTGTCGCACCAGAATCGATAGTGCTGGCCCTCGACATCCTGCGTCTGACCGTCGAGGTTGGCGTCGGCGGTCCGCACCGCAAACTGGATGTCGTCACGGAGGGTCGAGTAGCGATCAGGTGTGCCCTCCGGGTAGCCGTAGAACACCCGAACGCGCCGCCCCTTCACGCCGTTGCCGGGACAGGGTGCCTTCGGCACGAGTGTGGCGCGCGACAGGGTGGTGATCGACCCCTGTGGCAGCCCGTCGCCACCATGGGTGCACAACCGTCGTCCGGCCGCCTGCACGGTCGGCATCCCATCGCACGTCGTCGAGGGATCGGGGCCGGCGGCGGCGGGACCGAGCGCCACTGAGGTCAGCACCAGGGCCAGGACGACCGCGGCCGTGCCGGCTCGTCGAGATGGCCGCATCCACCACCATCGGCGCGTTCACGCTGGTTCCTGAGGCCGTCCTCCACACACCACCGCCGGTCGCGATCGCAACCGGCGGTGGGGTGTCGAGAGAGGGAGGTTCAGTCGTGTGGGTTGCCGTGCTCGCCCGACTTGCCGTGCACCGCGGTGGGACCGTGCTCGGCGGACTTCCCGTGCTCGGCAGATTTGCCGTGGACCTTCAGGGCCTTCGCTGCATCGTGAGCGGCCTTGCGCTCGGCGTTGACGACCAGGTGCTCGAGTGCGTTGACGAGCCCGGGTGCCTGCGGGTTCTTCAGGCAGTTGGCCAGCACCTGCTCGATGGCGTGATCCAGACCGGTGGTCGGTGTGCTGGTCTCGACCGGATCGGCCGTTGGGTCGACGCCTGCAGCGGTGTTGCATTCGGCCTCGCGGACCGGATCCACGGTGTCGGTCGACGTCGAGTCCTGTGCGTCGTCCGTCCCGTCTGATGTGTCGTCGGTCGCGTCACATCCGTCATCCGTGGGAGAGGGAGACTCTTCCGGGCTCGGCGACTCCACGGGTGACTCCACGGGACTCGGCGACTCCAC
>JBDUEF010000109.1:0-6049 GCA_040002535.1 Actinomycetota bacterium | reverse complement strand
CCGACGTCCGCGACGGCCTGAAGCCGGTCCACCGCCGCATCCTGTGGGCGATGCTGGAGTCGGGCTTCCGCCCCGACCGGCCGCACCGCAAGTCGGCCGCCGTCATCGGTGACGTCCTGCGCAAGTACCACCCACACGGTGACCAGTCCGTGTACGACGCCCTCGTGCGCATGGCGCAGGACTGGTCGTTGCGCGCCCCCCTGATCGACGGCCACGGCAACTTCGGCTCGGTCGACGGCGACCCAGCCGCCGCCTATCGCTATACCGAAGCGCGGCTGGCTCCCATGGCCATGGAGATGCTGCGCGACATCGACTCCGAGACCGTTGACTTCGTGCCGAACTTCGACGGGTACGAGCAGCAACCGGTGGTGCTGCCCTCACGGTTCCCCAACCTCCTGGTGAACGGCGCCGGCGGGATCGCGGTGGGCATGGCCACCAACATCCCGCCGCACAACTTGGGCGAGGTGTGCGACGCGGTCGCGCACTACCTCGATCACCCCGAGGCGACGCCGGCTGATCTCATGAAGTTCGTGAAGGGCCCCGACTTCCCCACCGGTGCCACCATCATGGGACGCCAGGGGATCCGAGACGCGTACGAGACGGGTCGCGGCTCGATCAAGGTGCGTGCCGTCACCCAGATCGAGGAGAGCGCGAACGGGCGCCCCCGGATCGTGGTGACCGAGCTTCCCTACCAGGTCAACAAGGCCCGGCTCGCCGAGAAGATCGCCGACCTGGTGAAGCTCGGCAGGGTCCGCGACATCGCCGACCTCAAGGACGAGTCGAACCGCCACGGCATGCGGCTGGTCGTCGACTGCAAGAAGGGCGCGAACGCGCAGGTCGTGCTGAACCAGCTCTACAAGCAGACACAACTGCAGGACAACTTCGGCGTCATCATGCTGGCTCTCGTCGACGGCGTGCCGCGCACGTTGAACCTGGCGGAGATGATCGGGTACTACGTCGATCATCAGGTCGACGTCCTCACACGCCGAACGCGCTACGAGCTGCGCCGTGCCGAGGAGCGCGACCACATCGTGCTGGGCCTGCTGATCGCGCTCGATCATCTGGACGAGGTGATCAAGCTGATCCGCGCGTCGGCCGATGCTGACACGGCCCGCTCCGGCTTGATGAAGACGTTCAAGCTCAGCGAGATCCAGGCCAACCACATCCTCGATATGCCGCTTCGACGTCTCACCAAGCTCGCGCGCGCGGAATTGGACAAGGAGCATGCCGAGCTGCTGGCGACCATCAAGCGGCTGAACACCCTGCTGAAGGACCCGGGCAAGATCCGCGGCCTGATCAAGGAGGAGCTCGCCGAGATCCGGAAGAAGCACGCCAACGCACGGCGCACCAAGATCGGCGCCGACGAGGGCGACTTCGACATCGAGGACCTGATCGCGGAGCAGGATGTGATCATCACGGTGAGCCGCGCCGGCTACGTGAAGCGCCTGCCTGTGGACGCGTTCCGGCGGCAGGGCCGCGGCGGCAAGGGCGTGCGCGGGCAGAACCTGAAGGAGGAGGACGTGGTGAAGCACGTCTTCACCACCACCACCCACCACTGGATGCTGTTCTTCACCACGAAGGGCCGTGTGTACCGGGTGAAAGCCCACGCGATCCCGGAGACCTCGAAGACCGCGCGAGGGCTCTACGCCGCCAACCTGCCCGGCGTCGCACTGGACGGTGACGAGAAGATCAGCGCGGTGATCGACCTGAAGGAGTACGCGCCGGGCCGCAACCTGTTGTTCGCCACCCGCAAGGGCGTCGTGAAGAAGACGAAGCTCCCCGAGTACGACTCGCCGCGCAGCGGCCTGATCGCCGTGAAGCTCCGGGGCGACGACGCACTGATCGACGTCCGGCTCACCGACGGCACCGACGAGGTCTTCATGGTGTCGCGCAAGGGCCAGGCGATCCGGTTCCGCGAGTCCCTGGTGCGACCCATGGGCCGGGACGCGGGCGGCGTGATCGGCATGCGGCTGGCCCCCGACGACGTCGTGCTGGCGGTCGGCCTGGCCTCGGAGGGCGAGGAGATGATCAGCGTGACCGAGCAGGGGTACGGCAAGCGCTCCAAGCTCGCCGACTACCCGCCCAAGGGCCGCGGCGGCAAGGGCGTGATCGGCCATCAGCTCACGAAGAAGACCGGCCTGCTGGCGGGTGCCTACATCGGCTCGAAGGATCAGGACATGTTCGTAATCAGCTCCAGCGGCATCGTCATCCGCGTCACCTCCGGCGACATCCGCCGCGTGGGCCGCTCCAGCCAGGGCGTGCGCACGATGCGCGTCGAGGAGGGCGCCCACGTGGTGGCTCTGGCTCCGGTCATCACCCAGATGGACGAGGAGTAGCCGCCTCGGGCAGCTCCACCCGGCGGAACGTGCGCCACAGCACCAGGTCGTAGCCGCACTTGATCGCGCCCCCCACCACGAACGGCGCGCCCAGCGCCACGTTGGCCATCAGCGGTCCCGCCAGGATCTGACCGAACGGCCGTGCCACGTACCGGGAGGTGTTGGTGAAGGCGGCCGCGGCCGTGCGTTCCTGAGGGTCCACCATCCCGGCGATGTACGCCTGACGGGTCGGCACGTCCATCTGACTCAGCGCGAACCGCACCAGCAGGCAGGCGACGGCCGGGCCGACCGCGGGCATCAGCGGCACGGCCATCAAGAGCAGGTTGGAGGGCAGGTGGCTGAGCACCATCGTCCTGAGCAGGCCGACCCGTGCGCCCACGCCGGCCGCCACGATCGATGACCCGGCCTGCAGCAGGCCCCCGGCGAAGAACACGGCGCTCATCAGCTCCAACGACGCTCCGAACCGGCGCGAGAACCAGAACGCGATGAACGAGGAGACCACGAACCCACCGGCGAAGGCATCGGTGGCGAACAACGCCGAGAGCCGCACCACGGTGGGACGCGAGCGGCCCAGAGGGCGGTCGGGCCGGTCGCGGCCTGCCTCCATCCCGGCGCTCAGTCGCATCGCCAGCGCCACGCACGCGGCGGCCACCAGCGGGAACACCAGCAGCCAGCGCTGGTCTTGGGGCGCGCCGGCCCAGACACGGTGGAGGAACGCCGGGCCGCCCGCCGTCAGGGCTCCCAGGGCCCCGGCCAGGTACGCGACGGCGTTGTACCTCCCGAACACGCGGAGCCTGGACTCGGCCGACGCCTGCCCGATCATCGCCTGTTCGAGCGAGGTGATGGGCCCGGACTCGTTCGCATCCGTGGACATCGTGCCGGTGAGCGCCACCAGGGACAGTACCCACACGCTCTGCGAGAGCGCGAACACCACGCCCACGGCACCCATGAGGCCCAGCAGCAACGCGTACAGCCGCCGCCGCCCCACGCGATCGCCGGCCGTTCCCACCGCGATGGAGGCGAGCGCCATCCCGGCCAGCATCGCGGTGAACACCAGCGTGACCGCCGCGTCCGACAGGCCGCTGCGGGCCAGAGCCGCGCCCAGTACCACGACGCCGAACCCGTACACGAACGCCCGCAGTGCCTGGATCCACAGGATCAGGCGCAGGTCGTGCTCCACGGAGGACGCTCGGGCCATGGGGGGACCATAATCGCCCCGTGCTCTGGTGGGCCATGATCGTGGTGGGGGGATCGGCGGTGGCTGCGGCTCTGGCGTGGCTACGAACGCCGAGCACGGCGGCCGCGAGGACGATCCTGCTGGCAGGCGGGGGAGCCGTCGTGGGGGTGGGCGCCATCGGCCTGCAGGGGCACGCCTCTGCGCTCGAATGGGTCCTCACGCCGCTGGTGCTGGGGGCACTCTCGGTGCTGCACGCACGTCTGCTGTTCGCCGGGGACGGCCCGGGGCGGATCTAGGGTTTCTGGATCGAAGCGCACGGACAGGCTGCCTCGAGGGCGTACCCTAAGTGCCTCCGGGAAGGCGAAGAGGGAAGGAACATGGCCCAGACCGTGGATGAACCGGGCGCCGCCGGCACGCAGCACGCGCCCGCAACCGCCGTCGCGCCCGCCGACACGGCAGTGACGGGCTCCGCCGTCCCCGAGGCGCAGCAGACCCTTGCGCCGGCGCCTGCGCCGACTGCCCGCCCCGAGGCCGCCCCGAGGCCGCGGCAGCGGCGAACGCGGGTCATGGTCCGGCAGGTCGGGCCGTTGTCGGTGCTGAAGCTCTCGCTGATCTTCTCGTTCTGCATGATGTTGGCGGTGCTCCTCGGGCTCGTCCTGCTGTACATGATCATGCAGGCGGTCGGGGTCATCGACACGATCGAGCGGTGGATCACGACGGTCTTCCCGCAGAACGGGGGCGCCACCTTCCGGATCGCACCCGGCTACCTGTTCCCACGTGTGTTCGTGATCGGGTGCGCCATGGTGGTGGTGTGGTCCCTCATCAATCTGATGGTGGCCTTCCTCTACAACCTGATCTCCGACGTCGTCGGAGGGCTGGAGATCACGCTGGCAGAGAAGCGATGACGCGGTCGTTTGACACCCTTTCGCGCCCGTGACTACCCTGCCGGAGGGCCGGGCTTCCGGCGCCGGGATCCTCGAGGGCCTGTAGCTCAGCCCGGTTAGAGCGCTTCCCTGATAAGGAAGAGGTCGATGGTTCAAGTCCATCCAGGCCCACGATAGAAACCCCCTGGTCGCAGGGGGTTTCTTCCCACCCTGATGCTTTCCGGCATCGTTCCCAGCTGCGGCAATGGTCACCAGAAGTCAACAGGACGCCGCCGGGGGAAGATTGCATGGCGAAGACGATCACCGTACCGACCGGTCAACAGCGCAAGCGGGTTTCCACTGGCGTGTACGTGAAGACCAATGGCAAGTACCTCCCCACCTTCCGTAAGCCAGGTCGCGAGCAGCGGTGGAAGGAGTTCCGCACCCAGAAGGCGCCGAGAAGTGGCGGGCGAAGGCCCTGCTTGATCCGCAGTCGATCTTGTCCGGGAAGCGGACGCTGGAAGAAGTGTGGTCGAAGTTCCTGGCGCATCACGAGACGTCGCTCAAGCCGAACACGCAAAAGAGCCATACCCGGTGCGCTCCGGAGCCCGTTCGTGCCCGCGGATCGTCAGAGAGGCGGGTCTCGCACACCCAGGCACAACCTCGGATCCCGGGGTGGCCGCGGCGGCGTTCGCTCCATGTGCTACGGGGTCCGCGACGGGGCAAAGGAAATGGACCAAGAGCCCAACGTCCAGAGCGAATGAACGGCTCCGTCAACTTTGCAATGAACGGCTCCGTCAACTATGGCTGGACCACGAACTGCGAAGGGGTGCAACCGTCAGGCGTGCCTGCAGAGCTTGCAGACCAGCTCTCGGATCGGTTCGCCGCGCCACACACGGCCCTGGAGGACGAGTCCCCTCCATCCACAGGAAGGACAGGCCTCGGCATCGGTCTGCGTCCCCATCGCACCGGTATCCTGCCTACCACGGTGGCTCTTGAAGGGGACCGAGATCATCGAGAACCGGCGGGCGCGTTATCGCTCACGAGGTGGCCTGTCTTCGCCTCTGTCTGCGGTATGACGATCACCGACCGACAGTCGCGACAGGTCCAGCACGTCAACCGGTGGACCCAGGTCCCCTGCTCCAGGACCCCGGAGGCGACCATGGACTCAGAGCCACATTCGTCGCAGAAATCGTGCTCGTTCATGTGAACACCATCGGCCAAAGGGGTGTCACCCGTACAGCCTCCGGGCGCGAAATGGGTCCTTCGCCACACGGATCTCCGCCGCCTGCGACCCACCGGAGAGCCGCGGAGGATGCCGCGTAGTCCTGGTGGGCCACGTCGCCTCTCTGTCCGGCGAACCGGCCCGCGCGGGTGTCGGTTTCGAGGACCAACTGCGCCAGCGATCTAAACCGTCCGACCCGGCCGTATGCCGCCTCGGCCCGCCGAATGGCGCGGCCTCCGCTCTATTCCCAGGTCCGAACGGCGTGGTGATAATGAGCGAGGCCGTATGAGAGAGGCTTGGGCCGATCCTTCGACTCCAGGAGGCAATGAAGATGGACCGACAGGCAAGCACGATGCAGCTCGACGTGAATCGAGGGCTCCGAGACCGGCTGGATCGGAACCGAGCCTCTGAGACATCAGGTGAGGAGACGGCCCAGCAGACCTTGGCC
>JBDUEF010000108.1:0-6238 GCA_040002535.1 Actinomycetota bacterium | reverse complement strand
AGCCCACGACGGGGAACAGAGCGAAGGCCAACAGCAACCCCTGATCCGTTGGCTGCCGGTCGATGGCCCCGAGCCACAGCCCGGTGGCGATCCCCAGGACCGTGAGCGCGGAGAGGAGGCGCGCCAGCAGGACCAGCCGCGTGCGTGTGGCCTCAATCATGTGCTCCGTGCCGTCGCTCGTCTCCACGATGTGAGCCATGGTCGCAGCTACCGCTCCACGCGTCCAAGGGGATGACCGGTGGATCGATGCGCGAGGACACCTGCGTCGCTGGGGTGCTACCCCCCGGCGTGGCCTCGTGCCAGCCGGTGCTGGTCCCCTCGTGACGGTCGTCCTCGCGCTTGCCGGGCAGCCTTCACGCGGCCGCGTGCTCCGATCGATGAACACAGGAGCCACGATCTATGCACGATCTGTGGGCGAGAGCGGCTACGTCGGGCGCGGCCCCCAGTCGGGAGCGCTCTCCCACCTGTTCGAGTTGGTGATGTTCTGCAGGTCGGTCCCATCCACCTTCATCGTGTACACGTCGGCGTTGCCCGCGGCTCCATGCCCGGGAGCGTGACCCGCGGTGATCATCTTCCCGTTCGGGGAGAACGAACAGGACTGCCACTTCCCGGACCCTGAGGTGATGATGTGCAGCCGGTTCCCACTCGGGCGCACCAACGCGATGTCACCGTGGCGATCAGACGACTCCTGCGTGCGGAACGCTATCCATCGACCGTTGGGCGACCAGTCCGGCTGCGAGGCGTCGAGCCTCCATGGTGTGATGCGGCGGAGCCCGGTTCCGTCCAGGCGCACGGTGAAGATAGCCTGATGATCGGTGCTGCGCCGAAAACGCTCGAACGCGAGGCGATCACCGGTGGGTGACCATGTCGGGGTCTGGTCTTCGTACGGGGCGTCCACCGTGGGATCGGCCCCCTGTTGGGTGATCTGCCGAGCGTGCGTGCCGTCTGCTCGCATCACGAAGATGGCGATCACCTTGTTCTGGTACACCGCAGGCCCCAGGCCACGCTGGAACGCGATCCGTCCGCCGTTCGGGGACCACGATGGGAACCCGTCGAACAGGCACGGCGCTACGCACGAGCCGCCGAGGTTCGCGCGATCCGTGCCGTTGGGCCGGATCTTGAAGATGCGAGACCGGTCCTCCTCCGCGTCGGGGTAGACCGTGTACACGATCCAGCGCCCACTCGGGGCCCAGTCGGGCTCCGTCGTGAGCTTGGACCGGGGCGGATGCGTGACCTGTCGCTCCCCGGTACCGGCCGAGGTGATCGTGAAGATCGCACCGCGGGTGTGGTCATCGTTGAAGTACCGACGGAACGCGATCCGTCCGTTCTCCCCCGATACCGTCGCGCGGGCGGGAACCACGCCCGAGGTCATCAGGGCGGCCGTCATCACGACCATGACGAGGAGATGCCGCGAGCGGCGACGCCCACGATCGAGAGTTTCCATGCCAGGCTCCCTTCTCACGCGGAACATCCTCCATGCACCTTCCCGCCGGAACGGACGGGGAAGGCACGGAAATCCTAGACGTATCGTCAGCGCCCGCGCAAATCCCAGCTACGCAGCTACCGTCGTCGTCGGCGACAACGTCGGCTGTCCACGCAGGCGGATCGCCGCGGTCAGCAGGCCGAGCAGGATCGATGCGCCCATGATCGGCGTGCCGATCCGCTTGATCACCGCCTCGTTGCCGACGAGTCCCACGAGGAAGGTTGCGAGGCCGACGTTGATGCCCCAGAACACGAGCGCGTCGGCCCATGCCCAGATCTCGCGCCGCGTCGCGCAGACCACCAGCAGCAGTCCGACGATCGCGTTCGTGAGGATGCCGACGAAGGTCGCATGGTCCAGGGCCAGGAAAAGCCCGCGCGGCGCCGATTCGATGTCATCCGCGTAGCGCCCAATGATGGAGGCGAGGTCGGTTGACCGTGCCTGGGTGATCGCGGGCTGATCCGCGAGTGTGTTCCACGACAGTGTCGTACCTGCCTTCGACACCGACCGGGTGCCGAACCACGTCCAACTCGATGCCCTCATCGAAGGTCACGCTCGGCATGGCTCACTCGGACTACACGGCATCGCCCTCGGGTCCCTTGTTCATCGACCGCGGCGGGGATCGCTGTGGCGATCGTCCAATTCACGGTGAGCGGGCTCAACAGATGGGCCCCGCCGGGCCGATGACGCTGTCATGAACGAGAACAGCGCCTGTCCCGAGTGTGGGTCCGCATCCCTCATAGCCGCCGGTGTCTTCAGTCACGGGACGTGGATGCTCAGGCTGACCTGCTGGACCTGTAGGGATTGCCGATCGATCGTGGCCATACCGGAGTCGCAAGCCAGGCCTCACGAGGATCTCCCAGATGAGCCGGCTCTTGCTCGTCCCGCACGATCGGAGTCACGCTGACATGGCCGATATCCGAGCGAACTGCCCCAGCTGCGGGCAGGTGGGGCTGAGTGCCGAGGCGATCTCTCTGCAGATCGCCGGCGACGGCGAACAAGGACAGTACGCCTTCACCTGCCCAGACTGCAGCACCGACGTCACCCGCCCCGCCGACCCCAAGGTGGTCGCCGTGCTGCTCGCGGCAGGTGCGAACACGCAGGGAGTACCGGAAGAGCCGACGGCGGCAGCACAGCCCTCGCTCCCCGCGGAGGATAGGAACCCCTGTCCGGACGCGCCGGCGTTCACGTTGGACGACGTGATCGACCTGCACTTCATGCTCCAGGACGTCGCCTGGCTCGCGGAGTAGCTCCCCGGAGATCTTCCCCCTGAGAGGCGCTGATCAGTGTTTCGATCGTGTGCTCGAAAGGAGCTTCTCGGGTCCGTGGCCAGAGACAGCGCCGAACGGCCTGCCGGCTTGGGCCCGTATCTTGGGCCCGTATGAGGGACGGATCTTGGAAGCGATTCCGGAGATCGTTCTCACCCGGGCACCTCCGTGCGGCCTCCTGCGTGATTCACACGCCAACGGGCTCTGTGCGTCCATGTGACCGTGCTGCCGGCGAGATACGCAGGGTCGCTCACCAGCCTGGGGTCCCTGCGCTCGCGCACGCGGGAATCCCCCACCCTCCGGGTCGCCGGGAACCCGGCTGTGATGATGGAGGGCACCTTGCTCGGGGGGCCGCGAACATGCAGGATGGATGCCCGTGGTTCTCTCCGCCCGGACTCCCTGATCCTGAGAGACCCGGAAAACGAGACGGGCTCCCGCCGCGTTGCTATCCGCAGAAAGCCTCATGACTCTAAGTGCCCACGGCGCATCCCCCCTCGACCCGTGCTGAGCGATCCCGGCCCTGGTCGCTGTGGCGATGGTCCAATTCCCGTTCGGTGGGCTCAAAGGTTGACACCCGATCGGCCATGACCGAGCCATGAACGAGCACAGCATCTGCGCGGAGTGCGGATCCAACTCGCCCGTGGCGTCGGGGGTGCTGGAGCACGGCACGTGGATCCAGAGGCTGACCTGCTGGACGTGCAAGGACTGCAGATCGATCGTCATCATGCCCGATGATCACAGCAGTCCCATCGACGACCTTACGAGCGACCCGGCCTGAACCTGGTGCGGCTTCGGTCGAACAGGACGCCTGCTGAGTACCCTTCGAGCATGCACGTCACCGCTCTCCGTGAAACCGCCGGCTCGGCAACGGCGGCGGATCAGCGAACAGCAACCCGCATGGCGTGGTTCGAAGCCAGGCACGTCCGGGAGGTCGGATGACCGACGAAGCGCGCTGCCCCGAGGCGACATGCAGGTCCGAGCCCCAACGGGACCGCGAGGACGGGCGGTGCTACTACCACGGGAAGATCTGGGACGGACTGATCGAACGCGAGCCGCGCAAGAAGGGCGGCGCCCCCCGCGAGTTCCTGGACGCCGGCGGCGGGCGGCTCGTGCAGATCCAGTGACGCCGCGCCGCGGCGCCGCCGTTAGCCGAAGAGGTCGTCGAGCGAGCGCTTCGGCTTCTGCGGCTTCGACAGGAGATCGTCGAGGGACCCGGAGCGCGTCGCGGCCGATCGCTGGATCACGTCGTCGAGCTGCTGGCCCGTGGGCTCCGGATCCTCGGCGGCCGCGATCAGCTCGTCGAGGTTCCCGCCGGCCTCGCCCTTCAGACGGATCCGCAGCGCAGCCAGGACCGCGGCGTGCGGCTCGGACAGCCCCGTCCCCACCTTGATCTCGGTGAGGACCTCCTCGGCTCGCGCCAGGAGGCGCTCGTCATCGCGGCTGCGCGGGTCATCACCCATACGGTGACGATACCTTCGACCGCCATGGGCCGCGACGGGGCCGTCAGCTGGTCGATGCGGCGGGCGCCAGCAGCACGTGGCGCGCGACGGGATCCACGCCTGTCACCACCACCGCGACGCGTTCCCCGAGCGGGATATCGGCGGCCAGGGCAGCGACGATCGCCACCCCCTTCAGCTGCACGGTGACGCCCCGCCGGCTCTCGTCGATGACCACCGCGTCGAAGCGTTCGCCGACGTGGCCGGCGAGCACCGCGCACTCGACGGCGTCGACGACGGCGCGTTCGACGCCGGCCTCGAGCCGAGTCGTCGCCTCCATGGTCTCCACGAGCCGATCGAGGGCGTCCCTCGCCCATCCGGGCGGCTCGGCTCCCTCGCACAGAGCGAGGACGATCTCGTTGGCATGGCGATCTGCGAGGCGGCGCAGCGGCGCCGTGACGTGCGCGTACGCGGCGGCGATGCCGGCGTGCACGGGCACCGTCGCGGGATCGCTGGTGTTGGTCGCGTCCAGCGTCGCGTAGCCGGCGCCCCGGAGCGTGTGGGCGGCCTGGATCAGGAAGGCCGCGTCCTGGGGGTCGGTGCGATCGAGGCCGCGGACCACGTCGGACCACCGGGAGCGCTCGGGCCACGGGACGTCGAGCGCCGTGGCCGCGCGCCGGAGCCGGCCGAGCTGCACCGGGTCGGGCGGCGGCACCGTGCGGAGGATCCCGACCCCTCCCCGGACCATGATCGTCGCGGCCTCCATGCCGGCCAGGAGCGAGATCTGCGCGTTCCATCCCTCCACCGGGAGCGGGGCGTCGTACACGAGCGTGAACCCTCCCCCGGCGGCCGGCACAACCTCCTGCGAGGGCAGATCCAGGCTGAGGCCGCCGCGTTCGCCCTGGCGTTGCAGCCGGAGCGTTCCGATCGTTCGCAGCAGCGTGAGCGACTCCTCGGCACGGCCGGCGTCCACGGCATCCTGCACGTCCGCGTAGCTCAGCTGCGCCCGGCTGCGCACGGTGGCTCGCTCCAACCGAGCCGCAGTGGTCGCGCCGGTCTCGTCCAGATCGATCGTCCACAGCAGCGCCGGCCGCTCCTGATCCGGCAGCAGGCTCGCACACCCCTGGCCGATCGTGGTGGGCATGAGCGGTGCCCGGCCGTCGGGCAGATACAGGGTGACGCCGCGGACGAAGGCCTCGACGTCGAGCTCCCCGCCGGGCGTGACGAAGGCGGCCACGTCGGCGATCGCGTAGCGGACGCGGAACCCACCGGCTCGACGCTCGGCATGGAACGCCTGATCGAGGTCCATGCTGCCGGGCGGGTCGATCGTCACGAAGGGGATGTCACGGGCGTCACGCCGCTCGCCGGCCGGCGCACCCGGAGGGGTGACGGGCCCACGCCGCTCGACGGCGGCGGCCTCGGCCTCAACCGCCTCCGGGAAGGTTGCGGGGATACCGAACTCATCCCGGACGCGAGCGAAGGCCTCGGCGAAGGGCGGCACCTCCGCCGGTGCGCGCACCACCCAGGGGTTCACCCTCGGAGACCCCGCCGGTCAGCCGCGCGACGGCGCCCGCGATCCTCTGCTCGACCCATCCGGTGACGATACCCACGACGGCGATGCTCAGGCGGGTGTCGGCCGTCGTCGCCATACTGCCGGGATGATCGACACGGCCTCCGAACAGCAGGTCCTCGAGCGGATGCTGGGGGCCGGTGCCACCTTTCGCACCGGGCAGCTCGAGGCGATCCGGGCCATCGCGGCGGATCGCCGCCGCGCGCTGGTCGTGCAGCGCACGGGCTGGGGCAAGTCCGCGGTGTACTTCATCGCGACGCGGGTGCTGCGGGACCAGGGGGCGGGGCCCACGCTGCTGGTCTCTCCTCTGCTGGCGCTGATGCGCAACCAGATCCAGATGGCGGCGCGGATCGGCATCCGTGCCGAGACGATCAACAGCAGCAACCCCGAGGAGTGGGAGCAGATCCAGGAGGAGCTTCAGGCCGGCACCGTCGACCTCCTGCTGGTCTCGCCGGAGCGCTTCGCGAACGAGGACTTCCGGCGC
>JBDUEF010000107.1:0-6274 GCA_040002535.1 Actinomycetota bacterium | reverse complement strand
CCGGCCTCGCCGCTGGTGGCGTGGATCAGCGTGAAGCGGAAGCCCGGGTCGTCGGCATGCATCGCGACCGTCCCGCTGACGGCGAAGGTGTCGTCGTCGGGATGTGCGAACACCGCGGCCAGTCGACCGGTCACGGCTGATCCAGCAGAGGCTCCAGGCCCACGGTGAGGCCGGGCCGCGCACCCACGGCCTTGATCGCCATCAGGACCCCGGGCATGAACGACGCGCGATCCATGGAGTCGTGGCGGATCGTCAGCGTCTGCCCCGGGGCACCCAGGATCACCTCCTGGTGGGCAACGAGTCCCGGCAGCCGGACCGAGTGCACACGCACCCCTTCCACGTCGCCCCCACGCGCGCCCGCCACCGACTCCGTGTGGGAGCCGACATAGTCAGCGGTGCGCTCCTGCGCGATCCGTCGGGCGGTGGCCAGAGCGGTGCCGCTGGGCGCGTCGGCCTTCCCGTCGTGATGCAGCTCGATCACCTCGGCTGCCGGGAAGAACCGGGCGGCCTCCGCGGCGAAGCGCTGCATGAGAACGGCACCGAGCGCGAAGTTGGGGGCGACGATCACGTTGGACTCCGAGCCCTCGGACTCCAGGAGGTCGCGGATCCTCTCCAGATCGGCGTCGCTCAGGCCGGTGGTACCGACCACCATGTCCACGGCGTGCGCCACCGCCCACTCCACGTCGTCGCGGACGACGTCGGGGTGGGTGAAGTCCACGGCCACCTCGACCTCCGCCGTGAGGAGCTCGTGGAGCTCCTCGGCCACCCACACCTCCAGATGAGGCTTGCCGATGGTCGATCCGATCGACTCCCCCACGTGAGAGCGGTCGATGGCCGCCACGAGCACCAGCTCCTGATCGTCCGACACGGCGCGGCAGACCATCTGGCCCATCCGACCGCAGGCGCCGATGACGCCGACCCGGATCACGCCGCGTCTTCCCGGAACGCGCCAGCCGCGAAGGGCCCCAGGACGGTGAGGGTCATGGGCTGCGACAGCACGCGCTGCGCCACTTGCCGCGCGTCGTCGAGGGTGACGGCGTCGATCCGCTTCAGGGTCTGGTCGACGGTGAGGATCTCCCCGTGGGCGATCTCAGACTTGCCGAGGCGGGCCATGCGGCCGCCCGGATCCTCCAGGGACAGGACCAGCGATCCCTTCACGTGACCCTTCGCGCGCTCGAACTCCTGGACGGTGAGCCCTGCGGACCCCACGCTCTCCACCTCGCTGCGCAGCAGTCCGACGACCTCGTGCGCGCGGGCGGGCGTGGTGCCGGCATAGGCGGTGAAGATCCCGGCCTCCGTGTACTGGGAGTGATAGCTGTACACCGAGTACGCCAGGCCTCGCTCCTCGCGGATCTTCTGGAACAGTCGCGAGCTCATCCCCCCACCGAGCGCCGTGTTCACGATCAGGAACGCGAACCGGTCGGGGTCGGACCGGGCAAGCCCGTTCGTCCCCAGGCAGATGTGCGCCTGCTCGGTCTTTCGGCGCTTCGTGAGGCTGCGCCCGCTGGGCTCGGGCGGCGCTCCCCCGGCACGCAGGTTCCACGACGATCGCTGTCCGTCGCGGAGCGCCCGTCCCGTGTCGACGTGGCGCCGCAGCAACGCCACCAGCTCCTCGTGTCGGACGTTGCCGGCGGCCACCACCACGAAGTTCCCCGGGGTGTAGTGCCGCCGGTAGAACCGGCGCACGCGCTGTGGGGTGGCCGCCTCGATGGTGCCCACCGTGCCGAGGATCGGCCGACCCAGTGGGTGCTCGGGCCAGAGCACCTCCGTGTACAGGTCGTGCACCACGTCCTCCGGCGAATCCTCGTGCATGTTGATCTCTTCCAGGATCACCTGCCGTTCGGCGTCGAGGTCGAGCTTGCGGATCAGGCTGTGCTGCAGCATGTCCGTGAGGTGCTCAACCGCCATCGGCAGATCACGGTCCAGCACACGCGAGTAGAAGCACGTGTACTCCTTCGCGGTGAAGGCGTTGAGATCGCCGCCCACGGCATCGAAGTTCTGTGCGATGTCCAGCGCCGAGCGCGACCGCGTGCCCTTGAACAAGAGGTGCTCCAGGAAATGACTGGACCCGCTGATGGCGGGCTCTTCGTCTCGCGAGCCGGCCAGCACCCAGATACCGAGTGCGACCGAGCGGACGCCCGGCATCCGTTCGGTCACCACGCGCAGACCGGAGGAGAACTCCGTTCGGGCGATCGGCATGTGTCAGCTTCTAGGTTCGCGGTCGCGGAACCGCTTGCCGCGCTCACGGTCGCCGCGGTCGCCGCCTCCGGACCGCTCGCGGCGCTCGCCGCCGCCGGAGGTGTCCTCCGTGCCGGCCGGCACCTCCCACTCCTCGCCGACCGGCTTCAGGCTGATCTTGCCCTGCCCGTCGATCTCCTGGACCTCGACCTCCAGCGTGTCGCCCTCACGGACGGCGTCTTCCACGTTCGAGAGGCGCTTGCCCTTGCCGAGCTTCGAGATGTGCACCAGGCCGTCGCGGCCCGGCACCAGGTTCACGAACGCCCCGAAGGTGGTCGTCTTCACGACCTTGCCCGTGTACCGCTCGCCGACCAGCACCGGGCGCGGGTTCGCGATCTCCTCGATCATGCGGGCCGCCTCGTCGGCGCCGGCGCCCTCGCGGGAGCCGATGAACACCGTCCCGTCGTCCTGGATGTCGATGTCGGCTCCGGTCATCCCGATGATCTCGTTGATCCGCTTGCCCTTGGGCCCGATCACCTCGCCGATCTTGTCGACGGGGATGTGGATGGAGATGATGCGCGGCGCGATCGGATTCACCTCGGCGCGAGGCGCCGCGATCGCTGACTCGATCACGTCAAGGATCTTCATGCGGGCCTCTCGCGCCTGCGTCAACGCGCCTGCCAGCACCTCACCAGGAAGACCCGTGACCTTCATGTCGAGCTGGATCGCGGTGACGAACTCACGCGTGCCGGCGACCTTGAAGTCCATGTCGCCCAGCGCGTCCTCTGCACCGAGGATGTCGGTGAGGGTCACGAACCGTCCCTCGTCGGCGATCATGCCCATGGCGATCCCTGCCACCGCCGCCTTGATCGGCACGCCCGCATCCATCAGCGAGAGCGTCGAACCGCAGACACTGGCCATGGATGTCGAGCCGTTGGAGCTGAGGATGTCGCTCACCAGCCGCAGCGCGTACGGGAACTCCTCCTCGGTGGGGATCACCGGGATCAACGCCCGCTCGGCCAGCGCTCCGTGCCCGATCTCGCGGCGCTTCGGCGAACCGACGCGGCCGGTCTCCCCGGTGGAGTAGGGCGGGAAGTTGTAGTGGTGCATGTAGCGCTTCGAATCCTCGAGGTCGAGGGTGTCGATCATCTGCGTCATGCGCAGCATGCCGAGGGTGGTGATGTTCAGGGCCTGCGTGTCGCCGCGGCTGAACAGGGCCGAGCCGTGCGCCCTGGGCAGGAGACCGACCTCGGCCGAGAGCGGGCGGATGTCCGTGGGGCTGCGTCCGTCCAGACGCACGCCGTCGTCGAGCACGCGCTTGCGCATCACCTTCTTCTGCAGCTGCTTCCAGGCCGGGCCGAACTCGCCGGAGCGGGAGGCGAACCCGTCGCCGAGTGCGGACGTGACGTGGGCCCTGGTCTCCTCCTTCAGCGCCGACAGCGCCTCCTCACGGGCGACCTTGTCGGGCAGGATGGCGCCGCTCAGGCGGTCCTTGGCGAAGGAGCTGACGAGCTCGTAGATGTCCTCGCCGTACAGGGGCGAGGGCTCGAACGGCTTCGGCGTGACCTGGATCTCCTTCAGGAACTCCATCTGGAACTCCAGCACCTCGGAGATCGCGCGCTTGGCGGCCTCGAGGCCCTCGGCGACGACCTCCTCGGTGGGCGCCAGCGCGCCGTCGGCCAGCAGGGGCCAGGTGTTGTCGGGCGCCTCGCCCTCGATCATCAGCACGTCGATCTCACCGGCGTCGTTGCGACGGCCGGCGACCACGACGTCGAAGGTCGCCTCCTCCGTCTGCTGGAACGTGGGGTTGATCACCCACTGGCCGTCGATGAGGCCCATCCGGACCGAGCCGACCGGGCCGTCGAACGGCAGGCCGGCGAGGCAGGTGGCCAGCGACGCGCCGTTCATGGCGGGGATGTCGTAGGGGTTCTCCCCGTCGATGCCCAGGATCGTGACGACCACCTGCACCTCGTCGCGGTAGCCCTCGCGGAAGGTGGGGCGCAGCGGCCGGTCGATCAGTCGGCAGGTGAGGATCGCGGTCTCCGAGGGTCGTCCCTCACGGCGGAAGAAGCTGCCGGGGATCTTGCCTGCGGCGTACATCCGCTCCTCCACGTCGATCGTGAGGGGGAAGAAGTCGATCCCCTCGCGGGGGTTGGAGCTGACGCAGGTGGCGAGGATCGTGGTCTCGCCGTAGGTGACGACGGCGGCGCCGTCGGCTTGCAGTGCGAACTTGCCCGACTCGAAGGTCAGGTCCTGGTTCCCGAAGGACCAGGTGCGTGTTGTGGTGGCCATGGGCCATTCCTCCTTGGAAAGGTCGCGCGCGAACGCGGATGTCCGAGCGGCAGTGGTCAGGAGGTCGGGTCCGGCCAGTTCTCAGTGGTGGGCCGCCGCGCCCCGGATCGAAGATGTCTCTTCCCTCCAGCTCGGCGGGCCGCTACTGATAACCGACCGTGGGTCCCGGCCTCCGTTGGATCCGGGGTTCAGGTCGTTCGCATCCCTCCTACGGGACAGGGCACCCGCACGGCCCCTTGATGGTCGCTCCTTATCGCCTGAGACCCAGGCGCGAGATGAGCTCGCGGTACCGACCGATGTCCTCGCGCTTGAGGTAATCGAGGAGCCGGCGGCGACGTCCCACCAGCATCAGCAGCCCTCGGCGCGAGTGATGGTCCGACTTGTGGACCTTGAGGTGTTCCGTCAGCTCGGTGATCCGCGTGGTGAGCACGGCGACCTGAACCTCTGCGGAGCCCGTGTCGCCCGTCGACCGGGCGTACTCGGCGATGATCTCCTGCTTGCGGTCTTTGGTGATCGTCATGCGCACCAAGCCTACCAGCGGGAACGCGGCCGCGTCCGGGTGGTGCAAGGCAGCTCCCGCAGAGAGCTCCCTCAGGGAGCCGCCTCAGGGAGCCGGCTGGTCCACGCGCACGATCTCGCGCGTGCGTTCCACGTCCACGGCGATGGCGGCCACCAGCTCCTCCACCGAGGGGTAGCGGACCTCGTCGCGCAGACGCACCCAGAACGACACGCCAAGCGGCTCGCCCCGAAGATCGTGCCCGTCGAAGTCGAGCAGAAAGGCCTCGACGTGCAGGGGCTCCACGCCGAAGGTGGGGTTGGTGCCGACGTCGATCGCCGCGGCGAATCGGCGCCCCCGATGCTCGGCCACGCCCGCGTAGATCCCCTGGCCGGGCAGGAGCAGGCGCGGCCACGTGCGCAGGTTGGCCGTCGGGTACCCCAGGCCCGTGCCGCGTCCGTGCCCAGAGATGACCTCGCCGTCCAGGACGAAGCGCCGCCCGAGCGCCTGTAGCGGCCAGTCGAGGTCCCCGGCGGCCAGCGCGTCCCGCACCGACGACGAGGACACCCGGCGGGCGCCGAGGTCCAGGAGCGGGACGCCCTCGGCGGTGAGCCCGTAGGGCGCACCCATCCCGGGCAGGCGCTCCACGGTGCCCGCTGCTCCATGGCCGAACGTGAAGTTCGCCCCCACGACGGCATGCGTGGCGTGCACGCCCCCCACCAGGACGTCGCGGACGAAGTCCTCGGCGGGCACGCGAGAGAAGTGCTCGGTGAACCCAAGCACGACGAGCACGTCGATGCCTGCGGCCTCGATGAGCCCTGCCTTGCGCTCGACGCTGGTGAGCAGTCGCGGCTCCTGCCCCGGGGTGAGGATCTCGCGAGGGTGCCGATCGAAGGTCAGCGCCACCGAACGCATGCCGCGCTCGGCCGCGGCCTCGACGGTGCGGTCCAGGACCGCCCGATGACCCAGATGCACGCCGTCGAAGAATCCCACCGTCACCACCGCCGGCTCCGGCGGCAACGGGAGAAGGTCGATCCCACGCACGATCTCCATCGCGCGAGACTATCGAACCGCACCGAAGTGCAGGCGGGAGCGTGTCGCCATGCGGATCCGGGCCTCCTCTGCCTTCGAGGCCGAGGAGGCCCCGTCCTTCATGCCACGGCAGACGGTCGTGGACCAGGTCGAGGCCGACCACGACCAGACCCTCTGCGGTGCGGGAGCTCCGCCGTGGGCGACATGAAGGCTCGGGCGCGGGCAGGTCGGCGGCGTGCTCACGCCGATCCCGCCAGGGCCTCTTCTGGGCTCTCG
>JBDUEF010000106.1:0-6366 GCA_040002535.1 Actinomycetota bacterium | reverse complement strand
CGGTGGAGCCCACGAGGTCCACGAAGAGCACCGACACGAACTTGCGTTCCTCCGGGAGCGCCGATGCAGCGGCGGGCGCTCCACAGGCGGGGCAGAACCGTGCGGCGTCGGGCATGTCCACGCCACAGCGCATGCAGGCCATGGGCCCATCCTAATGATGGGGGTCGTTGCAGCGCTACTGCCGGCCCGCCCGGTCCGACGCCTGGTTAGAAGGGGCTCGGGTCCTCACGCTCTTCCACGCGCTCCTGGCCCGTGGGCGTCGTGCGGATGTCCTCCCGGACGCTGGTGGTGCGGGTGCGCCCTGCATACAGGAACGCGAACAGACCCAGCAGGAAGATCGCCAAGCCCGCGATCAGCAGGATGATGCCGGCGGTGTGGATGTTGAAACCGGTGGTGTGGACCTTGATCGCGTAGTTCATGACCGCGCCCACCACCATCAGGACGATGCCCAGACCGATCAGTCCCGTGCCTGTTCCTCTGTTCATGACGGCTCCCTCTTGGTCGACGGGTGCGTCGCCGGGCTACCAGTTCGCAGAGGCCACGATACCCCTGCGAGCACCGCTCTACTCCCAAGCCGGGTCGTTCGCCTGGCGGTCAGCGCGCGGACTGGAGCCGGGCGAGCTCGGCCTCCGATGCCCGGAGATCCGCCGGCTCAAGGCGCCACGCCCCGGCGGCCACGTTGGCGCGCACCTGCTCGGGCGAGGTGGCGCCGGCGATCACCGACACCACAGGGCCCTGCGCCAGCAGCCACGCGAACGCGAGATCCAGGAGCGGATGCCCCCGTGCCTCGGCGAACCGGGTGAGCGCCTCGATGCGATCGAAGGTGGCATCGGTGAGCAGCTCGGCGGCGTAGTCGGGTGCCCAGCCGGCAACCCTGGTGCCCGGCGGCGGCGGCTCCCCGCGGCGGACCTTCCCGGTCAGCAGCCCGCTGGCCAGCGGGAAGAAGGGGATGTAGGCCAGGCCGAGCCGCTCCGACTCGGGCAGCCCCTCGTGGGCGTCGGCGGGGTTCAGCAGGCTCAGCTGGTTCTGCACGCTGGCGAAGCGTGCGGCGCCCGGGCGCACCGCGGCGTCGGCCCCTCGGAGCTCGCCGGCATCGAAGTTCGAACAGCCGATCTCGCGGACCTTGCCGGCATGCACCAGCTCGTCGAGCGCAGCGAGCGTGTCGGCGATCGGCGTGTGGGCGTCGGGCACGTGGAGTTGGTACAGATCGATCCGGTCGGTGCCGAGGCGCCGCAGACTCGCATCCACAGCCTCGCGCACGTAGCGGGGATCGGCGCCGCCCTCGCGCCCGAGGTCCGCGCGCATCCCACCGAACTTGGTCGCCAGCACGACCCGGTCGCGACGACCCGCCAGGATCCGCCCCAGGAACTCCTCGCTGTGGGTGCTCCCGTAGTTGTCGGCGGTGTCGAAGAAGGTGATGCCGGCGTCCAGGGCGGTCTCCACGACCGCCCTCGTGGCCTCCTCGTCCAGACGTCCGCCGAAGTTGTTACAACCGAGCCCGACGACCGAGACCTCGAGCGAGCCGATCCTGCGCGTGTCCACAGGTCGATGCTAGCCGTCACGGCCTGTTCGCTCGTCCTTCGGAGGAACCACCCGGATCGAGGGTATGTAGGCCGCCGGCTCCGGCGTGGGCGGCTGGCGGAAGAGGGGCTCCACCGGCTCCGCCGGCAGGAGGTCCACGGCATAGGCGTCCAGCACCCGCGACTGGAGGTCGCGCGGATCCGTGCCGGTCGGGCGGGTTCGTCGACCGTCGGGGACCTGGATGCCGCCGCGGTGGATCTCGCACAGCGTGTAGAGCCGTCCGCAGAACGCGTGCACCACGGCTGGCGTGCCCGGGCCCGGCTCGAACCAGGCGCACATCGCGCACACGAGGCGCAGCCGGTCCGGGTAGGCGAACTGCGCCCGCCATCCGCGCTCGTGGCTGATGATCCTGCCCCACAGCGAGGCTCGACCGACGACGGGGGGCGGGGGCCACGCCGGGCGCTCATGCCCGAACACGTCGAGCGAGCTGCTCGCGTACACGCCGCAGCGGCAGTCGAGGCCGGGCGTCTGGTGCGGTCGAATCCCGGTCGTGAACAATCGTGGAACGGTGCAGCGTGCTTCGACCGGCCGACGACGGGGCCACGGATCGACCCCCGAGCCCGTCGGCCACAGCAGCGGTCCGGAGGCATCCTCGGACAGGTTCCAGATGCGCCAGCCCACGACGGGTGTGCTCCAGACCGGGACGGGGACGCTCGCCATCAGCCCATCGTCGGCGGGGTGGGGCGATCGCGCAAGTGGATCTCTTCGACGCCAGCGTTGATCCACGTCAGGATGACCGCCTGTCGACACCCGGGGCATGCGGGAGTGTCCTTCGTGTCAGGCCTCGAACCCCGAGCGCCCGCGCTTCTGCAACGCCTGCGGCGAACGCCTGCCTGGTTCCGCGACACTGGTGAAGGTCCTGCTGTAGCGCAAGGGCGTGACGGCCGGCGACGTGATGGTGGACCGCCACGCCGCCGTGCTCAACCTCGGCTGACTGTCCCGTCAGCTTCCGTGAGCGTCCTCTACGTCAGGACGCGATTGCGCTCCGGAGCCCGCAGGATCGCCGACGCGCGCACCGCCAGGTACAGCCCGGACAGCCCGATCAGCCCGTAGACGATCCGCGTCGCCACGTTCGTCTGGCCGAACCGGAGCCCGAAGATCTCGGCCACGAGGTCGAACTCCGCCAGGGCCACGAGCCCCCAGTTGAGCGCGCCCACGATCACCAGCAGCATCGCCGCTGCATCCAGCTTCCGCATGATCGGTCTCCCTTCCTTACTCGGAGGTGGTTCCTTCGTGTGGGAGGGAGGCTTCCCCGGCGAGGGCGTTGTCATCCATGCACCGCCGCGCTGCATGGGTTGGGATGGAGACGCCGCTAATGGGACGGGTCGAGGCGGTCGCGCGCCGCGCTCTGCAGATCGGCGACGGTCTGGTTCAGGTTGGTGGCGGTCTCACCGTCGGTCTTCATCTCCGCCGGGGTGCGGGAGAGGCGTCCCTTGACGTGGCGGAGGTGGTTCTGTCCGCCGCCCCGCGCGTAGCTCTTCACCTCGGGAAGCGAGACGAGCCGGGCGCCCTGCGACGTCGTCATGGAGCCGATCACGCCGCTGCGGTACCAGTCGCGGATCGTCGTCGCCGGCACCTTCGCCGCCGCTGCGGCCTCGACGATGCTCACCCAATCCCGGTCCGGCACCGTCATCGCCCCCTCCCCTTCTCGGACATCCGCTCTCCTGTCCCTTCGGCACGTCCGAGCCCCTGCAGGAGTGGATCGTCGACCGGCTCCGCCGTGCGCAGGCGCCCGCAGGCTCACCCCAGCGGGAGCGCTCGGATCGCCAGCAGGGCGACGTCGTCGCGAGGGGGCGAGGGTGAGAACGCGTACAGACCGTCCCGTACGGCGTCCGCCACGGCCTCCGGGCCATCGGGGGCTGCCACGCCCACCACGGCGGCCAGGCGTTCCTCGCCGAACAGCTCACCGTCGTCTCGACGGTGCTCCGAGACACCGTCGGTATACATCAGCAGCACCGACCCCGGCGGCACGTCGACTCGGTGCTCGGTGAAGGCGACGTCGTCGAAGGCGCCGAGCAGGGTTCCGGGCTTCCCGACCGCATGCACGTGTCCGGCGGCATCCGCCAACAAGGGGAGCGGGTGGCCCGCCGCTGACAGGATCAGGCGCACGCCCTGGCCATCGCTGCGCAGCTCCGCCACGCAGGCGGTGGTGAACGTCTCGTCGTCCAAGCGTAGGAGCTCGTTCACCGAGCGGAGGGCCTCGGCGGGGCCGTCGCCCTTCAGGGCGCACGCGCGGATCGATTGGCGGACCACCGCGGTGACCGCCGCCGCCCCGGCACCCTTGCCGCAGACATCGCCCACCAGGAGGAACCACTCGTCCTCGCCGGTCCGGAACAGATCGTAGAAGTCGCCGCCCACCAGATCGCTCTGCCCTGCCGGCACGTATCGCGCCGCCACCTCCACGCCGGGGACGTTTGGGAGGGTGGGCGGAAGCAGCCTGCGCTGGAGCGTGCTGGCGATCTCATCTCGCTCCCGGTAGAGGACGGCGTTATCGAGCGCCAGGCCCGCGCGTGCGGCGATGTTCTCGGCCAGCCCCAGATCGGCCTCATCGAAGCGTCGGCGACCCGTGGAGATGAAGGACACAGCGCCGATCGTGCGTCCTCGGGCACGCAGGGGCAGGCACATCCAGGAGCGGACACCGAGCGGTTCGATCAGGCGCCGCTGTTCGACCGGGTCCGCGGCGTCGGCGGCCACCATCTCCGCGGTCACCTCGGGGTGGAAGGTGGGTCGGCCTGTACGGAGCACCTCGGGAACGCCACCGCTCGCCGTGGGATCCAACTCGGAGGTGGCGTCCACGCGGGCGAGGATGTCGTCGGTGGCGGCGTCGGTACCCCGGAGATGGAGGCGACGGATCGAACCGTCGTCCTCGAGGATGTAGGCGGCGCTAAGGTCGGCGAGGTCCGGGATCGCGAGCTCCGCCATAGCTGTCAATGTCTGACCGGCGTCCAGCGACGTCCCCAGCGCGATGCCCGCGCGAGCGAGCAGGCGCAGCGCGCCGTCACGCCGGTTGCGATCGGTGATGTCGCGCACGAAGCCGGTGAATACGGGCGGCTCGCTGGCCCCCGCCCGAGCGATGCCGAGCTCCACCGGGAACTCCGAGCCGTCGGCTCGCAGGGCGACGATCTCGATCCGCCGGCCCAGCACATTCGCCCGCCCCGTCGCCAGGTACCGTCGCAATCCCTCCTGATGGGACTCGCGCAGCGCAGGCGGGACGACAAGCTCGGCGATCGTGCGTCCGAGCGCCTCCGACCGGGCGTACCCGAACATCTCCTCGGCCACCGCGTTCATGTCGATGAGCCGGCCCTCGTGATCCATGGTCAGCACCGCGTCCAGCGCGGACTCGAACAGCGCGGTGCGCATCTCGCGTCCCTGCAGGGACTCGCGCTCGGCCCGCCTGCGCTCCAGCACCTGTCCCACCTGCCGTGCCGTCGCCTCCACCAGGTCCAGGAGATCGTCATCCGAGGATCGGGCGTCGTCGGTGTAGATCTCCAACACTCCGACGACCTGCCCGTTCGTCACGATGGGGACGCCGAGCGCGGCATGGAGCTCCTCGGCCAGGGCCACCTTCCACCGGGGGAAGTTCGGCTCCGCGGGCGCATCGCCGAGCCACACCGGCCGCTCCTCCTTCACCACCGTGCCGGGCAACCCCACCCCGGGGGAGAACACGAGGAGGCGGGTGACCTCGTCGAAGCGCGGGGCCGGGCGCTGGGGGTCGGTCCATGTCTGGATGCAGCGCAGCGTTCCTCCCCCCTCGTCGACACGCCAGATGGCGCCGAACCTCCACCCGGCGGTCTCGATCAGTGCCTGCAGCACCTGCCGGAGGGTGACCTCGATGTCGGCGGGATCTGCCAGCGCCCGGGCGATCGCGTACTGGGTGGTGAGCTTGCGCTGGTCTCGGAGGTGTTCGACGGCGGAGGCCACCTGCCGCGCGATGGTGCGGGCGATCTCGCCCTCGAGCTCGTCGAACCGGTGCGGGGCGGCGTGGTAGGCGACCAGCGCGCCGAGCACCTCACCGCGTCGGAACAAGGGGATGAGGGCCATCGCCGCGATGCCCTCATCACCCAGGGCGGGCAGGAGATCGGTGAGCCGCCCGTCGCGCGAGACGTCGTCCATGAGCATCGGCGCGGGATCGGTCGAGTCGGCTCCCCACGGGTCGCGACCCTCCACCGCGATGCGATAGACCCCCGACAGGCCCCGGTGCGCTTTGAACCGCATGATCCCGTCGGGATCCCGCAGGAGGAGAGCGGAGCGCTCGACGACAAGCAGCTCGCCCAGCGAGTCGAGCGCCGCCTCGTAGAGATCGTCGAGCGTGATCTGATCGGCCAGCGAGTCGGTGGCGCTCGCCAGCGAACGGAGCGTCTGGACGGGCGCTGCGGTCTCCTGCGGTTCCACGCTTCGCTCGGTCCCTCCGTCGTCGCTCGGGAAGGTTACCCCCGTTCCTGCCCGCGTCGACGATGTGCACCCGGGCGCGATCGAGCCTGGACTCGAGACGGCACCCTGCGGTGCAGCGCAGCCAACCGGCCCGTATCGACGGTGAAACGAGAGGCAGACGCGACATGATGATCGACGAGTACCGGGCCGGCCCATGATCCTCGTGGCGGGTGGACCCGGCACCCTCGGCGCAGCCCTGGTGCCCCGTCTGGTGGAACGGAACCTGCCCGTGCGTGTCCTGACCAGGGCGGGCCTCGTGATGGATACGACCGAAATGACGGTCGAGCCGCATCCGCCTCCGAACTAGACGGCTACTTCCCCTGCGTGTCGGCGAGGGCGAACGGCAGCACGGGG
>JBDUEF010000105.1:0-6412 GCA_040002535.1 Actinomycetota bacterium | reverse complement strand
TAGAACATATGTTCGATACCATCAAACCCTCGTTGCTATGGCGGGTCGAACGTCACCTTTTCGAACTGAGCGTTCGTGGTCTGGCCGAGGTACGTGACCGCCGCGATGATGACCGCGGCGATGAAGCCGAGCATGATCGCGTACTCCACGGCCGTGGCACCGCGCTCCGTCACCAGCCGCTCGCGCAGACAGACGTATCTGACCTGCGCACCCACGTACCAACGGAGGAACACTGCGATCCACCCCTTCGTGGCCGGATGCGGCGCCCGATGACGCCGCGAGGCACCCGAACCGTCCTCGAGAGGCATCGACGCCTTCAGGTGCGGAACTTGAGTCCCACGCCAGCGTAGACACCGGCTACTCCCAAGGATATCTTCCCGAGCGGCCGCGACACAGGAGGCGAAGGCCCGTATCTGGAGGCGTGGGGCTATCCGTCCAGGGCTGCCTGCATGCCGGCAAGAGCGTTCCGGCCCATCTCCTCGAAGCGCGCCCGCAGCCTCGGTTCCAGCACGCGCAGGACGTGGCGCATCGACAGATCCGCCCGGTAGATGACGCGCGTCCCGCCCGAAGCAGTGACCTCCAAGGAGATGTCGTCCAGCGCGTTCACGGTGGAGGAGGTGCCGGCCAGGACCACCCGTCGCGGGGGTTCGGATCCGACGACCGTGTAGGTCATGAGCAGGTCCCGGCCGTGGAACCTGATCGTGAGCGCGTAGCTGGCTCCGACGCCGTCAGGTCCTCCGACCCGCTCCGAGCGCTGCACGGTGGGATCCCAGCGCTGCGCGTTGGCGAAGTCGGCCACGAAGGCGAAGACCTCCTCGATCGGAGGACCGACCTCGATCACCTCGCGCAGATGGATCGTCATAGACCCGCAAGGGTATCGGGCCCGGCGGCGGACGTTGTCCCGGAACCCACGCAGTCACCCCACGCAGCGACCCTGCGAGGACGGTCGGCGCGAAGGTAGGCTCCCGACCATGCCGGACAGAGTGGCGTTGGTGACCGGCGCGGGAAGCGCCACCGGGATCGGCCTCGCCGTGGCCCGCTCCCTGGGCCGCGAGGGCCTCGCCGTGGGCGTGTGCGCCACCACCGACCGGATCCACGAGCGCGTCGCCGAGCTGGGTAGCGAGGGCACTAACGCCGCCGGCTTCGTGGCCGACCTCACCGACGCGGCCGCCGCCCGGTCGTTGGTGGAGGCGGCCGTCGAGCGATTCGGCAGGATCGACGTCCTGGTGAACAACGCCGGCATGGTGACGGTCGGCATGGACGACCCCGACGAGCGTGCCTTCGTGCAGATCACCGATGCCGAATGGGCCTCGACCATCGCCATGAACCTCACCACCGCGTTCAACGTCACGCGTGCCGCACTGCCCGACATGCTGGATCGCGGCTGGGGGCGGGTGGTGATGATCTCATCGGTGACCGGACCCCTGGCGAGCAATCCCTTCTCGTCCGGGTACAGCGCCGCGAAGGCCGGGATGGACGGCCTGATGCGGGCGATCGCCATCGAGTCGGCGCGCAGCGGCGTGACCGTCAACTCGGTTGCCCCGGGCTGGATCGCCACCGGCTCCCAGACGCCCGAGGAGGCCGTGGCGGGCCGCCACACTCCCGTCGGGCGCTCGGGCACCCCCGAGGAGGTCGCGGCGGTGGTCGCCTTCCTGGCATCCGAGGGCGCCAGCTACCTCACCGGCCAGTCGATCGCGGTCGATGGCGGCAACACGATCCAGGAGTACAAGGGACCATCCGAGGGCTACTACTAGCCCCGGCCCGGCTCGCTCAGCTGCTGGATGGCCGGCTCGATCCCCCGCAGGAACGTGGGATAGGGGTAGATCAGCTCTGAGAGGTCCGACACGGGGACCTGCGCGCCGATCGCCAGCAGGAAGATCCCCAGGATCTCCCCGGCCGCCGGGCCCATCGTCGAGGCGCCCACCAGCACGCCTCGCGTCGCGTCGGCGATGACCTTCGTCACCCCCGATCCCGTGCCCGGCCCGTGGATGTAACCGCGACTCGAGTCGGCCGTCCGCGCGAGTCCGATCCGGACATCGATCCCACGCTCCCGGGCGTCGCGCTCGGACAGGCCGACGCTCGCCACCTCCGGATCGGTGAAGGTGACGCGCGGCACCGCGCGATAGTCCGCAGGGGCGTGTGGACGCTCGAGGATGTCTGCGGCCGCAACCCGGCCCTGATAGACGGCGACGTGGGTGAACCCCGCCACGCCGGTGACATCGCCGACCGCCCACACGCCGTCGCCGGCGCGCAGGTGCTCGTCGACCGGGATGCCGCGGCCGGCGGGATCGATGCCGACCGCCTCGACCCCGAGGGGTGCCAGGTCCACCCGACGTCCCGTGGCCACGAGGAGCCGCTCGCCCCGCACGGACGCGCCGTCGGACAACGAGACGAGCACGCCGCCGTCCTGCGCGGCCACCCGGGTGGCGCCGACGCCGGTGCGCAGCGTGATGCCGTCCTCCGCAAGCATCTGCCCGAGCGCCTCGCCCTGCTCGGGTTCCTCCATCGGCAGGACGTGGGGCGAACGCTCCACGATCGTCACCTCGGTGCCGAACCGCCGATACACCTGGGCCAACTCCACACCGATCGCGCCGCCCCCCAGAACCACCATGGAGGCGGGGTTGTCCTCGGCCTCGATCGCCTCCCGGTTCGTCCAGTACTCCACGTCATCCAGTCCGGGGATCGGAGGCGCCGCTGGGACGCCGCCCGTCGCGATCACGATGCCGCGACGCGCGGTGTAGCGCTCGGACTCCACCTCGACCTCCCGGGGCCCGGTGATGACGGCGTTGCCTCGCACGAAGGTCTCTCCTCGGTCCAGATGGCGCTGCAGAGCGACGGTGTCGTCCCAGTTCCGGGTCACCTCCCGCACGCGGCCGGCGAGTTTGGACCACGCGGGCGTCATCGTGCCATCGCCGGCGAGACCGATCGCCCGGCTGGCCTCCGCGAGCGAGTTGCCGGCGCGCGCCATCACCTTCGAGGGGATACAGCCCCAGTACGGACATTCGCCGCCGACCAAACGGCGATCGATCGCCAGCACGTCGAGCCCTGCCTCCGCCGCCCGCTGGGCCACCTCCTCGCCACCCGGACCCAAGCCGACGACGATCAGATCATGTTCGCTCATGTGCGCTCCTCGATGCCGGTGGCGGTCGGGCGCCTGCATCGCAGGCACCCGATTCTGGTCCGTTCGCGGACCACGATAGCGCGGCTACCCTTGGGGCCGTGGGCCGATTCCTGCTCCGACCGCGCTGGCTCGCCGGGCTCGCCCTCGTGCTGCTGGTCACGGTCGCCTTCGTGCGGTTGGGCTTCTGGCAGCTCGACCGGTTGTCCCAGCGGCACGCCTACGAGGCACTGGTGGCCCAACGGCTCGGCGCACCGCCGGCACCCCTCGCCGACCTGCTCGGCACCGCCGGCGGCGGAGATGCGATGGCCTTCCGTCGCGTGACCGCCGAGGGCACGTTCGATCCCGAGCACGAGGTGATCCTGTACGGGCGCACACAGGACGAGCGGACGGGCAACCACGTCCTCACGCCGCTGCTGCTGGACGACGGCACCGCCATCGCCGTCGACCGCGGATGGGTGCCGCTGGCCGACGGCGTGCCACCGCTGTCCGACGCAGCCCCGCCGGGCGGCCGGGTCCGGGTCACGGGGGTGCTGTTCCCCCCCGAGGTATCCCCCGGCGACATGCCCGCGCCGTCGCCGGTGACGATATTCGCCCGGGTGGATCTGGGAACGCTCTCTGCTCAGGTGCCCTACGCTCTCGCGCCCGCCTACCTGCTGCTGGCGTCGCAGGACCCGGCCCCCGCGGACCTGCCGCTCATCGCGCCGCTGCCCGATCCCGCCGACAGCCCGCCTCACCTGAGCTACGCGATCCAGTGGTTCACCTTCGCCACCATCGCGGTGGTGGGCTTCGTCATCCTGGTGCGGCGCGAGTACCGGCGGTCACTCCACAGCGACGACACGCCCGAGGCCTGAGGCCCATCTGGCCGGACCGGGGCGGGGATAGGATGCGGGGGTGATCGTGTTCGCGATCCTCGGGCTCATCACACCCCGCCTGATCATGGTCGTGCTCTGGCTGTTCAGCGACTACCTGAGCCGCGCCTACGACGGCTGGCTCTTGCCGCTGCTCGGGTTCTTCCTCCTGCCCACCACCACACTGAGCTACGCGATCGCGGAGAACTCCCTGCAGGGTCTGCGGGGTCTGGGCCTCGTGCTCGTGATCCTGGGGCTGCTGGTGGACCTGGGGATCCTCGGGGGCAGCCGCGGGCGGGGGGTGTTCAAGAAGGGTCGGGCGGCGGGCGCGTGAAGGGGCCGGGAGTTCCCTCGGGGTGGTCGGGCGTCCGGTTCAGGAAGCGACGCTCCGCCACCTCCGGCACGGCGCTGCGGCGCGGCCCGGACCACGGCGCCGGCACGGCGTTGATCGATGAGGCCAGCCGGTACGCGATGGACTCGTAGTTGACGCGCCAGCCGGCGAAGTGACGCCAGCTCTCGTCGGCGGTGCGCTCCATGGGGAAGCCCACCTCTGCGAGCCGCGCGATGCCGTCGTCGAACTCCTCCCTCGTGAGCTCGATGGGCTCGTCGGGCCGTGGGTCGTCGTCGAAGGCGATCCCGACCGTCGTGGCCAGCTGCCGCAGGCAATCGATCCCCATACGCAGGCTCAGGCGCGCCTGCAGGGAGCTCTGATCCGGGGAGGTCGCGTGCAGCAGCGCGGCCGAGTCCATCACAGCCAGCAGCGCGATGAGCCACGACGACCGCGGGTCCGGCGAGCGGAACCGCAGCAGAATCGGGTAGCTGGCGTGGCTCTCGGCCACGTCGGCCGCCCACCGCTCCCACGCCCGGTAGAACTCGGGAAGGTCGTCGAGCGTGGACCCCATCTGACTGCGCGCGAGCAGCTCCGGACCCCACGACGGATGGCCCGCGCGCACGCCGATCAGGGTCACCTCCGTCTCCCGCCGGTTGAAGGACCCGTACAGGGTGGGGAGATAGGCGATCTGCAACGCGACCACCACCATGCCGGTCGCGGCCGCCACGAGATCGATCGCCGTGGTGCCGCCGGTCCGCGTCGAGGCGAACCCCAACGTGAACAACGACGAGCCCGATTCCCGCAGCGCCGCCGGAAGATCGGTGGTCTGCGGCCACAGCAGCAGGGCGAATGCGAGCAAGAAGCCCACGAGCCAGGTGGCGAGCGTGGCGGCCAGGATCACGGGAGCCTGTGCCTGCAGGACGCGGTGGCGCGACAAGGCCTCCCGGCGATGGGACGCGGCGGTGCGGAAGAGCGCGTCAACGCTCCGGTCGACGGTCCGCAGCGCCAACCCGGCGCGGCCGCCGGGGATCACGAGGGTGGACAGCACGCTGTACGACGTGACCAGCACGAGGCACCCACCGAGAACAGCACCGACCGCAGGAACAGGCTCCATGATCGGCGCAAGTGTAGGTACCGTGGCGGCAACGGTCACACGGTGGACGAGCCAACCGATCGGCGACCGAACGAGGAGGCGTGCGATGGACGCTGCCACTGCCGCGTACCTGCGGACCCGGTACTGGGAGGAGGACGAGCTGCTGCGTGAGCTGCGCGAAGATCTGGAGCGTCGGGGACCGGCGATCCAGGTGAGCGCGGACACGGGCAGGCTGCTGGCCACGCTGATCGAGGCGACCGGTGCGATCCGGGTGCTCGAGGTCGGGACGTTGTTCGGCTACAGCGGGGTGTGGCTGGCGCGCGCCCTGCCGCCCCACGGGCACCTGGACACCCTGGAGCTCGCCGACGTGCATGCCGATGCCGCTGAGGAGTGGTTCGCGCGGGCGGGCCTCACCGACCGCGTGACGGTGCATCGGGGTCCCGCCCTGGACACGCTCGACGGCCTCGACGGACCCTACGACGCCGTGTTCATCGACGCGGCGAAGGCGGAGTACACCGACTACGCGGACCACGCCGCTCGTCTGCTGCGTCCTGGGGGGATGCTGCTGGCCGACAACGCGATCTGGAGCGGCAAGGTGGCTGATCCGGCGATCACCGATGCCGACACCGAGGGCATCCGCCGGTTCCACGACCGGATCTCCCGCGATCCCGCCTGGGCCTCGACCGTCGTGCCCGTGGGCGACGGCGTCTGCGTGGCCGTGAGGGCGATCTGAGGACCGCGATCCGGGGAGGGTGCGGTGCACCGGCCGGTCGTGTACCGTATGCGAAGAGGGTACCGTTTCGTGGTTCGCTACAAGCAGTCCCTCAACCGGCGCGTCACGCCGGCGCCCAAGGGCCGCACCGCGAGCCCGGACGGCGGAAGGAAGGAGGGATCGCCAGTGGCAACCGGAACCGTGAAGTGGTTCAGCTCCGAGAAGGGGTTCGGATTCATCACCCCCGAGGATGGCAGCGCAGATGTGTTCGTACACTTCAGCGCGATCTCGGGCGAGGGATACCGCA
>JBDUEF010000104.1:0-6428 GCA_040002535.1 Actinomycetota bacterium | reverse complement strand
AGGAGAGCGCTCCGGCGGTCGGCCGGGCGCTCGCGAGAGCGAGGACGGGACGAGATCGATGACTTCCCCAGGAACCGCTCTCGAGCGGGGATCCAGGCTCACGCTGCTGGCGGCGCTGATCGCGCCGCTGCTGGCGCTCACGGCCGCGATCGCCCTGGTGCCGAACATGCGGTTCAGCGTCGTGGCGCCGCGGGTCCGTCCGGTGCTGGAGGCGGTCACGCTCGTGGCCGCCGCCATCATCGCCGGCGTGTCCTACCTCCGGTACTCCATGGACAGGGACCGGCTGTGGCTGTTCGTCTCCCTGGCCTTCCTGGTCATCTCCGTGCATCAGGTCATCTTCGAGGTGCTGCTGCCGCCCACCGCCCTGGCGTGGAGCGACCCGATGTACCCCTGGCTGGCCGCGCGCCTGGAGATGGGCGTGCTGATCCTGATGGCGGTCTCCACCCAGCGAGCACCCCGGCACCCGGAGTGGAGCGCCGCCAGGACGTACATGATCTTCGGCACGCTGGCGTTCGGCGCGCTCGCCCTCACGCAGGAAGGCATCCTCCTGGCCACGCTGCGCAGCGGCCTGCCGGTGCCCGGCGCCGGCGCCACCCCCGTCACCCTGGGGACGGCCGACGTGTTGCTGGGATCGGTCGGCGCGGCGGTGTTCCTGGCGGCCGCCGGTGGTCTGCTCCTGTCGACGGATCGGCGGAGCTCCGCGCTGGTGTGGCTGGCGGCGGCGCTGGTCATGACCGCATTCAGTCACCTCCATTACCTGTTGGAACCGACCCTGTTCACCGACCGCGTGTCCACCGGCGACCTGCTGCGCATCGCCATGGCGGCGGTCCTGGTGGTGGCGATCCTCGCCGACGTCCGCCGCAGCTACGCGGAGGAGCGCGACCGCTCGCGGCAGCTGGCGACCGCCTTCGAGGAGCAGCGGCGGCGGGTGCAGGAGCTCGAGGATCTCGATCGTCTCCGCGCCGACCTGCACCGGATGGTGAACCATGAGATCCGGCACCCGGTGGCGGCGATCCGCACCCTCGCCATGACCCTGGCCACCAAGTGGGACCGCCTGGACGAGGGCCAGAAACGGCACGCGGTCCAGGGCCTGCTGGACCAGTCCGAGCAGCTGCGCGATCTTGCCTCGCGCAGCTCCGAGGACGACCTGCGGTTCGACCGGCACCTGGAGCGCACACACCGCCGGGTCGGCGAGGTCGTGAGCCGTGTAGAGCGCACGTTCCCCCACCTGAGCGACCGTCTGATCATCGTGCCGCCCAACGGCGAACGCGACGTGGTGATCGATGTCGACGAGCGCCGACTGATGCAGGTCTTCCACAACCTGTTCTCCAACGCGGACCGCTTCTCACCGCACGGCTCGCCGATCGTCGTGGAGACCGAGCGCGCCGACGGTGCCATGGTGTTCTCGATCGCCGACATCGGGCCGGGCGTGCCTCAACGGGATGCCGACCGCGTCTTCGCGCCCTTCTCCCGTCTGACGCGCGAGGACGACGGCGAGGGCGCCGGCCTGGGTCTGTACATCGCGCAGCAGATCGTGGAGGCGCACGGGGGCCGGATCTGGGTCGAGCCCTCCCTGGCGGGCGGCGCGTCGTTCCGGTTCTCGGTGCCGGTAAGCGCCGAGGGAGGTAGCTCGTGATCCGCGTCCTACTGGTCGACGACCACCGGATGTTCGCCGAGGCGATCGGGATGTTCCTGTCGACGGAGGACGACATCGAGGTGCTGGAGATCCTGGCGGACGCCGATGGCGTTGCGGAGCGGGTGCGTTCCTCGGCACCCGACGTGGTGCTGATGGACATCGATCTCCCGCGTGTGGACGGGCTCACCGCCACTCGGCAGGTCCTGGAGGCGCGGCCCGAGACCAAGGTCGTGCTGATCACCGCCCTGTCCGATCCGGACCTGGCGCGGCGTGGCCACGAGGCCGGCGCCGCCGCCCTCGTCCCCAAGGAACGGGCCGCGGACGATCTGGTCGAGGTCATCCGGGGGGCGGCCGGCGGCGATCAGAGCGGGCGGCGGGGGCGGCTGCGGCTGCTGCCGAGCGAGCCCGACGCGGCCTCGCGTCCTGCCGCGGTGCTCTCGCGGCGCGAGCTCGAGGTCCTGCAGGGCCTCGTGGACGGCATGTCCACCGAAGAGCTGTCGGTGGCGCTGTTCGTCAGCCGCCGCACGGTGCAGGGTCATGTGCAGAGCATCCTCACGAAGCTGCAGGTGCGGTCGAAGCTCGAAGCGGTCGTAACGGGCCTGCGCGACGGGCTCGTCCGTCTGGGCCCCGTCGAACGCCGCGCCAACCGCTGACCTATCCTCAGCGGGCGGGCGTGAGACCGCGCTTGGCCCGCTTGTTGGGATGCGACCGTGGCGGTCAGGACCACCACCGGGATCGTCATCAGCATCAAGATCTTGGTCCGCAGTGCCATCGTGCATACCGCGGGCCGGAGGCCCTGCCGCCCTGTGAGAGTTGTTCGACCGGCTACGGCACGTCCTCGAACGAAGTGACGGCCAGGACTTGTCTACCGGATGGTAGACAGGCATAATCTGCCGAATGGTAGAGAAGAAGCGGACCCGCCCAGGCGCCGCCGTGCCGGCCCCTTCAGGCGTGGGCAGCTCCATCGTCGATCGGCTGGCGGGCAAGACCGTCCTGCTGACCGGCGTCACGGGCTTCCTGGGCCAGGTGGTGCTGGAGCGTCTGCTGATGGACTTCTCACAGACGCGGGTCGTGCTGCTGGTGCGTTCCCAGACCGGTGCCACGGCCCGGGAGCGCGTCGAGTACCTGCTGCGCAAGCCCGCCTTCACCCTCCTTCGCGAACGCTACGCGGGCGATGCGGCGATCGACCTGCTGAACGAGCGCACCCAGGTCGTCGACGGGGACTTCAGCCGCAGCGAGCCGTCGATCCCCGCCGGCATCGACGTGGTGATCCACTCGGCGGCCACCGTCAGCTTCGACCCGCCGATCGACGAGGCCTTCCAGACCAACCTCTTCGGCGCCCTGAACCTGTACCGCGGGGTGCTGGCCGGCGGCTCGCGCCCGGCGTTCGTGCACATCTCGACGGCATACGTGGCCGGCGTGCAGAAGGGCGTGATCCCGGAGGGGCCGCTGGAGCACCGCGTGGACTACCGGATGGAGGGCGAGCTGGCGCTCACCGCGCGCGCCGACGTCGAGGGCTCCAGCCGCCGCCCCGAGCAGCTCCGATCGTTCATGGCCAAGGCGGCCAAGGAGCACTCGCGCGCAGGCCCGCAGACCGTCGCCGAGGACGCTGAACAGCGCCGCAAGGACTGGGCCACCTCACGCCTGGTGGAGTACGGGCGTCAGCGCGCTCGTTCCCTGGGATGGCCGGACGTGTACACCTTCACAAAGGCGATGGGCGAGCGCGCGGTGGAGGAGCTGTGCGCCGCAGAGAACCTCCCGCTATCTGTGGTTCGCCCCAGCATCATCGAGTCGGCCCTCGCCTACCCCTTCCCCGGGTGGATCGACGGCTTCAAGATGGCCGATCCCATCATCCGCGCGTACGGCCTGGGCCAGATCCCCGAGTTCCCCGGCATCCCCGAGGGCATCGTGGACCTGATCCCCGTGGACTTCGTGGTGAACGCCATCCTGGCGGTGGCCGCGACGCCGGCCGCCGCCGGAGAGGCACATCACTACAACGTGAGTTCCGGCTCGCGCAATCCGCTGCGCTTCTACGAGCTGTACGAGTGGGTGCGCGAGTACTTCGAGGAGCACCCGCTCCCCGCACGCGGCCGGGGCGAGCACAAGGTGCCCGAGTGGAAGTTCCCCGGCAACCTCAAGGTGGGAAAGATGCTGCGCCGGGCCGAGCGCCTGACCGACGTCGCCGAGAAGGTGGTCACCCACCTGCCCAAGTCCAAGGGCATGCGTGATGCCGTCCGCAGGGTGGACCGCGACAGGGCCCGCGTGGAGTTCGTGAAGCGCTACAGCGATCTCTACGGCATGTACACCGAGACCGAGGTCGTGTACACCGATGATCGGACGTTCGCGCTGTACGGGTCCATGGATCTGCAGGACAGAGCCCGCTTCCCGTTCGATTCGGCCATGGTCGATTGGAAGTACTACCTGAAGGACGTGCATGCACCGGCGGTGACGCAGGGCCTGCGGGACCTCTCGCGGCGCGATCGGGAGCGACCGCGCGTGGAGATCCGGGAGCGGGACGAGACGGTGGTGGCGGTCTTCGACATGGAGGGCACGATCATCACCTCCAACGTCGTGGAGTCCTACGTGTGGGCGCGGATGGCGGACCTGACTCGCGACGAGTGGCCCGCCGAGCTCGCCAGCGTGTTCGGGCGCGTGCCCGGCTACCTCCAGATCGACCGGCGAGACCGCGGCGACTTCCTGCGGACGTTCTTCCGCCGGTACGAAGGCGCGAGCGTGGCAGGCGTCGACCGACTGATCGACCGGCACGTGGGCGAGTTCATGCTGCAGAAGGCGAGCCCCGCCGCGATCCGCCGGATCCGTGATCACCGGGCGGCGGGCCACCGCACGATCCTCATCACCGCCGCCGCCGCTGCCTTCGTGCGGCCGCTCGCGCCGCTGTTCGACGTGATGATCGGGGCGGAGCTGGAGGAGCGCGAGGGACGCTACACGGGCTTCATGTCAGCGCCCCCGCTGGTGGGCGAGGCGCGTGCAGCATGGCTGAGACGCTACGCCCTCCAGGAGGGCATCCAGCTCACGCACTCCTACGCGTACGCCGACTCCTACTCCGACCTACCCCTGTTGCGAGCGGTCGGCAATCCGGTCGCCGTCTCACCCGACGCCTCGCTCTCCCGCTACGCCACCCGGCGTCGCTGGCCGATCGAGGAGTGGGGCATGTCCAAGGGGATGCCGCGCGTTCGCTTCCCGAGGCCGGCGGTCCGATGAGGAAGGTGAGGCGCTGATGGCCCTTGCCCTGGAGCTGTTCCGCAGCGTCCCCCGCTACGTGGCCGCGCGCACCGTGGGTCGCAGCGCCCCGGGTCTCATCGCGGGGCCGCTGGCGCCGCTGCGGCTGGTGAGCCCGCAGGATCCGGAGCCGCGGGGTGAGGGTTGGGCTCGCGTGAAGCCGTTGCTGAGCGGGATCTGCGGCAGCGACCTGGCCACGATCTCGGGGACCACCTCGTTCTACTTCACGCCGCTGGTGTCGCTGCCCTTCGTGCCGGGTCACGAGGTGGTCGGCGAGTTGCTGGACGACTGCGGTGATCTGAGATCCGGGCAGCGCGTGGTGCTGTCCAGCGTCCTGGCGTGTGCCGCTCGCGGCGAGGACCCCGTCTGTGCGAACTGCGCGGCCGGCGATTTCGGTCGATGCGACCGCGTGACGGTCGGCGATCTCAAGGCCGGCCTGCAGACCGGGTACTGTGCCGACACGGGTGGCGGCTGGAGCCGGATGATGGTCGCGCACCGGTCGCAGCTCTACGCCGTGCCCGACTCGATGAGCGACCGGAGCGCCGTGCTGGTTGAGCCGATGGCGGCGGCCGTGCACACGGCGCTGCGGGCGCGGGTGCCCGACGGCGGCACGGTTCTGGTGGTCGGCGCCGGCACGGTGGGGATCCTGACGGCGCTGGCGATCCAGCGCCTCGCCACGCCGGGTCGGATGATCGTGGCGGCCAAGCATCCGCGGCAGCGGGCGGCCGCGAAGCTTGTCGGCGCCACCGAGGTGGTGCGTCCCGAGCACGCCCTGAAGTCGGTGCGGCGTGCGCACCACGCGGTGAAGCTCACTCCCGAGCGCGGTCCGGAGTTCCTGCTGGGGGGCGTCGACGTGGCCATCGACTGCGTGGGCTCCAGGAGCGCGCTGGATCTGGCGCTTCGCACCACGCGAGCCGGCGGGCGGGTGGTGCTCTCCGGCATCCCGGGGGGCGGCGCGGATCTCACGCCGCTGTGGTTCCGCGAGCTGGAGCTCGTCGGCGCCTACACCGGCGGGACCGAGGACGTCGGCGGCGAGCGCCGGCGCACGTTCGACCTCGCCATGGAGATCGCGGCGATGGCGCCGATGCTGGAGGACCTGGTGGGCGCCGTGTACCCGCTGTCCCGCTGGCGTGAGGCGCTGGACCACGCGCTCGGCGCCGGCGCGCTCGGCACGTTCAAGGTGGCGTTCGCGCCGCAGGAGACCTAAAGGAGCACTCGAGGATGCCCAGACCCGGATTCGTACTGGACGTGGACGAACGGACCCCGCCCCTGCTGGTGCACGAGGGCGAGGGCTTCCGCATGCAGAAGTTCCCGCTGGGCACACGCGTGGTGTATCCCCCCGATCCGCTCCCCGGCATCCGCGACGTGCACGCGGCGATCGACCACGCGTTGCGACACCCGCAGGGTGACTCGAAGCCGCTCACGGAGCTGTTGTTCGCGGGTATGAAGCTCACGATCGCCATCGACGACATCTCGATCCCGCTGCCCCCCATGACCACGCCCGACATCCGCCAGCGGATCCTCGAGCACGTGATCGAGATGGCGGCCGGCA
>JBDUEF010000103.1:0-6515 GCA_040002535.1 Actinomycetota bacterium | reverse complement strand
CGGATGTCGACGGCGTCCTCCGCCGGCGTGAGCGCCAGCAGCTCCAGACCGGCGTCGTGCAGCAGGTCCGGGCCCTCGAACCACGGTATCCGTGTCCACGGCACGGAGAACACCGCGCCCATCGAGGTGCGCACGGCCCGCCGGTACAGCGGATCGGCCGCCCGCGGCGTCAGCACGACGGCGTCGATCCCCAGAGCGGCGGAGCTGCGGAACACCGCCCCCAGGTTCGTGTGGTCGCTCAGATCCTCCAGGACCGCCACCCGTGCGGCGCCGGCCAGCACGTCCTCCAGCGCCGGCAACGGCCGCCTGTGCAGCGCCGCGAGCGCGCCGCGATGCACGGGGAAGCCCGTGGTGGCGGTGAGCAGCTCGTCCTCGACCAGCAGCACGAGTGCGCCCGTGTCCTCGATCAGGTCTTGCAGCGGCGCCAGCCACCGCTCGGTCAGCAGGATCGCGCGCAGCTCGTACCCGGCGGCGACGGCGCGTCGGATCGTGCGCTCGCCCTCGGCGATGAACAGGCCGCCGCTCTCCTCGAGCTTGGTCCGCAGCTCCACGTCGCGGAGCGCCACGAAGTCCCGCAGGCGCGGATCGGAGAGGTCACCGATGCGTTCAACGGAGCTCACGGCCAAGACTCTCACGACCCGAGCCTGAGAGGGCGCGGCAGATCAGACGGCCGAGCGGCCGGCGCGGCGCTTCAGCTCGGCGAACCGCTCCGCGTCGGTGGTCTCGCATCCCATGCGGAAGTCGTAGCGGGCTCCGTGGCAGTCGCTGGCGCCGGTGCACACCAGGTCGAGCCGGTCGGCGAGGGCGCCGTAGTACGCGCGCTGCTCGGCGTCCTGGTCGGGATGGTCGATCTCCAGGCCCACCATGCCGCCGGCGGCCATGGATTCGATCAGCTCGTCGGGCACGGATCCGTTGCCTTTCCACATGCCGGGATGCGCCAGGACGCAGACGCCGCCGGCGCTGGCGATGAGCGCGAGGGAATCCACGGGATCCAGCGCGTGCTTGGGCACGTACGCGATGCCGTCGTCGGAGATGTACTCGTCGAACGCCTGCTTCTCGGTGGAGACGATGCCGGCCTCCACCATGGCCCTGGCCACGTGCGGGCGGGCGATCAGGCCGCCCCCTGCCAGCTCGCGCACGCGCTCGAAGGAGATGTCGTACCCGAGCTCCTGCAACTTCTCCACCATCATCTCGCCGCGGCGGAAACGGGTGTCGGTGAGGCGCGTGAGCTCGGCCTGCAGCTCGGGGTTGGCGGGGTCCACCCAGTACGCCAGCACGTGGAGGCTGGCTCCGTCGTACTCGGCGGAGAACTCGATCCCGGGCACGATCTCCAGGTCGGAGCCCTCGGCGGCCGCGAAGGCGGCGTCCAGCCCCTCGGTGGTGTCGTGGTCGGTGACGCCCAGTCCGTCGAGCCCCAACTCGAGCGCACGAGCGACGTTGGCCTCGACCGTCTCCGTGCCGTCGGAGGCGGAGCTGTGCGTGTGGAGGTCGTACCCACTCATCTGTGCAGCGTGCCAGACAGTTGCGGCAAGCGTCACCCGTAGCGGATGGCGAGCCTAGCTTGGGATGATCGGATCTCCGCCCATGGGCAGCTCGTCCACGGGGTTCAGAGGTTCGCTGGGCGCCAGCGCGGCCTCCGGCCCCAGAGCGGCCCCCGGCACGTTCGGCTGGCCCGGCGTCGTCTGGACGTTCATCCTCTCGTTCCGGAAGCGGTAGTAGATGGCCTGGGGTGTGAGTCTCAGGGCGCCGGCGATGTCCTCCACCGTGGCGCCCTTCTCCCTGGCGCTAAGCGTGGCGAGCTTCTCCAGATCGTCCAGGTAGGCACGGATCTCCGAGATCGCCTCCAGCGATCCGAGCGACAGCTCGGTGTTCTCAGCCCGACGGAGCAGCGAGCGCGCGAGGATGGGACGGTCGGGCATGTGCCCAGTATAGGGCCGACTCGCAGAACGACAAGCGCGACATTCGGACTACGGTAGAACCCAGCTTCTAAAAACGATTGGGTTCACCAGAACTTCTGTGAGCACGTTCTACCTGTTCAGAAGGCATTTTGTTTTGGCGCATACTCTGGTGTCGCACTCAAGCTGTTGACGCCTTTTAGACGCAAAGACTAGGGTAACCCGGCAAGCAGCCATCCCCCGTTCAGGGGAGCGCCCATCTCCGACCGAGGAAGGAGGGATCCGCAAAGCCCGGTCCTGTTCACCTTCGTAGCGATGGCTGCGAGCCTGGCGCTGGGAAGCACCGCACTCGCCAGCACCGGCACCTTCAAGGATGCTTCTTGATCTACCAGGCGAGCGGGGTGAAGGCATCGTCCAACACCTTCTTCAACAACGAGAAGAACCAGTGCAACTTCGGCAAGGATGGCGGCACCTTCAAGCCGGCACCGTAGTCGCACACGGATCGCGGGAAGGCCGGCCTTCGGGCCGGCCTTTCCGCGTGTCAGCGGTTAGGCGCAACCAGCTCCGGCGTGATGTCCGCCAGGCTCCGGCATCCGCTGAGTAGCATCGCGTTCATCAGCTCGGCTCGGAGGATCTTCAGGACGTCGACGACGCCCTGCTCGCCGTTGACGGCGAGTCCCCACGCCGTGGGGCGGCCGACCAGCACGGCGGCGGCGCCCAGGGCCAGGGCCTTGACGATGTCGGATCCTCGGCGCACGCCGCCGTCCATCAGCACGGGGATGCGGCCGGCGACGGCCTCGACCACCTCCGGCAGGGCGGTGATGCCGGCGGCGACGCCGTCCAGTTGGCGGCCGCCGTGGTTGGACACGACGATGCCGTCGACGCCGGCCTCCACCGCCAGGACGGCGTCCTCGGCGGTGAGGATCCCCTTCAGCAGCAAGGGGAGGCCGGGGGCCTGCTCGCGGATCCACGGCAGGTCGTCCCAGGAGATGGCGGGATCGTAGCGGAGGTCCGAGGTGGGCAGGCCGATCGGCATCACGAAGCCGCTGCGGGTGTCGCGGTGGCGCAGGCCGGGGTCCTGGAAGTCGACGGTCATCACGATGGCGCCGAACGCGGACGCCTGCACGCGGGCCAGCACCTCGGCCGTGAACCCGCGGTCGGTGAACACGTAGAGCTGCCACCACTTCGGGCCGGCACTCGCCGCCGCGACGTCCTCCAGGAACGCCTCCGTCGTCGTGGACACCACCATGATCGTGCCGGCGCGCTCGGCGGCACGCGCGGTGGCGCGCTCGCCGTCGGGGTGCGCGGCGGACTGGTACGCCCACGGCGCGATCAGCACCGGCATCGACACCGGCGTGCCGAAGAGCTCGGTGGACAGATCGACGTCCTCGTCGCGGATGCCGCGCAACATGCGCGGGCGCAGGATCCACCGATCGAACGCCGCGCGGTTCTCGCGCAACGTCCATTCGTCTCCGGCGCCCCCGGCGTAGTAGTCGTAGACGTCGGCGGACAGCCGTTCGCGCGCGGGAGCCTCGAAGTCGTCGACGGTCACGAACGCCGGCGGCTCCTCCATAGCGCCGAAGGCTAGTCGACGGGCGCCTCCAGGACCGCGGCATCCCGGCGGCCGACGCCCGCGATCGCCAGGTACACCCCGGCCAGGATCAACGCGCCGCCGGCGATCGCCGACACGGTGGGCGCCTCGCCCAGGATCACCAGCGCCAGTAGCGTCGCGCCAACGGGCTCAGCCATGATGGCGATCGCCACCACCGCGGCCTCCAGGTGCCCCAGCAGGTAGTTGAAGACGGTGTGGCCCAGGAACTGCGGGCCGAGCGTGATGAGGGCGAACAACAGCCACACCTTCGGCTTGTAGCCGGCGAACGGCGTGCCCGATACCAGCAGCACGACACCCAGGATCGCGGCGGCCGTCGCGTACACCACCGCGGTGTAGGGCACCACCGAGACCTCCTGCCGCAGGTTCCTGCCGGCCAACACATAGCCGGCGGCGAAGATCGCTCCGGCGATCGCCAGCGCGTCGCCCAGCAGCGCGCGCCCCGAGGCGCCGAGGTCACCGCCGGCGATCACGAGCGTGCCCGCCAGCGCCACCCCGATGCCGACCAGAGCCCGACGCGAGGGCCGCTCCCCGATCACGCGGCCGAACAGCGCCACCCACAGCGGCTGCGTGGTGACCAGCACCGAGCTGGCCGCCACGCTGGTGAAGGAGAGCGAGGGGATCCACGTGGCGAAGTGCGCGGCCAGGAACGCGCCGGACAGCAGCGCCAGCCGGCGCTGCCTGCCGGTCAGCGCGCGCAGCTCCTCGCGGTGGCGCACGACGGCCAGCGGCACCAGCACGACGGCCGCCATGGCGCAGCGGTAGAAGGCGATCGCCAGCTTCGGCGTGTCGTCGGCCAGGCGCACCAGCACCGCGGAGAACGACACCGCCAGCACCCCCACGACCAGGAGCGTCGAGTTGCGGCGGGACACGTCCGGGGTCATCCTCCGCGCGCGGCCAGCCGCCCGGCGCCCATGTCACGCGAGAGCCCTCGCGCGATCTCCCGCACGGCTGCGGTGAACGCGGCCGGTGGGTGACCCTCCAACGCGAGCCGCTCGACCGGGCCGACCAGCCCCAGGGCGCCGGCGGGCATCCCGCGGTGATCGAAGACCGGCGCGGCGATCTCCGCCTCCCCCACGATCGCCTCCTGATCCTCCAGCGCGAAGCCGTCGCGCGTCACCGCCACCAGCTCCTCGCGGAGACGCTCGGGATCGGTGATCGTGCGTCCGGTCAGCGCCGGCAGTGGCCCCGCCAGCAGCGCGTCGCGACGGGGCGACTCCTCGTAGGCGACCGTCGCCTTGCCCAGCGCGCAGGCATGCCACGGGATCGAGGCACCCACCTCCAGGATCTGCACCGAGTCGTCGGGTCGGAACACGTGGTGGACGATCAGCATCGTGCTGCCGTTCAGCACCCCGACCCGCACGGCCTCGCCCACGCGGGAGGCCAGCGAGTCGGCCCACAGCAGCGACCGCGACCGCAGCTCGTGGTTGTCCAGGAACGCGTTCCCCAGCTGCAGCAGCGCCGGCCCCAGACGATACTTGCCGGTCCCGGGATCCTGTTCGACGAACTCCTGCTGCTCCAGGGTGCGTACGAGTCCATGGATCGTGCCCTTCGCGATCCCGAGATCCTCCGCCAGCTCCGTGACGCCCATCCGCGCCGTCCCGGAGCCCAGCGCTCGCAGGATGCGGGCGGCCCGCTCCACCGATTGGATCGTGCCGCGACGAGTATCGGGGGGGATCACGGCGGGGCGCCGACGGCGTGTGCGAGCGCCTCGAACAGCAGTGTGGTGGAGGTCGCGCCGGGATCCTGGTGTCCGACGCTGCGCGGTCCGAGGTAGGAGGCCCTGCCCTTGCGTGCCTGCATGGCGACGGTGGCCCGCGCGCCCGCCTCGGCCGAGGTGGCGGCGCGCTCCGCGGCCGTCGCGAGGTCGCGGCCGCCCCGGAGGGCGCGTTCAAGTGCCAGCAACGCCGGGGCGTAGGCGTCCACGATCGTCTTGTCGCCCTCGACGGCCGCGCCCAGACGCTGGATCCCGTCCAGGCCCGCCCGCAGTGCCGCCAGCAGCGATCCTCCGTCGACACGCTCGGCCTCGCCCAGCGACTCACCCATCCGGCGGAGCGCGGAGCCGTACAGCGGGCCGGCCGCGCCGCCCACCCGCAGGACCAGGGTGGTTCCGGCCTGCACGAGCATGCCGCCGGGCGTCGCGCCCACGTCGGACATGAGCCCGTCACGGGCGGCCGAGAACCCTCGATCCATGTTCACGCCGTGGTCGGCATCGCCGATGGCCGCGTCGAGCTGGGTGAGGAAGTCGCGCTGCCGGTGGATCAGGGCCGCGGCCTCGCCGATCCATCGCTGTACGAAGCCGGTATCGAGCAGGACCTCGCCCACCTGCATCTCCACGCCTCCCCCGGGGTCGCGCGACGCCTCCGCCGTTGGGCCCACCATCAGCCCGGACATGGATCCTGTCAACCTGTCGCCGGTCTCCGCCGGGCGTGCGTGCGTTCGGCGATGCCGAACAGAGGACGAGAGTTTCGCATATAGAACGGGGATGTGACGTCTTGACGGCACTCGCCCAGCGGTCGAGCCTGCGTGCCAGCGGGGCCCGTCGGTGGGCCTGAAGAGCGAGGGGGTGTCATGGACAGCACGTTCGTGTCCGAGATGATGGGGACCGGGCTCCTGATCCTGCTGGGCGACGGCGTCGTTGCAGCCGTGCTGCTCAACAAGTCCAAGGCCCAGAACTCCGGGTGGATCGTCATCACCTTCGGTTGGGCCATCGCCGTGATGATCGGCGTGTTCGCGGCCACCAAGAGCGGCGCGCATCTGAACCCGGCCGTCACCATCGGACAGGCCGCCGCCGGCGACCTGGAGTGGAGCAAGGTGCCGGAGTACGTCGGCGGCCAGTTCGCCGGCGCGGGGATCGGCGCGCTACTCGTGTGGCTGGCCTACTACGTGCACTGGGGCGAGACCGAGGACCCGGGCCTGAAGCTCGCCGTGTTCTCCACCGGCCCCGCGATCCGCAACACCGTGGCGAACCTGATCACCGAGATCATCGGCACCTTCGTGCTGGTGTTCGG
>JBDUEF010000102.1:0-6616 GCA_040002535.1 Actinomycetota bacterium | reverse complement strand
GGGGTTTGCCCACGGTGAGCTCGAAGCCCTCGCGGCGCATCATCTCCACCAACACGGCGAGCTGGAGTTCACCCCGTCCCTGGACCTCCCACGCGTCCGGTCGATCGACGTCCAGGACGCGGATGCTGACGTTGCCGACGATCTCCTGATCCAGGCGGCCCTTCACCAGGCGGGCGGTCACCTTGTCCCCGCCGGTGCCGGCCAGGGGTGAGGTGTTGATGCCGACCGTCATGGACAGGCTCGGCTCGTCGACGCGGGTAACCGGCAACGGCCGGGGATCGTCGGGATCGGCCAGGGTCTCGCCGATCGTGATGTCGGCGATCCCCGCGATGGCGATGACGTCCCCTGGCCCGGCCTCGTCGGCCTCCACGCGGTCGAGCTCCTCGGTGATGTAGAGCTCGGAGATCTTCTCCATCTGCACGGTTCCATCTGCGCGGCACCAGGCCACCTGCTGGCCGCGCTTGATGGTGCCGTGACGGACGCGGCAGAGCGCCAAGCGACCGACGTAGGGCGACGCATCCAGGTTGGTCACCAGCGCCTGCAAGGGGTGAGCCTCGTCGTACTCGGGCGCCGGGATGTGGTCGATCAACGTGGTGAACAGCGGCTCCAGATCCGGAGCCAGCGCATCGGGCGCCGTGCCGCAGTGCCCCGCTCGCGCGTTCGCGTACAGGATCGGGAAGCTGATCTGATGCTCGTTGGCGTCCAGATCGAGGAAGAGCTCCTCCACCTCGTGCACGACCTCCTTCACCCGGGCGTCTGGGCGGTCGACCTTGTTCACGACCAGTATCACCGGCAGGTTGGATTCCAGCGCCTTGCGAAGGACGAAGCGCGTCTGCGGAAGCGGTCCCTCGCTGGCGTCCACCAGCAGCAGAACGCCGTCGACCATGGTGAGGCCACGCTCCACCTCGCCGCCGAAGTCCGCGTGGCCGGGCGTGTCGATGATGTTGATCTTCACGCCGCTATGCCGCACGGCGGTGTTCTTGGCCAGGATCGTGATCCCCTTCTCGCGCTCCAGATCCATGGAGTCCATCACGCGTTCGTTGACGCCCTGGTTCTCCCGGAACGCGCCCGACTGCCAGAGCATGGCGTCGACCAGCGTGGTCTTGCCGTGGTCGACGTGCGCCACGATGGCCACGTTGCGGATATCGGCTCGTCTGGACATGGGCGCGCGAACGCTCCTCGCGGGTCGGATGGGCGCCGGGCGAACGCACGGCTCCTGAAGTCTACCGGCCGCCGGGTGAGTGCGGGTCCGCCCCCGCCGGGGAACCGGTGGTGGTGGTGGAAGGTCTGGTGGGTCGAGCCTCCGACGGAAGGGCACCGATGACCCCCGCCACGTCCACGGGCATCACGGTCGCACAGCGTGCATCGTTCGATCGTGATGGTTATCTGGTCGTGCCGGGGGCGCTCTCATCCGATGAGATCGCTCGCCTCAGGGAGGCGATGGAGCGCGAATGGTGGCGTCATCGCGACATGCCACCCGTGCGCGGCGCCGAGGCATTGCACCTGCTTGCCTTCGTGGGATCGGACGAGGCGTTCCTGGAGCTGGTGGACCATCCCGTCACCTTTCCGATCGTGGTGGACCTGCTGGGGTGGAACATCTTCATGTACCACTGCCACCTCGACGTCCACCCCCCCCAGGACGCAGAGCCCCAGGTTCGATGGATGTGGCACCAGGACGGCGGGCGGCAGAACCTGGAGCTGGAGACGGAGCCGCGGCCGCGCATGTCGGTGAAGGTGGCGTACTTCCTGTCCGACTGCAGGGAGCCGGGACGCGGCAACTTGCGGGTGATCCCAGGCTCGCACCGCTGGAACACGCTGCCCAGGCTCGTCGACGGCGGCACCGCAGATCCCGAGGGTGCGGTGCCGGTACTGGCCGGGCCCGGCGACGCCGTGATGTTCGACCGGCGCCTGTGGCACATGCGGAGCCCCAACCTGAGCGATCTGACGCGCCGAGCGCTGTTCACCGCGTACACCTACCGGTGGGTACGCGCGCGCGACGACCTGCACGTGAGGCCGGAGCTCTTCGCCGAGATCACGCCCGTGCGCGCGCAACTGCTCGGGGCGGGAAGCGAGGGGGCGATCGGATACTGGATGCCGTCTTCGCAGGACGCCCCCCTCCGCCAGGTCGTGCACGGCGACTGACGGGATAGAGGCGCTGCCCGGGGTGCGATAGGGTCCGGCGATGAGCTCGGTCCGAGACCTTCTGCGTGCCGGCCCCGACGGGTCTCCGCTGCTGCCCCGGATCGACCCGCGCGGCCATCCCGGGATCCGCAACAAGGGCGAGGCGCAACTCGAGGCCGCGGACACCGCCGGCCGCCTGGCCGACCTGCAAGAGCGACTGTGGGCCGAGCACACGCGATCGGTGCTCCTCGTCCTGCAGGGCATGGACACCAGCGGCAAGGGCGGCACCATCGAGCACGTCTTCCGCGGTGCGAACCCAGCCGGCCTGGACGTCGCCGCGTTCAAGCAGCCCACGCCGGAGGAGGCCGTGCATCCGTTCCTGTGGCGCATCGAGCAGCGTCTTCCCGTTCCCGGGCAGATCGTGATCTTCGATCGCTCGCACTACGAGGACGTGCTAGTGGTTCGCGTACACGAACTGGTGCTCGAGGACGTCTGGCGCTCCCGATACGCAGAGATCGTCGAGTGGGAGGAGCGCGTCGCCAGCGCCGGCACGACCATCATCAAGGTGTACCTCCACATCTCCTACGACGAACAGCGTGCGCGACTGCTGGCCCGGCTGGACGACCCGGACAAGCATTGGAAGTTCAACGAGGGAGACATCCGGGAGCGCGCCCGATGGCCCGACTACATGTCGGCCTACGAGGACGTGTTCCTCCAGACGCATAGCGATGCGGCACCGTGGTACATCGTGCCGGCGAACCGGAAGTGGTACCGCAACTGGGCGGTGGAGCGACTGGTCGTGGAGACACTGGAGGAGTTGGACCCGTCCTTCCCGCGCCCCGACCTCGACGTCGAGGCGTTGAGGGAGCGTCTCGCGCCATCGAGCTGACCTCCCTGGCGGGGCGCGACGCACGGGATAGTCTCCGCAGATGAACGATCGCAGACGCCTGGTGCTGGCGAGCTTCCTCATGCTGTTCACGGAGCTGGTCCTGATCCGCTGGTCCGGCGCCAGCGTGGTGTATCTCTCCTATTTCTCGAACTTCGTGCTCCTGGGCAGTTTCCTCGGGATCGGCGTCGGGTTCCTGCGGGCACGATCCTCGACCGACCTGTTCCGGTGGGCTCCGGTGGCGATGGCCTTCTTCGTGACGTTCGTCGTGAAGTTCCCCGTGGTGCTCGACCGGTCCGGATCCACGCTGGTGTTCTTCGGGTCGCTCGCGCAGCGCGGGGCCCCGATGTGGGTGATGCTACCGATCGTCTTCTGCGCCGTGGCCGTGATCATGGCCTGCGTGGCACAGGGTGTGGCGCGCTTGTTCTCGCGCTTCGAGCCGTTGGACGCCTACCGGCTGGACATCCTCGGCAGCATCCTGGGGATCGCGGCATTCTCGCTGCTCGCGTTCCTGGGAACGCCGCCGTCGGTATGGGCGGCGGTCCTGGCGGTCTCGTTCCTGCTGGTCATGGGCCGGCTCGCGCTGCTGCAGACGATCTCTCTGCTGGCGGTCATCGCGCTGTTCGCGTTGGTATCGCCGACCGCGACCATCGAGACCTGGTCGCCGTACTACAAGATTGACGCCAGCGCGATGACCATCGAAGGACAGCCCGTCTACGGGATCAGCGTCAACAGCATCCCGCACCAGTCCATCATCGGGGCGGCACTCCGTCTCAAGCTCGAGCCTACGTACGGCCTTCCCTACGAACGTGCCTCCGGCGCCCCTCTTCGAAACATCCTGATCGTGGGCGCCGGCACCGGCAGCGATGTGTCGATCGCCCTACGAGCAGGAGCTCAGCACGTCGACGCCGTGGAGATCGACCCGAAGCTGCAGGTGCTGGGGAGCCAACTGCACCCCGACCGCCCGTATCAAGATCCCCGGGTGACCGCCATCGTGAACGACGGTCGTGCCTTCCTCGAACGGACCGACCAGAAGTACGATTTGATCCTGTTCGCGCTCCCCGACTCCCTCACGTTGGTGAGCGGCCAGTCCGCGCTGCGGCTGGAGAGCTATCTCTTCACGGAGGAGGCGATCGGCTCCGCTGCTGCCCATCTCACTCCCCGTGGCTCCTTCGGCATGTACAACTACTACCGGGAGGTCTGGCTCGTGGATCGTCTGGCCGGCACGCTGCAGACCGTGTTCGGCACCACCCCCTGCATCGACGTGGATCCCTTCGACGCGGGCCCCTCCATCGGGAACTTCTCTCTCCTTATGGATTCGAAGGACCCGACCGCGCTGGCCTGCGCGCAGACGTGGGATCCGGACGAGCGCAGCGTTCCGGCGCCCGCGACCGACGATCACCCGTTCGTGTACCTGCGCACGTGGACGATCCCGAGCCTGTACCTGATCGTGCTGGCCATGGTGCTGATAGCTTCGCTCGTGTTGATCCGGGTGGCGGGTGGACCGCTCAGGGCGATGGGCAGCCATCTCGACCTGTTCCTCATGGGCGCGGCCTTCCTCCTCCTGGAGACGAAGAACGTGGTGCAGTTCGCGCTGCTGTTCGGAACGACGTGGTTCGTGAACGCGCTGGTCTTCGGCGGCATCCTGCTGACGGTGCTCGCAGCCGTGGAGGTGGCCCGGCGGGTCCGTGTGCGCAGGGTGGGGTTGCTGTGGGGAGGGCTGGCGGCGTCGCTCTTCGTGGCCTGGGTCGTACCGGCACACGTCCTGCTCTCGCTCGAGGTCGTGCCCCGTTTCCTGGCAGCCACCACGTTGGCGTTCGCTCCGGTGTTCCTCGCGAACCTGATCTTCGCCGAACGATTCCGCGACGTCGCAGAGTCCACGACGGCCTTCGGCGCGAACCTGCTCGGTGCCATGGTGGGCGGTGTCGTCGAGTACCTGTCCCTCCTGATCGGCTACCGGGCGCTACTGGTGGTGGCGGCCGTGATCTACGGCTTGGCGTTCGCGTGCGGGCGAGGTCGAGGCAGCGACCCGACAGCCAGCGCACGGCCGAGCCTCTCCGCCCCGGGACCCGCTTAGGTGACGCCCACCGAGGCTCTCAGGCCTCACTCCGGCCAAACAGCCGAAGCAGATCCCGCTCGCGCTCGCGGTCCAGGCCTGCCCGCATCGGCCACGTCTGCGGTCGCGTGCGGTCCCATGCGAGCGTGTCGGCCACTGTCTCGGCGACGGAGCGAGGGGACAGACCGGCGGCGATCGCCGCGGCGGGATCGAACGCGTTGAAGCCGGGGAACTCGGGCATCCACATCGGCAGGTCGGTCCAGGGAGCCACATCGTGCGACCGCAGGAACGACTCAGGCACCCAGGCGATGGCCGCGTCGGAACCGGCCGCAACCCGCGACGCCTCGAGGACCTGGCCCAGGGAAACCGGCGGGGCAACCGCACTGAACACGCCCGCCGTGCGCGCCTCGGCGTGCGCGAGCATGAAGACCGCGAGATCGCGCACGTCGATGAACTGCACGTGGTAGGAGGCCGGAGCCGGCGCGAGCACCTCGCCCCCCTCGGCCACGCGCCGGACCCAGTAGGTGAACCGATCGGTCGGATCCTGGGGACCCACGATCAGCCCCGGCCTGACGATCAGCGCCCGCCCGGGGAACGCCGCCTCCACCTCCCGCTCGCATGCCACCTTCAGCGGACCGTAGGTCTCGTCGGTGATCCGCTCCTCATCGGCCGGTGGCGGATCCGAGATCGGAGCGTCCTCTCGCGCGCCGATCGCCACGTCGTCGGGGTGGACCGAGAGCGTAGACACGAAGGTCAGGTGCTCCACGGCGCCGGCCAGCAGACGAGCGGAGCTCCCGACCAGTCGGGGCAGGTAGCCGCAGGTGTCAACGGCGACGTCCCAGGTGCGAGCGGCGAGCGGCGCGAGCTGCCCGTCGCGGTCGCCGCGGATCCGCTCCGCCTCCGGGAACAGCGTCGGGTTCGTGAGCCCCCGATTGAACAGCGTGAGCTGGTGCCCGTCCTCGAGCGCGCGGGCGACGAAGTGACGCCCGACGAATTCCGTGCCGCCGATCACCAGGATCCGCATAACCAGGATGCTACCCGCAGTCCACAGGCGGCCGGTCAGATACGTCGCCGCCCGGCGTCGTGAGCGTGTCAGTAGGCGCCGCGGCGCGAGACCACGGCAGCGATCGTGCGCGCCAACAGCCGAGCGTCCAGGCCCAGGGACCAGCCGTCGATGTAGGCGAGGTCCATATCGACCCAGGTATCGAAGTCCAGGTCGGATCGGCCGCTCACCTGCCAGATGCACGTGATCCCCGGCTTCACCTCCTGACGGCGGCGCTGCCTGCCGTCGTAGCGATGGAACTCCTCTGGCAGCGGCGGGCGCGGCCCGACCAGGCTCATGTCGCCACGCAGCACGTTCCACAGCTGCGGGAGCTCGTCCAGCGAACTGCGCCGGAGGAGCTTCCCGAGGGGGGTCACGCGCGGGTCGTCGCGGATCTTGAAGATCGGGCCGGAGTCATGGATGTTCAGGTGTCCGTGGTGATCCCGGGAGTGGTGAGCTCCGCGTCGCATGGACCTGAACTTCACCATCCGGAAGGGGCGCCCACCCCGAC
>JBDUEF010000101.1:0-6786 GCA_040002535.1 Actinomycetota bacterium | reverse complement strand
GCCGGCCGACGCCTTCGTCGCCGACGCCCTCGAGTGCATGCGCCGGATCGTCCCCGTTGCCTCGAACCACGTCACGCGTGCGAACGCCGAGGGGTGGCTCAAGCCGACACGCGAGATGCGCCAACTCTTCGCCGAGCGCCCGGAGCTCTGCGACGCGACGCTCCGGATCGCCGAGCGATGCACCTTCGACCTGGGCCTGGGGCGCGTGCACTTCCCGGACTTCCCCACGCCGGCGGATCGCAGCGCCGACGCCGTGCTGGCCGAGCGCTGCTGGCGCGGCGTGCACGAGCGCGGTATGCGCGAGGACGAGCGCCTGCGCGCGCGTCTGCATCACGAGCTCTCCCTGATCCGGCGCATGGGCTACGCCGCCTACTTCCTGACGGTGGCCGACATCGTGGCCGACGTGAAGGCCATGGGGATCCGCTGCGCGTGCAGGGGGAGCGCGGCCGGCTCGCTCGTGTGCTACCTCACCGGTGTCTCCGACGTGGACGCGCTGCGCCACGACCTGTCGTTCGAGCGGTTCATGAACCCGATGCGCACGGACCTGCCCGATATCGACGTCGACGTGGAGTCGGCGCGGCGCGAGGACGTCTACGACATGGTGCTCTCGCGCCACGGCGACGACCGGGCCGGCTGCGTGGCCATGATCGACACCTACCGCGCCCGCTCGGCGGTCCGCGAGGTGGGCAAGGCGCTCGGCCTGCCCGACGTCGAGGTCGGGGTGGTGGCGAAGGCATTCCCGCATATCTCCGCGCACCATATCCGCGAGGCCCTGGCGACCCTGCCGGAGCTGCAGGGACTGAACCTGGGCGCCGGACAGCTCGAGCAGCTCTTCCGCGTGGCCGAGCGCCTGGATGGCTTCCCCCGTCACATCGCCCTGCACCCCTGCGGCATCGTGCTGTCCAGCGACGACCTCGTGACGCGCGTTCCCCTGGAACGCAGCGCGAACGGTCACCGCATGATCCAGGCCGACAAGGACGATGTCGAGCTGTTGGGCTATCTGAAGCTCGACGTGCTGGGCGTGCGGATGCTGAGCTCGATGCGCCACGCGCTGGACGAGATCGCCCGCACCACCGGCGAAAAGGTCGACCTGGACCGCATCCCCTTGGACGACGAGCCCACCTTCGAGCTGATCCGGCGTTCCGACACCCTCGGCTGCTTCCAGATCGAATCGCCGGGCCAGCGCGAGCTGCTGCAGAAGCTCCAACCCACCCGATGGGAGGACCTGATCGTGGACATCTCGCTGTTCCGCCCGGGTCCGGTGAAGTCCGACATGATCGCGCCCTACCTCCGCCGCCGCGCCGGCATGGAGCGCCCCGTCTACGCCCATCCCGATCTGCGGCCGGCCCTGCAGGAGACCTTCGGCGTGATCGTCTTCCACGAGCAGGTGATCCGCACCCTCGCCGCCATGGGCGGCTACGACGAGACCACCGCCGACCACATCCGCCGCCACCTGCACCGCGAGGACCTGCTGCCGGGGTTCCGCCGGGACTTCGTGGACCGGGCGGCGACACGCGGCGTGGACCCCGCGAGCGCCGAACACACCTGGGATGCCGTGATCCAGTTCGCGAGCTTCGGCTTCTGCAAGGCCCACGCGGCGGCGTTCGCCGTCCCGACCTATCAGTCCGCCTGGCTCAAGGCCCACTACCCCGCCCACCTGATGGCGGGTCTCCTCACCCACGACCCCGGCATGTACCCCCGCCGCCTGATCGTGGAGGACGCCAGGCAGCACGGCATCCCGATCCTGCCCCTCGACGTGAATCGAAGCGAACCCGAGTACACGGTGGAGACGGTCGCCCAGCCCGGCACCGGCTCGACCGACGAGGCGCCCGTCTTCGGGATCCGGCTGGGCTTCCAGCACGTGGCGGGGATCTCCGACGCCGAGATCCGATCGATCATGCAGGCCCGGTCCCTGCACGCGTTCGGCGACGTGGGGGATCTCCTGCGGCGCACGACCGTGGCGCGACCGGTGGCGGAGGCCCTCGCCCATGCCGGCGCGTTCGACCACCTCGCCGGCGGGAACCGGCGGGCGCAGCTGTACGAGGCCATGACGGCCGAGACCCAGCGGGAGGGGGATCAGCTCACCCTCGGTGCTGTCTCTCCTGGTCGAACCGCGCACGGGTTCAAGGACTATTCCGACGCGGAGGTGGTGCGTGCGGAGCTCGAGGTGATGGGGGTGGATGCGTCGCGGCACATCGTGACCTTCTTCGAGCCGCTGCTGGCCGATCTTGGCGTCACGCGTGCGAGAGATCTGCGGACGATGCGGGGGGGCAGGCGGGTGATGGTGGCGGGGGTGAAGGTAGCCTCGCAGACCCCGGCGATCCGCAGCGGCCAGCGGATCATCTTCCTGACGCTGGACGACGCCACGGGGCCGGTGGAGGTCACGGTGTTCCAGAGCGCCCAGCGCCCCCAGCTGGTGAAGACCGTGTTCCACTCGTACGCCATGGCGGTGTGGGGGCAGCTGCGGCGCACCGGCGTGGGCGGCATCGGTATCATCGCCGAGGAGGTCTGGGACCTCACCGCGCTGCACCGGGCACGGGGGCGCGGAGAGCTCCGACAGGCGCTGGCCGCGCCCGCGGCTCCGCAGCGGCCGGCGCGGCAGCTCTGGCACGCAAGCGGTGGGTCCGCCGGATGACCGGGCCCGACGCGCTGCCGAGGGAGGCGAACCGGTGACGACGGAGCGGCCGCCTGAGCCGATCCTGCACGTGGACCTCGATGCCTTCTACGCCTCGGTCGAGGTCCTGAAGGACCCCTCGCTCGCGGGCAGGCCCGTCGTGGTCGGCCACGACGGGCCCCGCGGGGTCGTGGCCTCCGCCTCCTACGAGGCCAGGACGTTCGGGGTCCGCTCGGCGATGCCGTCGGTGCGCGCCAAGCGCCTGTGTCCCGACCTCGTCTTCCTGCCCAGCGATTTCGAGGCCTACCGCGCGCACTCCAACCGCCTCCGCGAGGTGCTGCTGTCCTACACCCCGCTCGTCGAGCCGATCTCCCTGGACGAGGCGTTCCTGGATGTGGGCGGCGCCACCTCCCTGTTCGGCGAGCCGACCGCGATCGCCGTGAAGATCCGGGCCGACGTCGCCCGCGAGGTCGGCGTCACCTGCTCGGTGGGCGTCGCCTCCACGAAGTTCGTCGCCAAGCTCGCATCCGATCTGTGCAAGCCCGACGGCATGCTGGTGGTCGATCGCGACGGCGTCCGCGCGTTCCTGGACCCTCTTCCGGTGAGCCGGCTCTGGGGTGTCGGCGCCAAGACCGGGGAGCTGCTGGGCCGCCTCGGGATCCGAACTGTGAGCGAGCTCGGCGCTACACCCGAGGCGATCCTCACCCGGGTCCTCGGCGAGCAGAGCGCGCGTCACCTGCGCTCGCTCGCCCACGGTCTCGACGATCGCGGCGTGGTGCCCTACGAGGTCCCGAAGTCCGTCAGTCACGAGGAGACCTTCCCGCACGACCTCGACGACGACCGGGACGTCCTGCGCGAACTCCTGGCGCTCTCCGGCCGGGTGGCGGCTCGGCTGCGCGCCGACGCGTACCAGGCCCGCACGGTGGTCCTGAAGGCCCGGCTGGCCAACTTCACCACCCTCACCCGGTCGCGAACCCTGCCCGATCCCACCGATCTCGGGGCGGAGCTGTATCGAGTGGTGGGCGAGCTGTACGGGGCTCTGCCGGGGGCGCGGCGGCGGATCCGCCTGCTGGGCGTGCAGGCGACGGGCCTGATCCCGGCCGGCGCAGAGCAACTCGCGTTCCTCCACCCGGAGCGCCAGGGGGACCTGGAGCGGACGATCGACCGGATCGAGGGGCGGTTCGGCCGGGGGGCGGCGATGCCCGCCTCCCTGCTGGACCGCGCGCGCGATCGTTGAAGCTCGCCCTTCCCGCAACGGCGAGCGTTCCTATAATGGTCTGGATGCACCGGCACCCCACCGGCGACGAAGGCAGGAACCCGCGTATGCCCCTCTCCGACGAAGAACAGAGGATCCTCGACGAGATCGAGGCTCGCCTGGCGCAGGACGATCCGCGGCTCGTCGAGCAGGTCGGGCGCACCACCCTGTCCACACATCTGTCGCGGCGCATCCGGCTGTCCTCGCTCGCGTTCGGAGTCGGGTTCTTCCTGATGCTGTTCTCGTTCGCAACGGAGCTGTGGGTCGCGGCGGTGGGTTTCGTCGTCATGGTGCTCTCCGCGTTGTTGGTCGCTCGTTACACGCGCCAGCTCGGGCGCGACCAGGTGCGCGCGCTGCAGCAGGAGGGCGGCCTGTCGTCAGCGTTCGCGAGGATCGTCGCCCGGATCCGTCGTCCCTCCGAACCACCCCCGCAGTGATCGGGGACCGCCGCGTCCCCCGGGATGGTCAATCCGAGCCGTTCGTTCGCCACGACTGCCTGCGCGCTTGCCACGCCCGCGCGGCCTGCTGTACAAAGGGCGCTCACCTTCCCCAGGGTGTGTGACCGTCGACCGAAGGTCGAACCTCTTCCCCGGGGAGGACGGCCGCACCGGTTGGTCTGGTTGTCTCGGTTCGGCGAAAGGCGCGCATCGATGGAGGGGTTCACGGCTCATCAGGCCTGCAAGTTCACGGGCTGCACGCCCCGACAGCTCCGGTACTGGGATCACATCGGCCTGGTGGAACCCGCGGTCCAGGGTACGGGCGGGCGGCCGGGCGTTCCGCGTCTCTACGCGTTCAGAGACCTGGTGGCGCTTCGGGTGGTGAAGTCGCTGCTGGACGGTGGGATGTCGCTCCAGCGCGTCCGCCGCTCCTGGGATTTCCTGAACCGGCGGGCGGGCCTGGACCGGCACCTCTCCGAGGTGAAGCTCGTGACCGACGGCGTGAGCATCTTCAAGATCTGCCGGCGCGACGGCGAGGTGATGGACGCCCTGCGCGACGGCCAGATGGCGTTCTTCGTGGCCATCGACGACATCGCCTCTGGTGTGGAAGCAGACGTCACGCAGTTCCGTGAGGATCGCGAGCGGTTCGTCCGGGCGCTGCGGGAGGCCGCGGCCCATACGGCCACGGGTTCCTGAAGGGGAACCCTAGTCGCGCGTGATCGTGTCCGGGAGGTACCAGCCCACGATGCGCCGCGCCAGGGGTGTGCCCCGCCGGAGCTCCCGCAGGGCGTCGGATGCCGCCCGATCCGCCTCGGCGGCGTCCGCGGGAGCCGCACCGCCCTCGGCATAGGCGGCGCGGCCCGTGAGCGCCATCAGGTGCGAGAGCGAGGCGGTGCCGCCGACCCCCGCCGCGTCCAGTCGGCGACGGTACTCCGACAGGGTCTCGCCGCGGCGCCGCGCCCATCCGATCTGCGCGGCCCGCGAGTCGAAGACGTCGTAGATGGCCAGGATCCTGCTCCTGGGCTCCGAGGAATCTCGCCGCAGCCGAAGACGGCGCCGGGCCGAGCGGACGAGGGGGATGAGCAGCACCACCAGGGCGGCGACGCCGCCGAGGACGGCAGCGACCAGCCCGGCGGGGAGCCGGAACGGCTGCGGGGCCTCCAGTGGGCCGTCGAGGCCACCCGGTGGGAGCGTGACCCCGCCCCCCTTCACGCTGGGACGGTTCTCGGTGTGCGTGAGCTGCCCCAGCTCCTGCTGCCCCTGCCCACGAGGACCCGAGGTGTTCCTGCACGGCAGCCCGCTGGCGTTCACGCAGGCCGTGGAGGGGTTGTCGTAGCCGTTGGCCACGGGGTTCGTGCGATCGGGGGTGGGTTCGAAGGCGAGCCACCCGTAGGTGGGGAAGAGCACCTCGACCCATGCGTGTGCGTTCTCGGTCGTCACATGGAACACGCCGTCATCGGTCTGGCGGCCCTGGGTGAACCCGACGGCGACGCGCGTCGGGTAGCCGAGGGTCCGCAGCATGATGGCCATGGCGCTGGCGAACTGCTGGCAGAAGCCCGCCTTCGTTCGCTGCAGGAAATCCAGCAGCGTGAACTGGTCGTCGCGCGCCGGGACGTCGGTCTCGTATCGGAACTCGGAGCTCGTCAGGCGATCCTGGATCGCGCGGATCCGGTCGTAGTCCGTGGACTCGCCCGCCACCCACTCCCTCGCCAGCACCCCGATCCCCGGCGGCAGCCCCGCCGGCACGGAGGTATAGAGGGGGTTCAACGTGGGATCGGAGAAATCGACCCTATCCAGCTCGGCAGGTGGCGGCTGCAGCGGGTCGGAGTGGACCCGATAGCTGGTGCCTGCCTCCATCGCGCCGTCGAGGCGGAGCATCTCCAGATCGGCGTCGTAGATCAGCGCGCCGGGGTAGTCCACACGGATCGCCGGGTAGGCCACCGGCAGGCCGGGCACCGATAGACCCTTCTCGGCGACCACCGTGAAGGTCTGATCCAGCTCACGCCCGAACGGCCGCAGGTCCGACAGGGGCGTCGTGCTGCTGACGCTCGCGTCGAGGGCGCCAGCGGTCGACTTCCACGAGACTCCGTCGAAGGTATCCAGACTCACCATCCGCCAGTACGAGGCAACGTCGGAGCGAACGGTGAAGAGCTCCACCGGGTCGTCCAGGGTCAGGCTGGAGCGGATCGAGACGAGCGGGCTCACACGAACGGAATCGCCCGACCCGGGTGACAGGTCGATCACCGCGCCCGTGCCGAAGCCCGGGAGGGTGAGGGGAAGGATCGTGGCGACGCTCAGCGCGAGCGCCGCCACGCGTCTGGCGCCGCGGCCCGTCGCCGAGGTGAGCCCGCCCCGCACGCCGGGCCACACCCACGCGGGGCCCCACCGCTGGACGCGGCGCAGCGCGTCCACGAACACGACCAGCAGCGCGGCGGCCAGGAACAGCACCCCGTACAGCGGCCGCTCGGTCTCCTCCAGCA
>JBDUEF010000100.1:0-6863 GCA_040002535.1 Actinomycetota bacterium | reverse complement strand
GCTCCACCTGCACCCAGGTGGCCTCGCCGGTGCCGGGCACGCCCAGGCCGACGGCTGCGCGATGCAGGCCGCGGATCACCAGGGCGTCCTGGCCGCCGCGGAGACGGCCCACGTCCTCCACCGTCGCGACGGTGCCGATGCGTGCGTAGCGTTCATCCAAACGCGGGACCAGCAGCAGCTCGCCGCCGTCGGCGGCCTGGACCGCGGCGGCGGCCTCGTCGGATTCGATCGTGAGGGTGACCACCATCCCGGGCAGGACGACGCCCGTGGTCAGCGGGAGGAGGGGAAGGGCCTGCGTGTCGATCGCCATGTGGGTGCTCCTTCGCGGTTCGTGCGGAGACCGGGCGTGTCCGGCTCCTGGTGAGGGAACACCCCGCCCGCGCGTGCCTATTCCCGGCCGGTAATCACGATTACAGTGGCGAGGATGACCGGGCCCGGCGTCCTGCGGTTCGCAACGTTCCTCGCACCGAGCATGGAGCCCGTGTACGCATGGATCGTCGAGGCCGCTGCCGCCCAACTGGGCAGGACCGGCGAGCTGCACGTGGGCAGCGAGTACGCGGAGCTCTCGGACGGCCGCGCCGACGCGGCCTTCCTGTGCGGCCTGCCCTTCGTGCGACTGGCCGCCGCCCCGTCCCCCACCGTGACGGCGATCGCGGCGCCCGTGCTGGCCGGCGAACGGTACGCGGGACGCCCGATCTACTTCTCCGACGTGATCGTGGCCTCGAAGTCCCCCTTCCGATCCTTCGGGGACCTACGGGGAGCCTCGTGGGCGTTCAACGAGACGGACTCGCAATCGGGCTTCGGCGTCGTCCGATCCCACCTGGCCGCGATCGGAGAGACCCGAGCGTTCTTCGGCCGGATCGTGGAGGCCGGCTTCCATCACGTGGCGATCCGGCTGGTGGCCGAGGGCGCGGTGGACGGCGCGGCGATCGATTCGCAGGTGCTGGCGATCGCGCTGCGTGATGAGCCGGGACTCGCCGAACGCCTGCGCGTGATCGAGGCGCTGGGACCCTCCACGATCCAACCGGTCGTGGCGTCGGCCGATATGCCGTCGGCGGAGCGGCGCGCACTCCAGGAGGCCCTCGTCGGCCTCGCAGCGCGACCCGGTGGGAGGGAGGCACTCGGGCGCGGGTTCGTGGATCGCTTCGTCCCCATAGATGACGCCGACTACGACGACATCCGCCACATGGAGGCCGCGGCCGATGCGACCGGGCTCGCGGGGCTCGGAACACTGCCGGAATCCCTCGCTCGGGGCTCAATCTTTGCCCCCGAACGGCCGACATCACATGCATGAGCATGCACGAGGTCATCTGCCCCACGTGCGGAGCGATCAACCACGCGGCCTCCGACACGTGCTGGCGCTGCCTCGCTGAGGTGCACCTGGACGCGCCCGCCGTGCCCCACGCTGCCGGCGCCTCCAGGGGCTGAATCCGGTCCCGTCGGTCCGCGAGTTCGGAAACGTTCTGGCGCCCCGGGAAGGTTTCCGGCGGTACCCTGCGTTGTGACACACGACGCCCTCGCGGCGTCCGTTGGCTTCCGGGGCCCGCCCGGAGCCCGCTGACCGTGAAGGAGCGTCGAGGTGGGACTGTTCGGCTTCGAAGGAGACAACGCCCGCGAGAAGGTCATCGTGTTGCTGACCATGTGCTTCGCACTGGCGATGGCCATGTTGGACAACACCGTCGTCAATGTCGCACTGCCCACGCTCAGCCGGGATCTCGGCGCAGGGCTGAGCGACCTCCAATGGATCGTGGACGGCTACGTGCTGGCGTTCGCGTCGTTGCTGCTCACGGGCGGCATCATGGGCGATCGCTACGGCCGCAAGCGCATGTTCCTCTCGGGACTCGCGATCTTCACCGCTGCGTCCCTCCTGTGCGGTCTCTCGAGCTCGAGCGGGCAGCTGATCGCGTTCCGTGCGCTGCAGGGCATCGGCGCCGCGCTCCTGATGCCGGGCACGCTCTCGATCCTCACCGTCACGTTCCCGCCGCACGAGCGCGCGAAGGCGATCGGCCTGTGGGCGGGCGTCTCGGGCATCGCCTTGGCACTCGGGCCGACGCTCGGCGGCTACATGGTGGAGCACCTCGGCTGGGAGTCGATCTTCTTCCTCAACGTGCCCATCGGGATCGTCGCCTTTCTGCTGGCGGTGCGGAACGTGCGTGAGAGCCGCTCCGAGCAGGCGCGGCAGCTCGACATCCCCGGTCTGCTGTTCGGCACAGGCGGTCTGTTCGGCCTCACGTACGCGTTGATCGAGGCGAACCAGAAGGGCTGGAGTGATCCGGCGATCGTGGGGGCGCTCGTGGCCGGTGCGGTCCTGATCGCGAGCCTCCTGGTGTGGGAGTCTCGCACGCCCCACCCCATGATGCCCCTGTCGTTCTTCAAGATCCCGGCCTTCTCCGCCGGCAACGCCGTGGCGTTCTCCGTCTCGCTCGGCATGTTCTCGACCTTCTTCTTCCTGAGCCTGTACATGCAGAACCCGTTCCTGCACGACTACACGGCCTTCCAGACCGGGCTCCGGTTCCTTCCCATGACCCTGATGATCGTGGTGACGGCACCGAACGCCGGGCGCTACGCATCCACGCACGGATCCCGGGCGCCCATGACCTACGGTCTGCTGCTGGCGGGTGGCGGCCTGCTGGCGCTGTCCAACATCGCCGCGGATACCTCCTACTGGGTGATGTTCCCGATCTTCGCGATCATGGGACACGGGATGGGCGCGACGATGGCGCCCATGACGGCGGCCGTCATGAACTCGGTGGGACCCGAACGCGCCGGTCTGGGCTCGGCCATGACCAACACGAGCCGGGAGGTGGGGGGTGTGTTCGGGATCGCGCTGCTAGGCACGCTCCTGTTCACGAGGTTGAACGCGGCGCTCGCCCCTGCGCTGAGCTCGATCGGGCTCAGCGACCCGCAGCGCGCCGGCATCGCGGCGGCGGCGAGTCACGGCGTGAGCGACTTCGGCACCTTCGGCCTGACGGCGGCGCAGCGCGCGGCGGTCGGCAGCGCCTACGGCGACGCCTTCATGAGCGGCTTCCAGGTGGCGCTGCTGGTGGCGGGCTCCGTCCTGGTCGTGGCGGCGGTCGTGGCCAACCGGTTCATCCCGGGGCACGACGCCGTGCCGGTCCGGGCGGGTGCGGTCGCGCCCATCCCGATCGAGGCCTGACCTCAGCTAGGCGTCGCCCTCCTTGACCTGCTCCTGCGGGGGCGTGGACGACGAGGTGGCCGTCGCCGCCTGACCTGTCTCCACGGTGGAGGTGGTCTCGGAGGCGGTGGGCGCGGGCGCGAGGCCCATGCCCACCCGCAGCGCGGCCAGGCGGGAGGCCGCCTCCGCGTCGATCTGCGCCTTCTCCACCTCCATCATCTTCGAGCCGACGGAGTCGGTGCGGATCTCCGACTCACCCAGTGCCTTCGCGTAGCGGGTCTCGATCTTGTCGCGGACCTGTGCCAACGACGGGACGTCGCCCTTGGGCGTCAGCTCGTTCATCTGCTTGAGAGCCGAGTTCATCCGCTCCTGCATCTTCGCGTTGTCGAGCTGGGACAGCAGCTTGGAACGCTCGGCGAGCTGCTTCTGGAGATTGAGCGCGTTCATCTCGACGGCCTTGCGGGCGGCGAGGGCCGCCGTCATCGACTGGTCGTGGAGCCCCTTGAGGTCCTTCATGGAGGCCTCCTCGGTCACCAGCTTCATGGCGAAGGACTGGGCCGCGTCCTCGTACTGCGCCGACGCGGCAGTGTCGCCACGGCGCACGGCCTCATCGGCCATCAGCAGCGCTTGGCGCGCCGAGCCCTGGAGCTTCTCCACCTCCTCCATCGAGCGCCCAAGCTTCAGCTCGAGCTGCTTCTGGTTGCCCACCACGGCGGCGGCCTGCTGGGAGAGGAGTTCGTGCTGGCGCTTCGCCTCCTCGATCGCCTGCTCGATCTGGATCTTCGGGTCGGCCTTCTCTTCCACGGTGCTGCTGAACGCAGCGGCGAGGTACTTCCACCAGCGACGAAGGGCCATCAACATGCGGTATCACTCCCTCTGGTCGGTGCTCCCGGATGCTACGCCATCGCCTGCGTAGGCGCCGAGCGTGCGGCGTGACAACCGTTCGGTCTCGGCGAGTCCGGCGCGCAGTCCCTCCAGCTCGTCGGCCAGCGCCTCCAGCTGCGCTGCGCCCTCCACCGGCGAGGTGGCCGACTCGCCCAGCGCCAGGATCTCGGCGAGCTGCGCCACCAGCCGCTCCAGACCCAGGGTCCCCGATTCCATCCGGGCCAGCAGGGTTGCGAGCGACTGGTGCAGCCGGGCGCCGATCTGCATCTGCTCGCGCACCGACTCCATGGACCGCTCCAGCTCCTGACGGATATCAGGATCCGTGGCGGCGTCCAGGCTGCGCTGCAGTCGCTCGCCCTCCTGGGCCAGCCGGTCGGTGAGGATATGGGCGGCCACGCTGCGCGTGGTGGTGGCCTGGCCGGCTAGACGCCGGAGACCCGACAACGTGTTGTCTGACTGCTCGCCGATCGAGCGGCTGCGCTCGGACACCAGGCCCTCCGGCACGGAGCCCGCCAGGTCACGGAAGGAGGCCACGGCCGCCTGGGCGCGGTCGAGCCAGTGCCGCTCCGGCGACCGGTCGGCCACCGGCAGCGGCGGAGCCGGCACGCGCGACCGCTCCCCGCCGGTCCCCAGCACGGCGGCGACCGCCGCCTTGACCCCGAGCACGGCCGCGCCCACGCCGGCCGCCGCCATGACCGGCACGCCCACGGCCCAGGCGGCTCCTCCGGCCAGCGCGCCCAGGATGTAGGTCCACGGATCGCGGGCCTCGTCCCGGAGGGCCATCAGAAGTTGGAGATCACCGAGACGAAGACCTTCGAGATCGTCGTGGGGTCCGAGGCGTCGTAGACGGCGGCTCGCGACGCCTGCGCGATCCTGGTGAGCGTCTTCAGGTCGGCGTCCTCGCCGTACGCGATGGGGAAGATCCGGACGTTCAACTCGGAGTCCAGGTAGCGCAACAGGCCTTCGAGGTCCTGGTTCCGCGGATCCTCGTTGCGCCCGTCGGTCAGCACGACCACCCCATTGATCCGGTCGGGATCGAGCTGCGCGCGCATGGTGTCGACGGAGTCGTGCACGGCCGTGTACAGCGGGGTCCCGTTCAGCGGCACGAGACCGCGGATCTCCTTGCGGAACCGATCCAGGTTGGGGCCCAGCGGACCGATCGGGATCAGCTCCTGGTGATCGGAGCCGGCCGTGATGTCGGTCGTGAACACCCACAGGCCCACGTCGTCGTCGGGCGCGAACAACGACAGCGAGTCGATCGCGGCCTCCTTCGCCAGCTCGAGCTTGCTCTTGCCACCGCCCGCCGGGTCGCCCATCGAGCCCGACACGTCGATCACCAACAGCACGCGCGCTCGCTTGCGCAGCTCCGTCCAGCTCGTCTGGATCCGGTCGAGCACCTCAGGGGCCGGTGGCGTCAGCACCTGCGTGGGCTCCGCCGGCAGCAGGCCGTTCTGCTGGGTGATCAGGTCGCCGGGGTTCCCCTCGGCGTCCCGGAACGCGAACCGCTGGAACTGCTGCTGACGCTCGGGCGCCAGCACCCAGTCCAGGAAGCTCTGCGAGGCCTCCCGCTTCCCGTCGTCCACCCAGGGGGCGTTCAACGTCACCCACGGATGGTCCGAGATCAGCGTGCCCTCCTTCGGGTAGATCGCGACCAGGGGCACGGAGGGCTTCGGGTGGTCGCCGAGGGTCGCCGGGTCGCCGGTGGGGTTGCCCTGGTTGTAATCCCAGACCGACTTCTCCTCCACCGTGACCGCGGAGATGTAGGTGAGACCCTCCCCTCGGTCGTCGGCCTGCTGCAGGTTCGACAGGAACGTGAGCGAGATGTCGCCGTAGTGCACCACCGAGCTCTCCACGCCGCGCACGAAGTCCTGCACCTTCGGATCTTCGATGCGCGCCAGCGATAGATCGCTCGACAGGCCGGTCGCGGCGAAGTACTCACCGACCAGCGCGTTCAGGCCGGAGGTGGAGTAGTTCGGGTTCGTCTTGCCGAGCTTGAACGCCCCCCACTCCGGGTGGCCGGCCGACCCCCAGCCGCTAGGCTCGTTCGACAGGTCGTAGATGTCGTTCCACCCGATGGCCGTGCCGGGCCACCCGAGGGCCTGGGCCATGGGCCGGGGCATCGCGATCACCAGCGGGCTGTACGCCACGTGCGGGAGGTCCCCTGCCGGGACCAGATCGGGGCGGTCGCGCGCCGCCGTGCGCTGCTGGAGGAGACCGACCCAGCTGGAGCCGGCGGGGGTCCACACGTCGGGGCGGAGGCCGTCGACGTCGTCGCGCCACCCCCGTGCCAGTGCGTCCATGGCGCCGCCCGAGGCCTTGGACGTGATCACGGCCTGGACGCATCGGCCGCCCACCTGGGCCCCGGTGCGGTTGTAGCCGTCGGCCATCTGTGTGAGCAGTGCCGCCTTCTCCGAGGAGGCCGTCACGAAGAGCTGCAGGCAGTTGCTGGGGTTGGGTGGAAGGGTGGGTACGGCGTCCCCGCCCCCGTCGCCGCCGAACGAGCCGCGCAGGTACAGGATCAGCAGCACGCCGACCACCACGGCGATCACCTGCGAGACGCGCTGGCGGCTCCGATCCTCCATGCCACTCCTTCGCCGGCTCCTGAACCGATGTGCGTGAAGACTACCGACCTGGAACCGACAAGGAGGGACCTCGCCCGTCGCTCTGTAGCAGGCTCAGGGGTCGTCGCCGTCCGCGGAGGGCGCCTGCGCCTGCGCCTGGCGGCGAGCCTCGGCGGCGTCGTAGCGGGCGAGCTGCGGGATGGCAGCCGCCAGCACCCCGACGCCCACGATGCACGCGAGGCCTCCCGACACGATCGAGAACGGCACGCTCGTCACCGACG
>JBDUEF010000099.1:0-6868 GCA_040002535.1 Actinomycetota bacterium | reverse complement strand
ATCACCAAGGACAACGCGCCGATCGCGGTGGACTTCATCACGTTCTACAAGGTGATGGACCCGACCATGACCGTGGTGCAGGTCGGCAACTTCGCCGGTGCGGCGCAGGCGCTGGCCTCCACGACCCTGCGTGCGGTGATCGGCGACATCCCGCTGGACGACGTCCTGGCCAAGCGCGACGAGATCAACCACCTGCTCCGCGCGAAGCTCGACGAGGTCACCGAGCGCTGGGGTGTGAAGGTCACGAACGTGGAGATCCGCGAGATCATCCCGCCGGCGGCCGTGCAGGACGCCATGACCCGGCAGATGTCGGCCGAGCGCACACGGCGCGCCGTCGTCACCGAGGCGGAGGGCGCGAAGTCGGCCTCCATCACCGTGGCCGAGGGGAACAAGCAGTCGGCCATCCTGAACGCCGAGGGCAGCAAGGAGGCGGCGATCCTGAACGCGGAGGGCGAGCGGCAGGCGGCGATCCTGCGGGCCGAGGGCTTCGCGCTGGCGTTGCAGCGCATCTTCGAGACCGCCCAGGGCGTCGACCAGAAGACCATGACGTTGCAGTACTTCGACGCCCTGAAGCAGATCGCGGGCTCCCCGAGCTCGAAGGTCGTGGTGCCGATGGAGCTGTCGGGTCTGGCTGCCGGCGTGGCCGCCATGGTGGACGGGTCCCGGAGCTCGGCCACCTAGGTCCGCCCCAGGAGCGCAGGGGAACCGTGCGGCCGGCTGTGGTGTACGGGGGGCGGTAGCAGATCTCGACCGACAGCAGCGTTCCGTGGAGGGCCGACCACTGGAGGACGCCGAGCTCGTCGGACTGGCCAGGGATGGCGATGTCCGCGCATACGAGGAGCTGGTCGGGCGGTACCGGGACCTGGCGTTCCGCACCGCCTGGCTCCTGACGCGCTCCTCGGCCGAGGCGGAGGACGCCGCGCAGGAGGCGTTCGTGAAGGCGTACTACGCGATGCCGCGCTTCCGACCGGGGGCGCCCTTCAAGCCGTGGATCCTTCGGATCGTGGCGAACGAGGCGAAGAACCGGGGGCGGTCGGTACGCCGGCGAGAGGCGCTCGCGCTCCGGGCGGCCGCGGCCGACACGGGGGACGCGGTCCCGTCCCCCGAGGCTGCGGCCCTCGAGCGGGAGGAGCGCCAGGAACTGCTGGACGCGATCGGGCGCCTCCCCGAGCGCGACCGCCTCGTGATCGGCTACCGCTACTTCCTCGACCTGTCCGAGGCGGACATGGCCGAGGCCCTGGACTGCCGGCCCGGCACCGTGAAGTCCAGGCTGTCGCGCGCCACGGCCCATTTGCGCGCCGAACTGGGAGGAGCACCGTGACGACCGAGCGGCTGCGTGGCCTCTCCGACGAGGAGCTTGGGCGAACGATCCGAGCGAGCGGGCCGGCGTGGCCCACCACGCCCTCGCTCGCCTCGATCGTGACCGAGCGCATCGGGGAGACCGAGCGGTTCCCGCAGCTGCGGCCCCGTCTGTCGCTGCCCTCGCGGCGGCGCACGGTCCTCATCCTGATCGCCGCCACCCTGCTGCTGGCCGCCGCGGCCGTCGCCGCCGGGCTGGTCGTGCGGATCGGTGCGGAGACCGTGACCGTGGTCCCCGGTGCGAAGCCGACCCTGCCGGGCGACGTGCTCTCCCGCGAGGTGCTGGGGCGGGCTGCGTCATCCCCGGCCGAGGCCGCGTCCCGGGCCGGCTTCGACGTGGTGGTTCCGACCCGCCTGGGGGAGCCCGCGGGCGTGTGGACCGGTCCCACACCGCCCGACGCGTACGGGAGCGCACCGGTCACACGTGTCGTGCTGGCCTGGCCCGCGACGCCCGCGCTGCCCACCATCCGCGGCCTCCCCTGGGGCGCGGTCCTGATGGAGTTCCCCGGTGAGGCGAACCTCGCCGCGAAGACGATCTTCGAGGAGGGCGGCGGCATCCAGGACGTGACGGTCGAGGGTCGTCAGGGCCTGTGGGTGACCGGCGAGCACACGATCACCCTGGCGGCCGCGGACGACCGGGCGCCGGTCGAGCTGCGCGTCACGGGGAACGTGCTGCTCTGGCAGCGAGGGGACCTGACGCTTCGGCTGGAGACCTCGTTGGGGCTGCCCGCGGCGCTCGACGTCGCGGCCTCCGTCCCGTGAGCGTGGAACCGATCACGCGGTCGAGGTGTACCAGGTCCGATCCCTGAAGAAGGAGGCTCCCATGCGGATCCGTACGGTGATCATGGCGACCCTGGCGGCGGGTGCCGCCGCCGCGTCGTGGAGCGGACCCGCCTCCGCAGGCGGAGGCTGCCTCCACGGCACCGCTCCTTCCGAGGGCGACGGGACCACCGTGGCGATGGTGGAGGCGTGCTTCACGCCGACGGTCCTGCACGTGGAGACGGGTGCGGCGGTGACGTTCGTCAATCGCGACGGGACGAACCACCAGGTGGCAGGGGTCGGCGACACGTGGGGATCCTTCGACGAGCTGGGGCCGGGAGACGCCGTCACCTACACCTTCACCACCGACGGGGTATACCTGTACTCCTGCTACCTGCATCCCGGGATGGTGGGTGCCGTGGTGGCGGGATCGGGCGCTGGGTCAGGCGGTCTCCGCGCATCATCGATCACCGGGGGCACCGGCAGCGAGGGCGGCCAGGCGGTCCCGCCAGCGGGGGCGAGCGCGTCAGATGGCGGCACGCTCGGCGCTCTTCTGATCGGCGGCACGCTGGGACTGGTGACGGGCGGCGGCCTGGCTGCGAGCACCCTCCGGAGGCGGCGTCTCACCGCCGAGCCGAGCTGAGTGGCTCAGACGGGCACGGCCATGCCGGCCTGCTGGAGCGCCAGTTGGAAGTCGTGCTGATCGGAGACCGCCTTCGTGGCCTCCTCCACCGTGATCGCCCCCGCCTTCACCAGCTCCAGGAGCGACTGATCGAAGGTGCGCATGCCGTAGAAGTCGCCCTCACGGATCACGTCCTTGATCTCACTGGTCTTGTCGGGGTCGGCGATCCGCTCCGCCACGCGGCCGGTGTTCACCAGGATCTCCAGCGCCGGCGCGCGCCTGCCATCGATCGTGGGTACCAGCCGCTGGCAGATGATGCCGCGCAAGGTCCCTGCCAGGGCCAGACGCACCTGCTTCTGCTGGAAGGGTGGAAAGAAGTCGATCACCCGGTTCACCGTCTCGGTGGCGTCGACGGTGTGCAGGGTGGACAGCACCAGGTGGCCCGTCTCGGCCGCCTGGAGCGCGGCCCGCACCGTCTCGGTGTCGCGCATCTCGCCGATCAGGATCACATCGGGGTCCTGGCGAAGTGCCGCCCGCAGCGCGCTCACGAAGTCCATCGTGTCGTTGCCGATCTCGCGCTGGTTGATCGAGGCCACGTCGTCCTTGTGCAGGACCTCGATGGGATCCTCGATCGTCACGATATGTACGGCCTTGGTTCGGTTGATGTGGTCGATCATGGCCGCGAGCGTCGTGGTCTTGCCCGACCCCGTCGGACCCGTCACCAGCACCAGCCCGCGATGCTCCTCGGCGATCGAGCGCACGACGTCGGGCATCCCGATCTCCTCGAAGGTGGGACCGCCGAACCGGAGCTTCCGCAGCACCATGCTGATCGACCCGCGCTGGCGGAACACGTTCACGCGGAAACGGCCGATATCCTGCAGCGAGTACGCGAAGTCGACCTCGCCGTTCTCGGCGAACCGGCCCTTGCGATCCTCCGGCACGATCCCATCGGCGATCGCGCCGGTCTCCTCCTGGGTCAGCGCCGAACGCTGGAGTCGATGCAGGCCCAGGGGCAGCCGGATCATGGGGGGCGACCCGGCCTTGACGTGAAGGTCCGAGCCCTCGCCACTGACGAGCTGCCCGAGCCAGCCGTTGAACTCATCGACGATGGGCGTGTTCGCAGCGTCCATGCGATCGTGTGCTCCCTCCCACGGTCGACCGGGGCCGGGAGGCCTCGGTGCTCCACGTCCTTCCATCGGTCGGTCGAGGAGACGACTTCAGTCCGTGGGGAGGATTCGACCCGAAAGGAAGGAGGTTTCCGGCGCGGCCTGCGGGCCGGGTCAGCCCCGGGCCGTCAGGCGGCAGGTCCCGCGCTCGACCAGCGGCTGGAAGGAGGTCAGGGTGAGCGGGGGCCGCGAGGCCCCCAGGATGCCCTCCAGCAGGCCGTGGTGCACCGCACACACGAGGTCCCGATGCTCGTCCAGCAGGTCCCTGAACGGGCAGTCGCGCATGCTGATCTCCACCACCCTCGAGCTGCGGCGCCGGAAGCGGGGGTCGAACCCCGCCGCTGCGAGGGCCTCCTGCAGCAGCGCCAGGTTCGGACCGGCGGCCCTGCGAGCGCCGGGCCGGGGAACGCTCCGGCCGGCCAGGTACGCGCCCCACTCCCGGGCCTGCGTCTGCGCCCGATCCCGGGCGCGGCGGCCGCGCAGCAGTCCCGCGAGGATGTCGGCAAGCAGCCGATAGTCCCGCCCCTCGGGTTGCTCCCGATGCACGACCGTGTATAGCGCCTGAGGGCGCCCAACCGTGGCACCCTTGCTGGTCTCGGAGGCCACCAGCCCCGCCTCCTCGAGACGTCGCAGATGCGGGCGCAGGGTGTTGGGATGCAGCGAGAGGCGTGTGGCCATCTCCCGGACGCTCACCGGGCGCCCGGACAGACGAAGATAGCGATACAGGCGGTGTCGGGTGTCGTCGGCGAGCGCTTTGTGGACATCCTGCGGCTCGGGCATCAGGGTCGCCCGGCCGTATCATTGGAGCGTACGATTTCCACGGTGTGGAACAGCTTAATCCCCACCCATCGATCCCATCGAAGGAGTCCGTCGTGACCACGGAAGCCCAGGTCCGCCAGGCCCTGCTGAGCGTCATGGACCCCGAGATCGGCCGTCCGATCGAGGAGATCGGCATGCTGCAGGGCATCTCGATCGATCAGGGCACGGTCGAGGTGCACGTCCTGATCACGATCGAGGGCTGCCCGCTGAAGGACAAGATCACCCAGGACGTGACGGCGGCCGTCGAGCCCCTGGAGGGCGTGAGCGACGTGCAGGTGCGCCTCACCCCGATGTCCCCGGAGCAGCGCCAGGCCCTGGTGACGAAGCTGCGTGGGACCGGCGGCGCGACACCCCCGCAGCCACAGGCCCCGAAGATCTCGTTCGGCGCCGGGACCAGCGTGATCGCGGTGGCCAGCGGCAAGGGCGGCGTGGGCAAGTCGACCGTCACCGTGAACCTGGCCTGCGCGCTGGCGGCGCAGGGACATCGCGTCGGTGTGCTGGACGCCGACGTGTGGGGCTTCAGCGTCCCGCGCATGATCGGCGTCAGCGGCAAGCCCGTGGGCTTCAACGACATGATCCTGCCCCTGGAGTCTCACGGGGTGAAGGTGATCTCCATGGGGTTCTTCGTGCCGGAGGAGACGCCGGTGATCTGGCGGGGGCCCATGCTGCACAAGGCGATCGAGCAGTTCCTCGGAGACGTCTACTGGGGTGACCTGGACTTCCTGCTCTGCGACCTGCCGCCGGGAACGGGCGACGTCAGCATCTCGCTGGCCTCCTTCCTGCCGGGCGCGGCGATGTTGGTGGTCACGACCCCGCAGGAGGCCGCGCGGAAGGTGGCCGAGCGCGCGGGGAAGATGGCAGAGCGCACGAACCTGCGTCCGCTGGGCGTCATCGAGAACATGAGCTGGTACGTCTGCCCCCACTGCGGCGAGCGGGAGGACATCTTCGGCACCGGCGGCGGCCGTGAGGCGGCCGACACCCTCGGGGTGCCGCTGATGGCGCAGATCCCGCTGATGCCGGCGCTCCGTGAGGGCGGCGACGCCGGCACTCCACTGGTGATCAGTGACCCGGACGCCCCGGCGTCCGAGGCGTTGCTGGAGGCGGCCGCCGCTGTCGTGCGCGCAACCAAGTCGAAGATCGGCAGACCGCTGAACCTGATGGCGGTGCCCGGCGCCCCGGTGGCCGCAGGTCACGGCGGTCACGCGGGCCACTCGCACTAGCGGCCGAGACATCTCACGTCAGGGGTTCGAGCTCCGGTTCGTCATCGTCATCCTCGTCCCTCCACCCGTCCGCGGGGTCCGTGCGAGCGCCCTGTGCCAGCGGGTGGAAGCGCCACCACAGCAGGATCGCGGCGCTGATCACCGCCACCGTGAGGGCGGTCCACTGCGAGCCGGTCAGCGCGCCGAAGCGCTTGTCGATCCGCAGCGAGTCCTCCAACAGCCGGAAGCACCCGTAGAACAGGCCGAAGGTAAGCGTGAGCACGCCCTCGCGGCGGGGCCGCGTCTGCAGGAACCACAAAAGCCCGAAGAGCAGGCCGACCAGGATCATGTCGTACAGCGCCGTCTGGTGAACGCCCACCCCTTGGGCGAGGATCGCCCCCTTCGCGTCGAACAGGGTGGCGGCTCCGCGCGAGATCCGCTCCACGTGGCCTCCCTGCAGTGCCGCCGTGCACACCTCAGCCGCGCAATTGAACGGCGGGGCGAGCGTGCCGCCCGAGTACTTCCAGGCCAGGAGCCAGCTCGTGGGCCTGCCGAGGTGATCGCCGATGATGAGGTCGCCGGTTCGCCCGATCGAGATGCCGAGCGCCACCGCCACCGCCCCGGGATCCGCCACCTGGAAGAAGCGATACCCGTAGCGGCGCAGGCGGTGGACGTTGATCAGGACCGCGCCGGCGATGCCGCCCAGCAGGCTGATCCCGCCGCGCCAGATGGCCAGCATCTGGCCCAGGTTGTCGAACTCGGAGAAGTGCGCCAGCACGTAGAAGAATCTCGAGCCGATGATGGCGCCCACCAGGCACCAGAAGATGATCGATTGGATGTGGTCCTCGTCGATGCCGCGCCCGACCGCCATCCGGGCCAGCAGGGATGCCCCGATCATGAAGCCGATCGCGATGAACAGACCGTGCGGGGAGATCGCGAAGGAG
>JBDUEF010000098.1:0-6950 GCA_040002535.1 Actinomycetota bacterium | reverse complement strand
ACTCCATCACCATGTAGTAGATGCCGTCGACGGCGCCCCAGTCGTGGACGGCGACGATGTTGGGGTGGCTCAGGCCGGCGGCGGCTCTCGCCTCGAGTCGGAACCGCTCGACGAACCCCTGGTCGCCCGCGAGGGAGCGGTGCAGCACCTTGATGGCCACCTCGCGGTCCAAGACGGCGTCGCGTGCGCGGAAGACCTCGCCCATGCCCCCGGCGGCGACACGGTCGATCACGTGGTAGCGGCCGTCGAGCGTCGTGAGTCGCAGGCCTCCGTCGGCGGAGGCTCCCGCGGCGTGGTGCGTCATACTCTTGGGCGTGACGGTTCCTCCCCTCGGGGAAGCGCGCGTGCGAGCAGGCCGGAGCGAGTCCGGCCCCTATCCTACGGTCGGTGGAGGGTGGAATGGCTGAAGCGCCGCCTGTTCGTGAACAGGATCTGGGCTCCGAGCTCGACCGGATCGAATGGGCCGTGGACCACGGCTCCGCCGACCTGTCGAGCCTGGGCTTCTGGCGTCTGGTGAAACGGGTGAAGCTCAGCCATGAGGCGGTCGCCCGCTACGGGGAGCAGATCGGCCGCATCGACACGAAGGCCTTCCGCCGGGGTGTCACCACGCGGTTCCCGGTCTGGGTCGGCAACGCCGTGCTGACCGGCGGGGTGCTGGCGGGGGTGGCGGCCGTCGCGCTCGCCGGCAGGGTGTCCCCGCCGGTCCTGAAGGGCCTGGCCCTGGTGGGGGCCGGCGCCATCTGGGCCGTGTCGACGCACTGCCTGACGCATTGGCTGGTCGGGCGTCTCGTCGGGATCCGGTTCACCGACTACTTCCTCGGTGAGCGACCGCCGCCCCGGCCGGGGTTGAAGACCGATTACCGCAGCTATCTTCAGGTGCCGGCGGAGCGCCGCGCCTGGATGCACGCGAGCGGCGCGCTGGCCACGAAGGTGGCCCCGTTCGTGCCGCTGTTCTTCTGGAGCGCGACGGGGGCACCGGTGTGGAGCGCGATCGTGCTGTTGGGCATCGGTGCGACCCAGATCGTCACCGATGTGCTGTTCAGCGGGCGCTCCGGCGACTGGAAGAAGGTCCTGCGGGAGCGGGCCGTGGCCCGCGAGGTCGAGGCCCTGAACGAATAGTCTGCCGCACCGCCGGGCGAGGCTATACTCCGCGGCGAACGACCGGGGAGCTCGGCACGGACCGGGCTGAGAGGCCGGCTGCGCGCCGGCGACCCGACGACCTGATCCGGGTAATGCCGGCGGAGGGAGCGATGGTTCTCGATCGACGCTCGCTGCACGTGTATGTCGTCACGTCCGCCGGCGGATCGGACCGAAGCCATCAGGAGATCGCGGAGGCGGCGATCGCGGGCGGCGCGACGGCGGTGCAGCTGCGCGCCCCCGAGCTCGCCGACGAACAGCTGCTGCCCCTCGCATCCATCCTGGCGGCCCGATGCCGCGACGCCGGTGTGCTGTTCGTGATCAACGACCGGGTGGAGGTCGCCCTCGCGTGCGGAGCCGGCGGGGTACATGTGGGGCAACAGGACGATCCGGGCGGCGCGCGGGCCCGCCTGGGGCCCGGTCCGGTTCTGGGCGTCAGCGTCGGCAGTGCCGGTGAGGCGCGCACCGCCGAGGCCGCCGGCGCCGACTACCTCGGCGTGACGGTGTGGGCGACGGCTACCAAGCCCGACGCCGAGCCGCGGGGGATCGACGGCGTGCGCTCGGTGGTGCTGGCGTCGCCGCTGCCCGTCGTCGGCATCGGCGGCATCGTGCCGGCGAACGCCGGCGCCGTGCTGGGCGCCGGTGCGGCCGGGGTCGCGGTGATCTCGGCGGTGAGCTCGGCATCCGATCCCGTCGCCGCCGTCCGGGAGCTACGGCGGATCGTGGACGGGTATCGATCGATCGGGGAAGGACGGGCCCATGGCTGAGCAGCGCACAGGCAAGGCGACGATGGAGCTGTTCGAACAGGTGATCCTCCGCCGGCTGGGGTCGGCGGACCGGGACGTCCTTGTGGGGCCCCGCCACGGGGTGGATGTGGGCGTGGTGCGCGTCGCCGAGGGTGTGGCCATGGCGCTCACCACCGACCCGGTCTTCGTGGTGCCGGCCTACGGTTGGGAGCGCGCGGCCTGGTTCGCCGTGCACATCCTGGCCTCCGACGCCGCCACCAGCGGCCTGCCCCTGCGCTGGATGGCCGTGGACCTGAACCTGCCCCCCGACATCACCGATCCGGACCTCACCGAGCTCTGGGACGGGTTCAGTCGCGCCTGCGACGACCTGGGCATCGCCGTCGTCACCGGCCATACGGCGCGCTACGACGGATGTGCGTGGCCCATGGTGGGTGGCGCGACGTGCATGGCCCTGGGGCGGGACGACGCCTATGTCACACCGACCATGGCACGGCCGGGTGACCGTGTGGTGGTGACGAAGGGCGCAGCGATCGAGGCCACGGCCCTGTTCGCCGCGACCTTTCCGGAGCGGCTCGCCGCCGGTGTCGGCGGCGAGGTGGTGCGGGCCGCCGACTCGTTGTTCGAGCGGATGACGGTGGTGCCCGAGGCCAGGGTGGCGGCGGCCTTCGGTCTTCGCGATGCCGGCGTCACCTCGATGCACGACGCCACCGAGGGAGGTGTGCTCGGAGGCCTGCTGGAGGTCGCAGCGGCCTCCGAGGTCGGGATGCGGGTGGATCGGGACGCGATCCCGGTGCGGCCCGAGGTGCGGGCCGTCTGCGATCACGTCGGGATCGACCCCTACGTCTCGATCAGCGAGGGGACGCTGATCGCGACGGTCGTGCCCCACCGCGCCGAGGCGTACCTGGCCGCGCTCGCCACCGAGGGCATCGAAGCAGCGATCGTGGGCGAGGTGACGGAGGCGTCGTCGGGCAGGGTGCTGGAGATCGGCGGGCGGGCGCGGGCTCTGGAGCATCCGGGACTCGATCCGTTCTGGGGGGCCTTCGGGGCCTGGGCGGCGGAGGCCGCGGCGGGCACGTAGCCGTGGATCGCCACGACGAGCGGTAACGTTCCGGCCATGGACCTGATCGCCGTGGGCGACCTGATGCTGGACGTCCGCGCCGATACCGGGGCCCTGGCCCACGGCGGGGACGTGCACGGGCGCGTCGCCGTGCAACCCGGCGGCACCTCGGCCAACGCGGCCGTGTGGGCCGCGTGGCAGGGGGCCTCTGCGCAGGTGTACGGCCGGGTCGGCGATGACGTCGTCGGCCGTCTGCTGCGCGACTGCCTGGCGGCTCGCGGTGTGGAGGCCGTGCTCTCCCTCGATCCGGGGGCACCGACCGGCACCATGCTGGTCATGCACGAGCAGGGGGAGCGATCCATGGTGGCCGACAGGGGTGCGAATGCCCGTCTGTCGGTGGACGACCTTCCCCCGTCGTTCGAGGCAGGCATCGTGCTGGTCAGCGGCTACCTCCTCCTCCAGCCGGGGGGGCACGACGCCGCGATCGCGGCGCTGGAGCGTGCGCACGCCACCCATGTCGGGATCGACGCGGCCTCGTGGCCGCTGGTCGACGCCTTCGGTGCGGATCGATTCTTCGAGGAGACCGCAACCGCATCGGCGGTCCTTGCCAACGAGCGCGAGGCGTACGCGCTCACCGGCCTCGAGGGGATGTCGGCGGCGGCCGCGCTGGGAGAGCGCTACGCGGTGGCGGCCGTGAAACGCGGTGCTCGCGGCGCGGTGCTGGTGGTGGACGGCGTGCCGGTGCGGGCGGACGCCGAGACCATCCTGGAGGCCGATCCCACGGGCGCTGGCGACGCGTTCGACGCCGTGCTGCTGGTGGGGCTGCTCCGAGGGCACGAGCCACCGGTCGCGCTGCAGCAGGCGTGCCACGCCGGCGCGCTGGTCGCGTCCAGCGGCACCGGCTGGCCCGTGGAGGGCTCCTCGGCGCCGGAGGGGGGATCGTCGTGACCCTGGACATCCTGCGCGTGGGCGACGAGGTGCGGCGTGCGCTCACCGAGGGCACGGCAACGGTGGCGCTGGAGACGAGCGTGATCAGCCAGGGCCTGCCGTTCCCGCGGAACCAGGAGTGCGTGGATCGGATGAACGCCGCCGTGCGCGCGGCGGGGGCGGTGCCGGCCTGGATCGGCGTGGTGGGCGGCTCGATGATCGTGGGTCTGTCGCCCGACCAGCTCGGCCGCTTCGTGGATCCGGTTGCGGGAGCGACGAAGGTGGCCCGCAGGGACGTGCCCGTGGCGGTGGCCTCCGGCGCCCTCGGCGCCACGACGGTCAGCGCGACCATCTGGGCGGCCGCGCGCGCCGGCATCTCGGTCGGGGTGACGGGCGGCATCGGGGGCGTCCATCCGGGTCCAGGCTCCGACGTCAGCGCAGACCTGTGGGAGCTCGCCCGGACCCCGGTGCTGCTGGTCTGCTCCGGCCCGAAGTCCGTCGTGGACCCGGTCGCGACGGTGGAGCGACTCGACGAACTGGGGGTGACGTTGGTCGGCTACGGCGTGGACACGTTGCCGTTCTTCCTCGCGCGCGAGGCCCCGTCGGTGAAGCTGGAGCATCGCGTCGACTCGCCCGAGGCAGCCGCCTCGCTCGGCGTCGCGCTCCACGATCTGGACATGCACTGTGCCATCGTGCTCTGCAATCCCGTGCCGGCCCACGCCGCCATGGGCGGCCGGGAGGTTCGCGCCGCCGTCGAGGAGGCGGAGACCCGCGCCCAGGTGGCCGGCGCGCGCGGCGCGCCGCGCACCCCCTTCCTGCTTGCCGCCCTCGCCGAGATCACCGAGGGCCGGAGCCTGGATACGAACCTCGCCCTGCTGGAGGACAACGCCCGCGTCGCGGGCCTCGTGGCCAGCGCGCGGTTCGGGTGAGCGTGCGCCGAACCCCCGAGGTCACCGACGGCTCGGTCCGCCGCGCGGCTGTGGCGGGGATCGCGGGACCGATCGGGTTCCTCGCGGTGGCCTTCGGCCTCTCGGCCCTGCGACACGACGTGATCGAGGCGCAGGGGTGGGCGAGCTGGCCCAGCAGCATGGCGCTGCGCGGTGCGGTGGGCATCCCCATGATCGCGACGTTCCTGTGGCTCACGGCGTGCTACACGGTGTTCTCCCTGGGCGCCCTCCGCCCGGCGCTGGGTGACCGGGCGGTGTGGGTCGGCTTCCTGGTGATCGCCGCCGGCGATGGGCTCCTGGCGTTCCCTACCGATGAGCCCGGCGTGCCTCCGACCTGGCACGGAACCGTGCATCTGGTCGGCGTGGTGGTGGTGACCCTGGCCACGCTCGTGGCCGCGGCCGGCGTCACGATCGCCACGCGGGACCGGCCCGGCTGGCGTGGGTGGCGGCTCGTCGCGCCCGTCCCGTTCGCCGCCGCCGCGCTGGGAGCGATCGGCGGGTTCGACGTCGGATGGGTGAAGGTGGTCTACGTCGTGGGGATCACGCTCCCGGTCGCGGTGATCGGCCGCACGTTGCGGCGCGACGGGAACGACGCCGGCGCGGCCGCTACCGAAGCCAGGTCTGCAGGATCACCTTGGAGAAGTTCCAGGCGTACTTGAGCGATTTCGGCTTCTTCGACTTGCCCCCTGCGCGCGCGAGGATCGTGATGGGGACCTCCGTGATGCGGGCGCGGTGCCGGAGCGCCTCGATCAGGATCTCGCTCGTCCAGAACTGGTCCTGCTCCAGAACGAGGTGGCGCAGGAGATCGGCGCGCGCGGCCCGGTAGCCGCTGGAGATGTCGGTGACGCGCTGACCCGTCAGGATCGTCACCACCCTCGAGAAGAAATGCACGCCCAGGTGGCGGATGACGGATTCGCGCTCGAAGGTGCCCAGCAGGCGAGAGCCGTTCACGTAGTCGGCCTCGCCGCTCAGGATCGGCGCCACCATCACCGGCAGCTCCTCGGGCAGGTGCTGGCCGTCGGCGTCGAGCGTCACGACGATGTCGGCGTCCAGCTGCAAGGCGATGTCGTAGCCGACCCGCAGCGCCAGACCGCCACCGCGCCGGATCGGGAGCTGCACGACCAGCGCTCCGGCCCGGCGAGCCACCACCGCCGTGTCGTCGTCCGATCCGTCGCTCACCACGACGGGGATCACGTGGTAGCCCTCCACCTTCTGGGGCATCGCGGCGATCACCGCCGCGACGTTCTCGGCCTCGTTGTAGGCGGGGGAGACCACCACCAGCCGGTCGCCGGAGGGAAAGGTGGCCGCCTGGTCCCAGTCGAAGTCCCGTTGGCTCAGGGCCTCCACCAGCAGGCGGATGCTGCGTTCGTTCGTGTCGGCGGAGGTCTGCAGCCGCAGGTACAGCGCGAACAGGATCACGACGGCCACGACCAGGACGAACACCAGCCGCGTGCGCGCCTCGGCCTCCACGCGGGTGTCGGGGGGGTTGAAGTTGAACGTCCGGAACACCGGATTGAACAGCGATGGAGAGACCGCGAGCGCCACCACCGCGACGCACAGGAGGCAGGAGATGATGAGGTTCAGCCGGCTGACCTCGCGTCGGGTGTACCGGCGGATCTGGAAGGCGAAGAACGACAGCGCGGCCACGCCGCCCAGGATCCGTAGGCCCATGGGCTATCCCGACGCGGCCGGCCGCCAGTGGTCACGCGGCAGGATGTGGTCGGTGATCACGCGGTCCTTGTGGCGGTCGATCGACGCGAACATCGATCCGATCAGCGTCTCGGACAGCAGGTGCGGCTTCAGGCCGAGGTCGAGCAGCTTGGTGTGGACGGGGTTGTAGTGGTGCTCCTCCATCTCCACCCGCGGGTTCTGGATATGGTCCACCACCACCTCCATGCCGGTCTCGGCGCCGGACTCCCGGACGAGCTCGGCGAGCTCCGCGACACTGAACTGCTCCGTGAACTGGTTGTAGACGCGCATCTCTCCGCGCTCGGCCGGGTTCAGGATGGCGAGCTCCACGCACTGCAGGGTGTCCACGATGTTGAGGTAGCCGCGGGTCTGCCCCCCCGTGCCATACACGGTGAGGGGGTGGCCGATCACCGCCTGCAGGCAGAAGCGGTTCAGCGCGGTCCCGAA
>JBDUEF010000097.1:0-7105 GCA_040002535.1 Actinomycetota bacterium | reverse complement strand
TTCCGGTCCCAGGCGCTTGAGGAGGCGCACACGGAGCTCAAGGAGCGTGAGCAGATCCTCAAGCAGCTGTCCAACGCGATCGCGGAGGAACGTCACGACGAACGCGAGCAGATCGCCAACTATCTGCACGACGACCTCGCTCAAGTGCTGTTCAGGCTCTCGATCCAGGTCGACGTCGCGCGCAAGCAACTCGAGAAGGGTGAGATCACGGACGTGGGCAACTCCCTCGAGAAGATCCGTGACGCCAAGCAGGACACGTCGGATCGGATCCGCGCGCTGATCCGCGACCTCCATCGATCTCCTCTGGGAGCCAAGGGTCTTGCCGAGGCGATCCAGAGCTTCACCGACGAGATGGGACGGGACTCCGGCGTGGCGTTCCACACCGACGTAGCAGACCTGCAGCTCCCCGCACCGATCGCGCTGCTCGTCTACCACATCGCGCGCGAAGGGGTTATGAACGCGCTCAAGCACGCCCACGCCTCGGACATGTGGATCAGCGTGATCGAGGATGCGGAGTCGATCGAGTTCGAGCTCCGGGACAACGGGCGGGGATTCGACTCGACCGCGCCGGGGCCCGAGGGGCACTACGGAATGGCCATGATGCGGGAGCGTGCCCACGTGGGTGGAGGAACCTTCGAGGTGGCCAGCGCCCCCACCCAGGGCACGACCATCACCGCACGGTTCCCCATCTCGCTGCTGCAGCAGGAGTCGCCCGATGGGGAGGGTGCCGACCGGGTAGGCCGCGGCGCTCCGGAGGCAGGTGCTTCCCCCGGTACCTCTGGAACCATCGAGCAGGGGGACGGACGTTCTCCCGAGCCCGCCTGAGCATCGTCATGATCACGAACCACGAGAGTCCGGCGTAGAGCTCCACGTCGCCCACCGACACGATCACCCCGATGGGCTTGGGCAACGCGATCGTGTCCCCCAGGAACGGCAGCACGTCGTCCTCCGACATCAGATGATGTTTGGTGTCGCCCTCGATCGTGACCGACTCCGCCCCGGCCCGCCTCATGGCGGCCGGATCGACCGGCATCCCCCCGTTCGGCGCGATCACGGCGAGGTTCAACGCGATCCCCGCCAGGATCAGCGGCGCGCCTGGCAGCCTCCGGTTGATCGCGGTGAACGCCAGCAGCGCCGCGTACGAGCCCAGGAGCATGAGCGCCGCCGTCAGGTCGGGCGCCAGGAAGGGGAGGTGGGGCGGCGGTGCCGCCTGCAGGACAAGACCCACGGGTGCCAGTGCCCACCAGTGGACGCGCACCTGGTCGAAGGGTCGCAGGCTCCCGCCCGCGAGAAGACCCGCCAGCACTGCGGCGACGAGGATCAGCAGGATCGGTGTCATCGGGGAAGTTCGGCTCGTTCGAACGGGAACGCATTGTCTCCCGACGCGGGCGGGCAGGCTAGTACCAGTTCGGATGGCTCGAACGGTCTGTCGCCATCGCGTGGGTTCACACGGGACTCTTCACGTGCGCCTCGCGTACCATCGAGGCCATGGCCGTGCCGGAGGATCTGGGGTATTTCGGGCCCGACAGCGTGAGCTGGCAGGTGCACCGGGAGGTCACCGTGCTGTTCGGTGGGGCGCGAGCCGTGCTGATGCAGGCCGCGCACCCCCTGGTGATCGCCGGCGCGAAGGCCACGGGCTTCTACGAGCGCGACCCCTGGAAACGCCTGCAACGCACCTTGATCTTGACGTACACGATCACGTTCGGGACGAAGGCCGAGGCAGACGCCGCGGCGGCCCGCATCAACGACGTCCACACGCGCATCAACGGCTCCGATCCGGTGACGGGCCTGCCCTACGACGCGCTCGATCCCGAGCTGCTCCTGTACGTGCACGGCTGCCTGGTGGACAGCGCGCTCCTGTTCGAGGAGCTGACGGTGGGCGCGCTCGACGATGCCGGGCGCCAGCGGTTCCACGAGGAGCAGATGCGGGCCGCCGAGATGGTCCGGATCCCGCGCGACCGTATCCCTCCCACGATCGAGGGGCTGCGGGCGTGGATGCGCGACGTCGAGGGCAGCGGGATCCTGCAAGTGACGGAGGCCGCTCGCAGCGTGGCCGACCTGTTCATCCACCCGCCGGCCGACGCGCAATGGAGGCCCGTCCTGCGGGGCGTTTCAAGACTGGCGTTCGCCACCCTCCCGCCGGTGCTTCGGAGGGGATACGGGTTCGAGTTGGGCGCCGGACGGCGTGCCGCCCTGCGAGCCACGCTCGCCGCCACGAAGGCGCTGCGTCCCCTCCTGCCGCCCAGGTTCCGCTACATCGCGCCCTATCAGGAGTGGCGCCTGCGTCAGCGGGGCATCGAACCGACTGCCGAGGTCGCCGACGCCCGCCGCCGCGCCGGCATCCGTCTGGGCCCGTAGCGCCTTCCGTCGCAGACGATCGCTGTGGCAGACTCCCCGCCATGGTCGATGGCCTGCTCCTGGACATGGACGGCGTACTGGTGCTCTCGTTCGAGCCGATGCCGGGTGCCGTGGACACCCTGAGCTGGCTCAAGGATCGGCGGATCCCCTTCCGCATCGTGACGAACACCACGACGCACACGCGCGCGGCGCTCGCCGACACGCTCCGTGCCGGAGGCTTCGACGTGGTTGCCGACGACATCATCACCGCCGCCGTGGGCACCGGGGCGTATCTGCGGGCTCATCACCCTGAGGCTCAGGTGCTGCTGCTCACCGACGGTGATGCTCAGGAGGACCTGGAGGGCGTTACGATCGTCGAGCCCGGAGAGCCTGCCGACGTGGTGGTCCTGGGCGGCGCGGGCGAGGACTTCACCTACGCGAACCTGAACCATGCGTTCGGTCTGCTGCGGGAAGGTGCGTCCCTGGTGGCCATGCATCGCAACCTCTACTGGCGTACCGCGCGCGGGCTCGAGCTCGACGCCGGCGCCTATGTCGCCGGTCTCGAAGAGGCGGCCGACGTGACGGCCACGATCTGCGGGAAGCCCGCGCCCGCGTTCTTCGACTCGGCGCTCGCTCTTCTGGGGCAGCCGGCCGAGCGGGTGGCGATGGTGGGCGACGACATCGTGAACGACGTGCTGGGCGCACAGGCGTGTGGCCTCACGGGCGTGCTGGTCCGGACCGGGAAGTTCCTGCCGCAGGACCTCACGAAGGGCCGGCCAGATCACGTGCTGAACTCGTTCGCGGAGCTGCCTTCGCTATGGGAGGCCCGATGACGTCAGACCGCACCTCGCACGCGCGGTGGTTGTTCCGCGGGATCGCACCGGAGTACGAGCGGATGGGCGCGATCCTGGGGTTCGGGCAGGATGCGCGGTGGCGCCGGCACATGCTGGAACAGGTGCGGCCCATGCCCGGCTCGTGGGTGCTGGACGTCGCCAGCGGTACCGGCCTGGTTGCGCGGGAGCTCGCCGCGCGGCGCAACGTGCACGTGGTGTCGCTGGATCCGAGCGAGCCGATGCTGCGGGCGGGTGCGGCGCCCGCACGCGCCGCCGACCTGGATGGGCGGATCCACCCCGTCCTCGGGCGCGCCGAGGAGCTGCCCTTCCCCGTTTCGACGTTCGACGCGGTGACGTTCACCTATCTCCTGCGCTACGTGGACGACCCCGAGGCCACCGTTCGCGAGCTCACACGCGTCCTGCGGCCGGGCGGCACGATGGCCTGCCTGGAGTTCCATGTGCCCTCCGACACGCTGGAGCACGCGGGGTGGTGGGCGTACACGCGCGGCGTGATGCCCCTGCTCGGAGCCGCGGTCTCGTCCGCATGGCGGGCTACCGGCTCCTTCCTTGGTCCCTCGATCAGCGCCTTCTACGCGACGTACCCCCTGGCGGAGCAGGTGCGCTGGTGGCAGCAGGCCGGGATGACCTCCGTGCGCACCCGTGTCATGTCGGCGGGCGCGGGGATCGTGTTCTCCGCGCGCAAGCGCGGCCCGTTGGATGACTGAGCCGGCGGCCGTCGAGCCGCGGCCGGCGTTCTACGCGCTGCGCGGCGGGGGATGGCGCGACTACTGGTCGTTGCTGCATCCGCCGTACACGATCTGGCACCTGTCCTACGTGGTGATCGGGGCATGTCTCGCGCCGCAGCTGCATGTGGGCTGGCTCGTCGAGACGCTCGCCGCGTTCTTCCTGGCCATGGGGGTGGCGGCACACGCGCTGGACGAGCTGAACGGGCGGCCCATCGGCACGCGGATCCCCCGCGCCGTGCTCATCGGGCTCGCAGTGGCGGGTCTCGCAGGGGCGGTGGGCCTGGGTGCGCACGGCGCCTCGGAGATCTCACCTTGGATCTGGGCGTTCATCGTGCTCGGCGCATGCCTGGTGCCCGCCTACAACCTGGAGTGGTTCGCGGGCGCGATGCACTCCGATCTGTGGTTCGCCCTGGCCTGGGGCGCGTTCCCGGTGCTCACTTCCTCCTTCGCCCAGTCCGCGCGTCTCACCTGGGAGGCGGCGGTCGTGGCGGCGGGGTGCGCCGCGCTGTCGGCGGCCCAACGCGTGCTCTCCACGCCGGTGCGGCAGCTGCGCCGGCACGTCGCCGAGGTGCAGGGGACGATCACGCTGCGGGACGGGACGAGCCGAGTGCTGGACGCCGCGACCCTGCGCGGGGCTCCGGAGACCGCGCTCCGATGGATGTCGGTGGCCGTGCCGCTGGTGGCCTGCGGGCTGCTGATCGCCCGCCTGCGGATGGGGTGATCAGCTCCGGGCGACGATCTCCAGCACGTCGTCGGCGTACAGATCGAGCTTCTTCTCCCCGACGCCGCTGATGGCCGACAGGTCCGCCCAGTCCTTGGGCTTGCTGTCGGCGATCTCCGCCAAGGTCTTGTCGTGGAAGACCACGTACGCGGGAACGCCGTCGGTGCTGGCGCGACGCCTCCGCCAATCCCTGAGCTGGTCGAACAACGGACCGCCGGTGACACCCGTGGAACCGGCGACGGATCGTCTGGCGGCGTGACCGCCTGTGTCGGCGGTGGCCGCCGGCATCAGCCCGAGCTCGCGCAGGAACGGGCTCGGTACCGTCCTCGCCTCCCGAGGCCACGACAGGTACAGCCACGTCCTGGCGCGCGTGATGCCCACGTACAGCAGGCGGCGCTCCTCGTTCACGTCCGACTCGGTCCGTCCCCGCTTGAACGGCAGCTCGCCGGCCAGCAGACGAGGCAGGAACACGGCCTCGAACTCGAGCCCCTTGGATCGGTGGAAGGTCAGCAGGTTCACCCCCCTGCCGGTGCGCTCGACGGCGAACCGCTCCTGGAGCTCGGCCGCGAACGCGTTCGGGTCGCCGTCGGGATGCGCCTGCGCGTACTCGCGCCCCAGCGCTCGAAGCCGGCCGAGGTCCGCCTGGCGGGTGACCTCCTCCTCGGCGTCGGGCCGCAGCGCGGGGTCATAGCCCAGGGCGTCGGTCACCGAGTCCACTGCTCCGATGAGGTCCCCCGCCGCCTGCCGGATCTTGGCGAGTGCCGCCCGGGGTCCGGGCCGGCGCAGGAAGGCGCCGTCGCGGACCTGATACGGCACGCCCGCTGCCGCGAACGCCTCCTCGTAGGGCTCGGACCGCGCGTTGATCCTGTACAGCACCGCCATCTGCTCCAAGGGGGTGCCCTCCCGCAGGAGCCGACGAACCTCGTCCACCACGAACGACACCTCGCCGTCCGCATCGGGGCACGGCCGCGCGGTCGGGCCGGGGCCGTCGGCGCGCGTGGCGATGAGCGTCTTGGCGAACCCGCCGAGGGTGGGGGTCAGGGCGTTCGCGACGGCCAGCACCTGCGGTGTGGAGCGATAGTTCTCCTGGAGGCGGACGACGCACGCCGTGGGATATCGCTCCGGGAACCCCAGCAGATGCTGCGGTGAGGCCCCCGTGAACGCGTAGATCGTCTGGTAATCGTCGCCCACCACGCAGACGTCGTCACGGTCTCCCAGCCACCGTTCCAGCAACGCCTGCTGCAGGGGGTTGACGTCCTGGTACTCGTCCACGGTGAACGCGCGGTGGCGATCGCGAACCTCCGCCACGGCGGCGGGATGCTCGTCGAACAGACGCACGGCGAGTCCCAGCATGTCCTCGAAGTCGATGCGCCCCATGCGTTCCTTGCGGTGCTCGTACCCCTGGAAGACCCGCAGCATCAGGTCGGCGGGGATCGGCGGCTCGTGGTTCTGGCGCTGCACGCCGGCGCTGTAGTCGTCCGGCCCGATCATCCGGTTCTTCGCCCACTCGATCTCGCCGGCCAGCTCGCGGCGCGGCAGGAACCGGTAGGGCGTGGGCAGGGCGTTCGCCAGGGAGGCGATGAGCGGCGCCTTCGAGTCGAGGATCTCGGGCAACGCCGCTCCGGTGTGCCGCTCCCACAGGCGGCGGAGTTGCGAGAGGGCGGCGGCGTGGAACGTGCGGGCCTCCACGCCCTGCGCGCCGAGGTCGGCAAGCCGGCCCTTCAGCTCCCCGGCCGCCTTCTCGGTGAACGTGACGGCCAGGATGTGGCCGGGTGCGAACGTACCCGAGGCCACCTGCACGGCGATCCGGTGCGTGACGGTCGTGGTCTTCCCGGTGCCGGCGCCGGCCAGGATCACCAGGGGACCGGTGGTGAGGAGCGCCGCCTCGCGCTGTGCGGGGTTCAGCCCGGCCACGATCAGATCCACGGCCTCCATGCCCGGAGCGTACCCAACGGTTCGGACACCCTCCTTTTCCGCGAACCTCGCTAGGCTGGTCGGGTGACGACCGCCCGGACGATCGGCGAGCTGCGCGCCTCCGGCTTTCGCGACCGCACCGTCAAGGAGGAGCTCCGGCGGAACCTGCTGGAGCGCCTGCGCACCGGGGCACCCGCCTTCCCGGGCGTGGTGGGGTTCGACGACAGCGTGCTTCCCGGCCTGGAACGCGGACTGCTGGCCGGTCACGACCTGATCCTGCTCGGTGAGCGCGGTCAAGCCAAGAGCCGGCTGATCCGTTCGATCGTCGAGCTCCTGGACGAGTCCGTGCCCGCCATCGTGGGGTGCGAGATCGTCGACCATCCGTACCGCCCGATCTGCGCTCGTTGCCGGGCGCTGGTCGCCGAGCACGGCGACGAGATGCAGGTCGAGTGGGTCGCCCGCCAGGATCGCTACGCGGAGAAGCTCGCCACGCCCGACACCGCCGTGGCCGATCTGATCGGCGACGTCGACCCCATCAAGGTGGCGGAGGGCCG
>JBDUEF010000096.1:0-7120 GCA_040002535.1 Actinomycetota bacterium | reverse complement strand
CGAGCGGATCGTCTGCACGGGCGCCACCGGGCCGAACGTCTCCTCGCGAGCGATCTCCATGTCGGCGGTCACGCCGTCCAGCACCGTCGCCTCGTAGAACAGGTCGCTGCCGGCGCCCACCGCGCGCTGCCCACCCGTCACCACCGAGGCTCCGCGCTCCACCGCGTCGGCCACGTGCCGCTCGGTCTTGTCGGCGGTCGCCGCGTTGTTCACCGGCCCCAGCGTCGTGGCGTCGTCGAACGGGTCGCCCAGCCGCACGCCCTGGTCGATCGCCTTCGACAGCCGCGCCACGTAGTCGTCCTTCACGTCCTGGTGCACCAGGATCCGCTCGCCGGCGGTGCAGCTCTGGCCCGCGTTCAGGAAGCAGGCCGTCAGCGTCGCCGTCACGGCGGCGTCCAGGTCGGCGTCGTCCATCACCACCAGCGGGCCGTTGCCGCCCATCTCCAGCAGCAGCTCCTTGCCGGCGCCGCGCTGGGCGACGCTGAGTCCGGTGGCGATCGAGCCGATGAACCCCACGGTCTGCGTGCCGGGATTGGCGGCGATCTCGTCGCCCACCACCGCGCCCGGGCCCGTCACCATGTTCACCACGCCGGGCGGGAGCTCGGCGGCCTCCAGGCACGAGGCGAACACGGCCGCGCACACCGACGTCGACGGCGCCGGCGCCCACACCACCGTGTTGCCGTACGCGATGGCCGGCGCCAGGATCTCCCCGGGCATCGTGTACGGCCAGTTCCACGGGCTGATGATCGAGACCACGCCGCGCGGCACCCGGTACAGCAGCACCCGCTTGTTCGCGTCTACGCTGGCCGGCAGCAGGCCCTCCATGCGGCGAGCGTCGGCGGCCGCCATGGTGAAGTACGCGATCAGCTCCTGGACCTCGTCGTACGCCTCGGCCTTCAGCGGCTTGCCCTGGTCGAGCGTGAGCGTGTGGGCAAGGTCCTCGCGTCGATCGTCGATCACGACTGCGACGCGCTCCATCGCGGCCGCGCGGTCGAAGGGCGACAGGGCCGCCCACGACGGCCAGGCGGTGCGGGCGGCGTCGATGGCGGCGCCGGCGTCGGCGCGCGTGCCCTCCGCCACCGTGCCGATCACCGCCCCGGTCGACGGCGAGGTGGCCTCGAACGTGGCGCCGCCATCGGCGTCGGTCCACCGCCCGTCGATCCAGAGCCGCACGCGCTCGCTCATCCGTCCTCCCGACCGGAACGCTGGGAGGCGACCCGGTCGGGCCGCCTCCCGTCGCTACCGTTTCGGTTCGAAGCGCCTAGCCCTGCGCCCCGAGACCGGCGTCCACCCACGGCTGCCACACGTCAGGGTTGGCGTCGATCCACTTCTGCGCCGCCTCCTGCGGGTCCATCCCATCGGAGATGTCCAGGCCGATGCCGTTCTGGTCGTCGTTCGTGTACGACATCGCGCCCAGGAGCGCGAACGCGGCCGGCGCCTTCGCCTCCAGCCCGTCGCTGAACGCCTTGAACAGCGGGTCGGGCGGGTACGCGCACGCGTACGCGTCGACGTTGTCAGCCGCGGCCGCCTCGCACGCCGGGCTCACCTCGGGGAGCTCGATGTTCGTGAGGTCGTACTTCGACTGCGCCCAGTGCGGGGTCCAGAAGTACATCAAGATCGGGTCCTGCTTCTGGTACGCCGCGTCGAGGGCCGACAGCTCGGCCGCCTCGGACCCGGCGTACACGACCTTCAGGTTGACACCCAGGTTGTCGGCGATCGACTGGTCGAAGGTCACGTAGCTGGGATCGCCGTCCAGGAGCTGACCGGCCGAGCCGGACTCGGCCGTCTTGAACATGTCCTCGTTGCCCTTGATGCCCTCCCATGTCTCGAGCTCCGGGTTGGCGTCGAGCATGTAGGTGGGGATCCACCAGCCGATCTGTCCGTTCACGCCGATCAGCCCGCCGTCCACGACGCCGTTCTGCCCGTCGATGTACTTCTTGACGTCCTTGGCGTGCCCCGAGGGCCAGACCTCGAGCGTCGCGTCCAGGTCGCCGGTCGACAGCGCCGGGAACTGCGCGTACTCGTCGATCTCGGTCAGCTCCACCGTGTAGCCGAGCTTGTCCTCGAGCAATGCCTTGGCGACGTTGGCGTTCGCCGCCGACCCCACCCACGCGTTCACCGCGATGTTGACGGTGGTGCCGCTGTTGTCCGGCACCGCTGCGTCCGAGTTCGAGCTGTCCCCGGTGTCGGTGTTGCTGTTGACGTCGCTGCACGCCGCGGCGAACAGGGTGAACGCCGCCGCGAGCGCGACGAACGCCCACCTGCGAGATTGCTTCATCCTTCCCCCTTCCGTTCGGTCTGGGTCGTGCCGGTCGTCACGACCGACATGTCTGGTGATACGAGGGTGGCACGCCTGCGGGGCGACATCAGGCCGAACCGGCTGCGACCTGCCGGCGAGGCGCGGCCGCCCGTGCCCTGGCCCATCGCTTGGGTGATGCGGTCGATCACGATGGCCAGCAACAGGATGCAGAGGCCGGCCACCATGCCGCGACCCGGGTCGTGGGAGAGGCCCTTGATGACCTCGTATCCGAGCCCGCCGCCGCCCACGAGGCCGGCGATGATCACGACCGACAGCACCATGATCACGGTCTGGTTGACCCCCAGCAGGATGGATCTGCGCGCGAGCGGCAACTGCACCTTCCACAGGAGCTGTCGCGGCGTGGCGCCGAAGGCCTGCGCCGCCTCCACCGTCTCCTTCGGCACCTGGCGGATCCCGGAATCGGTCAGCCGGATCCCCGGCGGGAGTGCGTAGACGAGGGCGGCGATCACCCCCGGCACGCGTCCGACGTGGAAGAGCGCGACCACCGGCACCAGGTACACGAACTGCGGCATCGTCTGCATGGTGTCCAGGATCGGCCGCAGCATCCGTTGCACGCGATCGCTGCGCGCCGACCACACGCCGATCGGGATGGCGATCACGACCGAGCTGATGACGCCGACGACGACCTGACTGAGGGTGTCCATCGCGATGTCCCACATCCCCAACACACCGATCGCCATCAGGCAGACGAACGCGACCACGGCCAGCCCGATGCGCTTCGACACCTGCCATGCGATCAGGGCGGCACCGGCGCACACCATCCACCACGGGATCCCCGTCAACAGCTTCCGGAGCGGTTCGAGGGCGTAGATCACCATCCAGTCGCTGAGCGTGCCCGTGGCGCCCCCGATCGTGCGCGTGAGCCAGGACACCCCGTCGTTCACCGGCCCCGCGATCGAGAGCGTCAACCCCTGAGGGAAGTCCTGCTGCAGCAGCACCTGCCGCGTGAGGACCACCGCGATGACGACGAGGCCCAGACAGATCAGCGCCGCCGTGCGCCGGGCCATGTGCCGGCCGAACACCGACACGCCGGCGTCGCCGCGACGTAGGCGGTCGCGGATGCTCCACGTGTGCGTGACGCGGTCGAGCACGATCGCGAGGGCGACGATCGCGATCCCCGCCGCCAGCGCCTGGCCGTTGTTGCGCGTCTGCAGCGCGTTGTACACCTCGCGACCCAGACCCTTGAACCCGACCGACGCCGCGATCACCACCATGCCGAGCGCCATCATGATCGTCTGGTTCACCCCGAGCATGATCGAGGGCTTGGCCATGGGGAGCTGGATCTTGCGCAGCACCTGGCGCGAGTCGGCGCCGAAGGCGTGGCCGACCTCCAACGAGGACGCCGGCACCATCTGGATGCCCAGGCTCGTCAGCCGGATCGCCGGCGGCAGCGCGAAGATCACGGTCGCGATCAGCGCGGTGGTCGTCCCGATGCTGAACAGCAGCACCAGCGGCACGAGGTAGGAGAAGGCCGGGACCGTCTGCATCGCGTCCAGCACCGGCCGCAGCGCCCGCTCCAGCGCGGGATGCCGCCCCGCGAGGATCCCCAGGGGGATCCCGATCGCGAGCGCCACCGTGACGGCGAAGATGATGAGCGCCAGCGTCTCCAGGCTCTCCGCCCACAGGCCCAGCACCCCCATCAGCAGGAACCCAGCGGCGGCCAGCACCGCCCGGCGCCAGCCCGCCAGCAGGCCGGCGATCGAGGCGGCCAGCGTGGTGACGCCGAGCCAGGTGAGCCGGTCCATGATGGTCACGAGCTGCGTGAAGAGATTGTTGATCCCGTTCTTCAGCGGCACCAGGACGTTCACGAACAGCGGGTTCGTCCGCTGATGCTCGATCACCCAGTCGCCGAAGGCGTTGAACGGCTTCGCGGAGTCCACCACGAGGCCGTCGGGGAACCCGGCCGTGAGCTGGAAGCCGATCAGGATGGCGGCGACGACCGCCGCCGCCCAGATCAGGCGACGGCGCCAGTTCGCGCCCGGGACGGGAGCCGGCGCCGCCGGTGCGACGACGCCGGGGTCGAGCTCGCGCGCCCGGACCCCCACCGCCATCAGCCGGCGTCCTCCACCATGGCCGCCAGCACCGCCCGGCGATCGACGACGCCGACCTGCGCGCCCCCGTCGATCACCCGGAAGGGCCGTTCGCTGCCCACGACCATCGGCAGGATGTCCTGCACGATCGTCGTCGCGGGGACGTCCCCGGCGTAGTCGACCTCGCCGTCGCCCGTGCGCATGATCGTGCGCGCCGTCAGCACGTGGGTGCGCGGCACGTCGCGGGTGAAGTCCGCCACGTAGTCGTCGGCGGGGTGAGCGACGACCTCCTCCGGCGTCCCGATCTGGACGAAGTGCCCGTCCTTCATGATCGCGATGCGGTCGCCGAGCTTCAGCGCCTCCATCAGGTCGTGCGTGATGAAGATCATGGTCTTCTTCACCTCGCGCTGCAGGCGCAGCACCTCGTCCTGCATGTCGCGGCGGATCAGCGGGTCCAGGGCGCTGAAGGGCTCGTCGAACAGCATGATCTCCGGGTCGGTGGCCAGCGCCCGGGCGAGACCGACGCGCTGCTGCATCCCGCCGGACAGCTCGTCGGGATAGGAGTTCCCCCAGCCGGCGAGGCCCACGACGTCGAGCACCTCGTTCGCCCTGGCCGCCCGCGCCTCCTTCTCCATGCCGCGGATCTCCAGGCCGAACCCGACGTTGTCGTTGATGAGGCGGTGCGGCAACAGGCCGAAATGCTGGAAGACCATGCTGATCTTGTTCCTGCGCAGCGCGCGGAGCCGTTCGTCGTCGAGCTGCAGGATGTCGTCGCCGTCGACGAGGATCTGGCCCGACGTGGGGTCGTGCAGCCGGTTCAGCATCCGCACCAGGGTGGACTTGCCCGAGCCCGACAGGCCCATCACCACGAAGACCTCGCCGGGGGCGACGTCGAAGCTCACATCGCGGACGGCGGCCACGCACCCGGTCTTCTCCAGGAGCTCCTGCCGGGACAGCTCGGCATCGGGCGAGCCCACGATGCGGTCGGCCTTCGGTCCGTAGACCTTCCAGACGTTGCGGCAGGAGACCGTGACCTGCGATCCGTCCACCGGCACCCCTCGCTCCCTCGGGCGGACCCCGACCGGTGGATAGTGGGCCCCGCCGGTCGCGCACGCAAGGCAGGGGTTGCGGTATGGGCAACGCAACAGATGCGATCGCCGGGAAGTTCGGGCATGCTCCGCAACCATGGGGGCCGCGAGCTACGACTTCGTCATCATCGGCGGCGGCTCGGCGGGGAGCGCCCTCGCCAACCGCCTGAGCTCGGACCCCTCGAACCGGGTCCTGGTGCTGGAGGCCGGGCGCCCGGACTACATCTGGGACGTCTTCATCCACATGCCGGCCGCGCTCACCTTCCCGATCGGGTCGAGGTTCTACGACTGGAAGTACGAGTCCGAGCCCGAACCGTTCATGAACGACCGGCGGATCTACCACGCGCGCGGCAAGGTCCTGGGCGGCTCCAGCAGCATCAACGGCATGATCTTCCAGCGCGGCAACCCGCTGGACTACGAGCGCTGGGCCGCCGACCCCGGCATGGAGACGTGGGATTACGCGCACTGCCTCCCGTACTTCAAGCGCATGGAGACGACACTGGCCTCACCGCCCGGCGACGAGTACCGGGGGCACAGCGGGCCGCTGATCCTGGAGCGGGGCCCGGCCACCAACCCGCTGTTCGGCGCCTTCTTCGAGGCCGTGCAGCAGGCCGGCTACCCCCTGACCTCCGACGTGAACGGCGAGCGCCAGGAGGGGTTCGCGCCCTTCGACCGCAACATCCACCGCGGGCGGCGCCTGTCGGCGGCGCGCGCGTACCTGCACCCGGTGATGAGCCGGTCCAACCTCGAGGTCACCACGCGCGCGTTCGTCACCCGGATCCTGTTCGAGGGGAACCGCGCCGTCGGCGTGGAGTACACGAAGGGACGCGGCGCGCCACAGCGGGTGTACGCCGAGGAGGTCGTGCTGTGCGGCGGCGCCATCAACTCGCCGCAGACGCTGCAGCTCTCCGGCGTCGGCAACGCGTCGGAGCTGGAGGCTCTGGACATCCCGGTCGTGCACGACCTGCCCGGCGTCGGCGAGCACATGCAGGACCACCTGGAGGTGTACATCCAGTACGCGTGCACACAGCCGGTGTCGTTGCAGCCGTACCTGAAGCGGCGCTATGCGCCGTGGATCGGGTTCCAGTGGCTGTTCCTGCGGCGCGGCCCGGGCGCCACGAACCACTTCGAGGGCGGTGGCTTCGCGCGCAGCAACGACGACCAGGTCTATCCGAACCTGATGTTCCACTTCCTGCCGATCGCCGTGCGCTACGACGGCACGTCGCCGGCCGGCGGCCACGGCTACCAGGTGCACATCGGCCCCATGTACTCCGACGCGCGCGGCAGCGTGAAGCTCAAGAGCGCCGATCCCCGGGTGCATCCGGCGCTCCGCTTCAACTATCTCTCGACCGAGCAGGACCGGCGCGAGTGGGTCGAGGCGATCCACGTGGCGCGCGGCATCCTCAACCAGCCCGCCATGGACCCCTTCAACGCCGGCGAGGTCTCCCCGGGCCCGTCCGTGACCACCGACGACCAGATCCTGCAGTGGGTCGCGAAGGACGGCGAGACGGCGTTGCACCCCTCGTGCACCGCCCGCATGGGAGTCGACGACATGAGCGTCGTCGACCCGCTCACGATGAAGGTGCACGGGACGGAGGGCCTGCGCGTGGTGGACGCCTCGGTGATGCCCTACGTCACCAACGGCAACATCTACGCCCCGGTGATGATGGTGGCCGAGAAGG
>JBDUEF010000095.1:0-7212 GCA_040002535.1 Actinomycetota bacterium | reverse complement strand
ACAAGGTGACGGAGATCACGCTGAAGTTCCGCAAGGTGCCGTTCAACGTGTTCCGGGGCACCGACGTGGACCTGCCCAAGCGCGACCACCTCACGTTCCGCGTGCAGCCCGACGAGGGCATCACGCTGGCCCTGAACGCCAAGACGCCCGGTCCGGGGCTGGAGCTCGGCCGCGTGGAGATGGAGTTCGACTACGCCCAGGAGTTCACCACGGAGATCGCCGACTCCTACGAGCTGCTGCTGCTGGAGGCGATGGAGGGCGATCACACCCTCTTCCTGCGGCAGGACGGTGTCGAGCGGGCGTGGGAGCTGCTGGGCCCCGTGCTGGCTCAGCCTCCCTCGGTGGTCGCCTACGAGCGGGGCTCCTGGGGGCCGGCGGAGGCCGACCTGCTCATCGCACCTCGCAAGTGGCACGTGAGCCGTCGGGATAACGTGCCGGAGTCCTCGCCGCCGACGCCGAGCCCGGTGGTCAGGCCCGCAGGCGGGGGATAGCCTCCGCGCCGGCCGCTCCTAGTCCGTTCGCAGGGAGCTGAGAGCCTCCCGGCGGGTGCCAGGCGACCTCGACGCCGATAGCCTGGTTCGCCATGACCCTCGACACCCCGCAGCTCGCGCACGTGCTGCTGGCGCTCGGCCTCCTCCTGGCGGCCGCACACGGGTGCGGCTACGTCATGACGCGGCTGCGCCAACCGCGGGTGATCGGGGAGATCATCGGCGGGCTGCTGCTGGGTCCCACCGTGCTGGGTGCCCTCGCACCCGGAGCGGGATCGGCCCTGTTCCCCTCGAGCGGGGCGGTGCCGCTGGTCCTGGATGCGATCTATCAGCTCGGCCTGCTGCTCCTGATGTTCACCGCGGGAGCGGAGATGCGGAGCTTCTTTCACCGTCGGGAACGAAGGGCGTTGATCTCGATCAGCGTGGTCGGGATGATCGTCCCGTTCGCGGCGGGGCTCGCCGTCGTCTTGGCCATCCCGCTTCCAGGCCTCCACGGCGAGGCCGCCACCGACCCGGCCTTCATCCTCGTGTTCGGGATCGCGGTCGCCATCACCAGCATCCCGGTGATCTCCAGGATCATGGCGGACCTGGGCATCCTCGATACGTCGTTCGCCCGCATCGTCCTGGGCGTCGCCGTGGTGGAGGACGTCGTGCTGTACGTCCTGTTCGCCATCGCACTCGGACTTGTGGCACAGGGCGCCGGCGACCCGTGGGGACTTCCTGCTGTGCTGGGCATCGCACCGGGAAGCGCGGAGAACGTCATCTATCACGTCGCCGCCGAGCTGGTGTTCCTGGGCGGTATGCGTGCGGTGGGCCCGTGGCTGTATCAACACCTCCTGCATCGGTACAACCCCGTCCGGCGGGGCAACGACATCGGGTTTCAGCTCGTCTTCGTGTTCGCGGTGTCCATGCTGGCGATGTGGCTCGGTGTCGTCCCGCTCCTGGGCGCCTTCGTGGCCGGCCTGGTGGTGTCGACCTCCGACGGGATCGGTGCCGCCCGGGCGCGCGAGAGCATCAAGTCGTTCTCCTTCGCCTTCTTCATCCCGGTGTACTTCGCCACCGTGGGTCTGCGGCTCGATCTGCTCCGGGAGTTCAGCCCGCTCTTCTTCGTGCCGTTCTTCCTGTTCGCCTGCGTGGTCAAGTCGCTCTCGGTGTATGCGGGCGCTCGGCTCGGCGGCGAGGAGCCCGCCACCGCACGCAACCTCGCGGTGGCGCTGAACGCGCGAGGTGGGCCGGGCATCGTGCTGGCCTCCGTCGCCCTGGACGCCCAGATCATCAGCCCGTCCTTCTACGCCTCGCTCGTCATGCTGGCGGTGGTCACCTCGCTGATCGCCGGCTCATGGCTGGGCACGATCGTTCGCAGCGGCCGTTCGATCCGCGACGAGAGCCCGCAGGAGTCGCACGGGCAGGATCCTCCCGTCGTCTCCACCGGCTGACGGACTCTACGGCTCGCGTTCAGGGCCCGATGGGTCGTGATCGGCTGTCTCGGCCAGCCGGCGCTGGAGGTATGCGCGCTCCTGCGGGTTCGTGACGTGGGCCAGCGCCCGTCGGTAGGCATCCGCGGCCTCGTCGCCCCGGCCGAGCCGCCGCAGCAGGTCGGCCCGGGCCGAGTGGAACAGGTGGTAGCCGTCCAGCTCGCCGGCGAGCGCGTCGAGCAAGGGGAGCCCCGCCGCGGGGCCGTCGGCCATCGCGATCGCCACCGCGCGGTTCAGCTCCACGACCGGGCTCGGCTGCAGGCGCAGCAGCGCGGCGTACAGCGCGGCGATCTGGGGCCAGTCCGTCGCATCCGGCGCGGGGGAGCGCGCGTGCAGCGACGCGATCGCAGCCTGCAGCTGGTACGGACCGGGCGCGTCCATGGCGAGGGCGAGATCCAGAGCGCGAACGCCCTCGGCGATCATGTCCCGGTCCCACCTCGAACGATCCTGGTCATCCAGCAGCACCAGTTCGCCGCCGTCGGTCGTCCGCGCGGCGTGCCGGGAGTGCTGCAACAGCATGAGCGCCAGCAGGCCGAGCGCCTCGGCCTGGCCGGGCATCAGCGTCGCCAGCACGCGGGCGAGCCAGACGGCCTCGTCGCACAGTTCCGTACGGACCAGCGGGCCCTCGGTGGCGGCGTAGCCCTCGTTGAAGATCAGGTACAGGACGGCCAGCACCCCATCCACGCGCTCGGGCAGCAGCTCCGCCGGCGGGACGCGGTAGGGGATGGCGGCCCCGCGGATCTTGCGCTTGGCCCGTACGAGCCGCTGCTGGATCGTCGGCTCGCTCACCATGAAGGCCCGCGCGATCTCGCGGCTGGAGAGACCACCCACGGTCCGAAGCGTGAGCGCCACGCGCGCGTCGGGCGCGAGCGCCGGGTGACAGCAGGTGAAGATCAGTCGCAGGCGCTCGTCGGGGATATCGCTCATCTCGTCGCCCAGAGCCTCCAGATGGGCGAGCTGGCGAAGGGTGTCGGAGCGTTCCCGCAGCCGCCGTTCACGCCGCAGGCGGTCGATCGCGCGGTTCCGGGCGGTCGTGGTGATCCACGCCCCCGGGTTGTCCGGCAGGCCCTCGGCCGGCCAGCGCTGCAGCGCCACCGCGAAGGCGTCCTGCACCGCCTCCTCGGCCAGGTCGAAGTCACCGAGCACGCGGATGAGCGTCGCGACCGCCCGCCCCGACTCGCGCCGGAACAGGCGGTCGACGACCTCACGGCTCGCGGTGGTGCGATCGATCAGCGTCCCTACATGCCCATGACCGGGCGGACCTCCATGGAGCCGTTCTCGGCTCCCGGGCACCGCGCCGCGGCCTCGATCGCCTGGTCGAGGTTCTCCGCCTCGATCAGGTAGTACCCACCGAGCTGCTCCTTCGTCTCGGCGAACGGACCGTCGGTCGTGGCGGTCGCGCCCTCCCGAACCCGCACGGTCGTTGCCTGCGGGGTGCCGTGCAGCGGGTCGCCGGCCAGGTAGAGGCCCTTGTCCCGCAGCCACTGGGAGTACTCGTCGTACCGCTTGAACTGTTCCGACCCGAGCTGCTCCTGCTGCTCCGGTGGGAGGGCGGCCCAGGCCTTCTCGTCGCCGTAGATCAACAGCATGTACCGCATGTCCATCCCCTCCTCGCGGGGTCCGGGTGACCTCCGACACCCTAGCGACGTTCGAGGAGCCGAGATATCGACATCTGGACGCGGAACGCTCCCGCTACTCTGTGGCCATGGCCGAGCCGCTCGATCCGATGGACCTGCTCGAGATCGACCGGCTCCTCACCCCGAAGGAACTGGCGTTGCGGGCGCGCCTGCGCGCGTTCGTGGACGACCGGATCCGCCCGGGCATCGAGGAGTGGTTCGCCGCCGGCCGCTTCCCGGCGGAGCTTGCGCCGGCGTTCGGCGCGATGGGCACACTCGGGATGCACCTGGAGGGCTACGGCTGCCCCGGGGGCTCCACCGTCGACTACGGCCTCGCGTGCATGGAGATCGAGGCCGGCGACAGCGGGTTGCGCTCGTTCATGAGCGTGCAGGGGTCCCTGGTGATGTTCCCGCTCCACGCGTACGGGTCGCAGGAGCAGAAGCAGGAGTGGCTGCCTCGCCTGGCTGCCGGCGATGCGATCGGGTGCTTCGCCCTCACCGAGCCCGGCGCCGGCAGCGATCCGGGCGCCATGACCACGGCGGCGCGCCGCGACGGTGAGGATTGGATCCTGGACGGCCACAAGCGATGGAGCACCAACGGCACGGTCTCCGACGTGGGGATCGTGTGGGCGCAGACCTCGGAGGGGATCCGCGGCTTCGTGGTGCCGAGCGACGCCCCCGGCGTGCGGTTCCGCTCGATCGACGACGCCTGGTCGCTGCGGGCGGCGGCGCGCAGCGAGCTGTTCCTGGAGGGCGTCCGCCTGCCGGCGACCGCGGTGCTGCCGGGCGTGACCGGGCTCAAAGGGCCGCTGTCGTGTCTGACCGAGGCGCGGTTCGGGATCGCCTTCGGCGCGATGGGGGCGGCGCGCGACTGCTTCGCCACGGCGCTCCGTCACGCCGTCACGCGCGAGCAGTTCGGCAGGCCGATCGGCTCCTTCCAGCTGATCCAGGCGAAGCTGGCCTCGATGGCCGTGGAGCTCGGGAAGGGAACGCTGCTGGCGCTGCGTCTGGGCAGGATGCGGGACGCGGGCACCGCCGGGGCCGAGCACGTGTCGCTGGGCAAGCTCGCCAACGCGCGCGCTGCGCTGGAGATCGCGCGGGAGGCCCGTTCGATATTGGGGGGCGACGGCATCACCTCCGCCTTCCCGGTGATCCGCCACATGCTGAACCTGGAGTCGGTGCTCACCTACGAGGGCACGCAGGAGATCCACGCGTTGATCGTGGGCGAGGCGCTCACCGGCCTGCGGGCGTTCACGTGAGCTTCTCCGACACGCTGGATCCGTTGCAGCTCGACGCCCTGCTCTCCGAGGAAGAGCTGGCGATCCGCGACACCGTCCGCCGGTTCGTGCATGAGCAGGTGCTGCCCGGCGTCGGCGGCTGGTTCGAACGGGGCGAGTTCCCCGAGCAGGTCCGGAGCGGCGTGGCGGGTCTCGGCCTGCTGGGCATGCACCTCGACGGGTACGGCTGCCTGGGCGCGAACGCCGTGTCGTACGGGCTCGCGTGCCTCGAACTGGAGGCAGGCGACAGCGGCCTGCGGAGCTTCGTCAGCGTGCAGGGCTCGCTCAGCATGTTCCCGATCCACCGGTACGGCTCCGACGAGCAGAAGGACGAGTGGCTGCCCCGGATGGCGACCGGCCAGGCGATCGGCTGCTTCGGCCTCACCGAGCCCGACAGCGGCTCCGACCCGGCGCGGATGCGAACGAACGCACGTCGCGACGGCAGCGACTGGATCGTCAACGGCACGAAGATGTGGATCACCAACGGGGGCATCGCCGACGTGGCGATCGTGTGGGCGCGGACCGACGAGGGCGTGCGCGGCTTCGTGATCCCCACCGCCACGCCGGGCTTCTCCACGAACGACGTGCACCGCAAGCTGTCGCTGCGCGCGAGCGTGACGAGCGAGCTGGTGATGGAGGATGTGCGCCTGCCGGCCGGCGCCGTGCTGCCGGGCGTCACCGGCATGAAGGGTCCGCTGTCGTGCCTGTCGGAGGCTCGCTACGGCATCGTGTGGGGCGCCATGGGCGCCGCCCGCGCGTGCCTGGCCTCCGCGCTCGAGTATGCCACCACCCGCGTGCAGTGGGGACGGCCGATCGCCGGCTTCCAGCTCACGCAGGCGAAGCTGGCCGACATGGCCGTGCAGCTGCAGGAGGGTCTGCTGTTGGCGCACCACCTCGGCCGGATGAAGGACGAGGGACGACTGCGGCCGGAGCAGGTGAGCGTGGGCAAGCTCAACAACGTGCGCGCGGCGCTGGACATCGCCCGGAGCTGTCGCTCGATCCTGGGCGCCAGCGGGATCACCCTCGAGTACCCCGTCATGCGCCACATGAACAACCTGGAGTCGGTCCTCACCTATGAAGGCACCCAGGAGATCCACACGCTGATCGTGGGTCACGCGCTCACCGGTCTGCGTGCCTTCGAGTAGCCTTGGACCGGCCCGGAACCACCGGCACGAACCCAACCACCAGGAGCAGGAGGACACATGTCGCGCGAGACCGAGTGGATCGTGTTCGAGAAGGCGATCGAGGTCACCGCGTCCGCGGTACGCGGCACGATGGGCGCCGCGGGGAGCCAGCCGGCGTCCTACGTGGGCGAGGTCTTCCGCGAGATCCATCGGGCGCTGCGGGAGGCCTCCGCCGAGATGCCCGACAGGATCGGCACCACGGGGTTCGCCGCCCAGGGCTAGCCGCTGCTGCCCCGGCTGAGGTCGCGGAGGGAGACGATGCCCACGAGATCTCCGGTCTCCAGTACCGGCAGGTGGCGGAAGCCCTCCTCCAACATGCGGTTGAGCGCCTCGGCCACCGTGGCGTCCGCCTCGATCGTGGCCGGGTCCTTGGTCATCCACTCGGCGACGGTATGAGCGGCGGCGTCGAAGTCCGACCCCAGCGCGCGGAGGATGTCGCGCTCGGTGAAGATACCGACCAGCACACCTTCCTCGTCGTCGAGCACGATCGCGGAGCCGACATGCCGCGCGCTCATGATGGCGGCGGCCTCCGCCACGCTGGCGCGCGGGAACACGGTGACCAGCTCGATGCTCATCACGTCTCGGATGGTCGGCATGACTCGCCCGAAGCCTAGACCGGGCTCGATCCCGCGGGAAGCCCTCCTCGCGTGGTACCGGTCACGTGTCCAGGAGTATCCGTGGCGCACCCCGGCGCCGGATCCCTATGCGGTCCTGGTGTCGGAGGTGATGCTGCAGCAGACGCAGGCGCCCCGGGTCGCGCCGATCTTCGAGTCGTTCCTGGTCCGGTTCCCCGACGTACGGGCACTGTCATCTGCCGCGCGCGCCGAGGTCCTGCGCGCCTGGGCCGGACTGGGCTACCACCGGCGCGCGCTGGCCCTGCGGGACGCGGCGCGGACGATCGTCCGCGAGCACGGCGCCGAGGTCCCACGCGAGCTTGACGCGCTCCGCGCCCTCCCCGGTGTGGGGCCGTACACGGCGGCCGCGGTGGCCTCGATCGCGTTCGGCGTCCCGGTGGCGGCGGTGGACACGAACGTGCGCCGCATCACGGCGAGGGTGGTGCACGGTGCAGAGGCGGATGAGATCCCGCACGCCCGGCTCCAGGTCGATGCCGACGCGATGGTCGACCCGGCCTCGCCCGGCGAGTGGAACCAGGCGCTGATGGACCTCGGGCG
>JBDUEF010000094.1:0-7240 GCA_040002535.1 Actinomycetota bacterium | reverse complement strand
GCAGGCCCCTCGAAGCCCGTCTGGATGTTGTCCGAGCCGCGCGAGGCGATCACCTGGGCGACCAACCGGATGCGGGGCCGATCCTCCCGAACCCAGCGTCCGTCCGACGTGGCGATGAGCCTGCGCTGCAGCGAATCGCCGTAGACCCCAACGACCTGCACGACCTGCGGATCGAAACTGCGGGCGGCGTCGTTCATCTCCTCCAACCAGGCGACCTTCTGGGCCGACGGCACATCGGATGCCGGACGCTCCGCGCGGTTCACCCCGGCGGGCTCGGACGCTCGGAGATCCACGATCCCGCCCGCGTCCCCGTCGGTCAGCGCCGCCGAGGCGGCCTCGGCGGCCTGCAACAGCGCCGCGCGGTCCAGGCGGTTGGAGAAGGCGTACCCGTAGTTCGTGCCCTGGGCGACCCGGACGCCCGCGCCACGGTCCAGGCCGGTCGTGAGCTCTTCCACCTTGCCGTCGTCCAGCCGCACCGAGGTGGTGGAGCGCTCCTCCACGAAGAGCTCCGCGAACGATCCTCCTCGGCGGCGCGCCGCCACCAGCACCTCTTCGACGAGCTCCCGGTCGAGCATCGGGGAAGGCTACCAGTGGCCTCCTCGATGATCGGAGGGCGCGCTCGTCGCGGAGGTGCAACCGTGCGCTACAGTCAGCCGACCCGACGAGGGAGCGTTCCAGATCCGACGGATGAAGACACCGATCGCAGCGGCTCTGACCCTTGGATTGCTGAGCGCCGCGTGCGGGAACGACCCCGAACCCACGCCGACGGCAGCCGTCTCGACGCCGCCGACGAGCGCCGCGGCGAGCCTGCAGTCGCTGGCACCCGGAACGCTGCCGACCTCCTCCCCGGGTGCCGCGTCGGGCACGGTGCGCGTCGGTATCGCATCGATCCGGCTTGAGGGCGGCCTGGCGGGCGACATCTCCCTGCTGCTGCTCGCAACGCCGGTTGTGTACTCACCGCCACCGGGGGCCACCGCCGTGGTGTGGACCGACGGGCTCCAGACGCTGGGCATCGCCGGCGACTCGTTCGTGGGACCACTCGACACGTCGGCGACACTGTCGCTCAGCCTCCAGGTGCGGGATGGGGCCGAGGTGGTGGCGCTGGAATCCACCGCCGGCGAGTGCTCGATCAACATGGACACCGCGATCGTGGGGTCATTCGCGGGCAGCTTCACCTGCCGCGGGCTGAGCGGCGCCACGGCGGCGGGCGTCGCGCTGTCGGTGAACGCGACCGGCACCTTCTCGGCGTCGGGGTAGGCGCCACGGGCCGGGCGGCGCGCTCCGACCTCGAGTGGCTCGCGGGCATCGCCGCGCTGCTGATGGTCTGGTTCCTCTGGCTGTTCGTCGCGCACGACCTGCGATTCCCGGTGGGACCCGACGCGCCCGTCTACCTGTGGTGGATGCGAGCCGCCGGTCACAGCGGGCTCTCTGTGGTCGGCCAGCGGCCGGGCACGCCCGCGTTCATGCTGGCGGTGGCAGGCGCGTTGCACCTGTCGCCCGTCTCCGCCACCGCGGGGATCGAGGTCGCCGCTGGTGTCGCGGTGGGATTGGCATCCTGCGCCTTCGCGCGGGCGTGCGAGGGCGTCTCGCGAGCGGCGTGGGTGCTTGGCGGCGTGCTGGCGGGTACGTTCGCCGTGCATCTGGTGGCCGGCTATCTGTCGAACCTGCTGTTCGCGGTGGCGTTCCTGGGGGCGTGCGCGGCCCTGTGCGACGAGCGCCGGCGGGGCACGCTGGCGGCGGCGGTCCTCCTGGGGGCGGGCGGGCTCGCGCACCCACAGTTCTTCGTGCCGGGTGCAGCGATCCTGCTCCTTGTCGCCGGATGGGCGCTCCTGATCCGCTCGGACGAGAGCGAGTTCGCACGGATCGCATGGGCGGTGGGGTGCGGCGCCTGCCTGGTGGTGCTGGCACTGGCGTCGATGGTGCTGGGGCCGGCCGTCCTGCCGGTGGACACCTCGCGCGACGGGTTCATGCGGCGTGCCGGGCTCCGCGATCTGGTGCGGGCCGCGTACGCGGACCGGTTCGTGCATCGATGGACGCGCTACGTGCAGTGGCTGTCGTTGCCCCTGGCTGCCGCGGGCTCCCTCCGCGTCGGCGGGACCGGCCGCCGGATCCTCCGCGCATGGTTGGTGGTCATCGTGGCCGGCATCCCGGTGGGCCTGCTGACCGGCCTGTTCCCCGCCGACCGTCTCATCACGTTCGGCTACGCCGTGCCGATCCTCGCCGGCTTCGGAACGGTGTGGCTGTATCGGAGGCTGGGGTCCACACGCGCGGGTCCGCGCCTGGCCGCCGCCGCCTGCGCGGGGCTGGTGGCGACGATGTCGGCGGGATCGCTGATCGCCTGGAACCGGCAGGCGCCGTTCGTCACGGGGGCGCAGGTCACGCAGCTGCAGGTGCTGAACAGGTACGTGGCCGGGACACCGGCGGACGCGACGATCGTCGTGCGCGTGGACTCGGGCGACGAGACCGCCACCTTCGCGGCCACGCAGGCCGCGAACCTGATCCGCGCGAGCGTGCCACCCGATCGGATCGCCGACGTGCATGTCGAGGTGGCCACCGATCAGACCTCGGGGCTCCCCGACGAGGAACGGAGGCTGCTGTCGGAGGTCACCGCGCGCGAGGCCCGTCAGGCGATCGCGGATGCGAACGGCCGGGTGCTGTTCGCGCGTCTGGACGTGTTCTTCCCGTTCGACCTCATCAAGGGGCCCCCGAGCGCCGACGGGCTCGCGGTTGCGCCCGGCGTGCGGATCGACGTGCAGGGGTTCGAGGCGCAACCGGCGCCCGAACCGATCGATCCCCTGGAGCCGTCCTCGCCGTGGGGGATCGTGGGTGCGTCGGCGATGGTGCTGGCGATGGTGTGGGTCGTGGGCTACGGGTGGGCGCGCACGGTGACCGATCGCACGGCGGCGGTGGCGCTTGCACCCGCGTTCGGCGCGGCGGCGGTCACGTTGGTGGCGGTGGTCGCGGAGCGCGCGGGACTGCCGTTGGACGGGTGGGTCGGCCCCACCCTGGTCTCAGCGCTGGCCGGCGGCGGCGGGTACTTCTGCCGTCTCCGTCTCGGGACCCAGGGGCAGACCGTCGCGGAGCCGCCGCCGGAGATCGAGCAGTAGCCAGCCGGCCCAGACGAGCACGACCGGGGTGAGCACGTAGTGCCCGACCAGCACGTTCGCGTCGTACGCGCCGGGATACACCGTGGGCTCGGTGGCCCACTGTGAGATCGCGAGCCCCACGCCGGTGCCGATCAGGATCGTGCGCGGCACCCGCGGCAGCAGCCACACCAGCGGCAGGGACCACGCAACGTACCAGGGCAGGAGTACCGGCCCGAGGAGCATGAGCAGGATCAGCGACCAGCCCCAGGCGGCGCCGAGCTCGGCGGGGGGGACGTCGACGCGTGCGAGCCTGCGAGCGAGGGCCACGACGCAGATCAGTAGCGCCGCCGCGAACCCGATCCGCGCGATCACGCCGAGGGTGTCGCCGGAGACGAAGTCCAGGGCGCGTCGCACCAGCCGCGAGGGCGCCAGCCATCCCTCGTGGTCGGCCAGCTCCAGCATCCCCAGCGAGGGATCCTGCGTCTGCAGGAACGGTGCCGCGGCCATCGCGCCGATCAGCGCCGCCAGCCCCCCGTGGGTGAGCGCCGACCGCAGCCGACGACCCTCCGGACGTCTCGCCACCACCCACACGATCAGCAGGAGCAACGGCAGCGCCGCGCTCGCCTTCACCATGGTCGCCAGCGCCAGCACGCCGACCGCCGGGAGCGTGTGGGCGCGCAGCACCAACGCGAACGCGCCGGCGACGGCAAGCGCCACCAGGAGATCGTTGTGGCCGCCCCCGACCGACTGGAACAGGATCACCGGGTTCAGGCCGAAGGCGACGACGGCGAAGGCCGCGCGCGCCGGTCGTTCGCGCCCGGTCGTCCGCGCGATCACCGCCACGGTGGCCAGGCTCGCCGTCGCCGCCACCAGTCGGAAGGTCGACACCAGCGCGGGGATCGACCGCACCCACCGGGTGAGGAACGCCGACAGGCCCGTGAACAGCGGGCCGTACACGGCCGGCGTGTCGACCCACCTGTGCCCCACCAGTGGCAGGATCGGATCGGCGGGGAAGTCCACCGGGGTCTGCACGTAGGGGTTCGCGTGATGCAGTCCGACGATGCGGCCGTACGCGACATAGGAGTAGACGTCGCGGGAGAACAGCACCGGCAGGAGGACCACGACGATGTGCGCGGCGACCGCCAGCACCACCGCCGTGCGCATCGTGAGCCGTCCCCGCCAGGCCTGCCTGAGCAGCAGGAGGAACGAGCAGGCTGCGGCGACGGCCGCGATCACGGCGGCCATCACCAGCATGATGCCGTGCAACGAGTCCAGCCCGATCATGTCGGCCAGCCACGCGAGGGGCCCGGTCGGCCGCACGCCGGGCGCCAGCTCGGGCAGGAACGGTGAGCCGGGAACGGAGGCGAACAGCGCCATGACGAGGACGCTGACCGAGGACCCAACGACGGTCGCGGAGACGGTTCGGGTCTCGGGTGCGCTCACGCGCCCGACCGTAGCATCCCCTTCAGATGTGGCTCGGTCGGAACAGTTCGGGCATGCGGTCGTGGGCGCTCGAACCGACCGAAGATCGCCACGAGGACGGCCAGGATCAGACCGGGCACCGCGATCCAGACGATCCGCTCCCACCACCACGCCGGTGTCGAGTCCTGCTGGCGCCCAAGGCCGAGCGGCCACAGGAGCAGGATCGCCAGCAGGTACGCCGTCATGTGCCACAGGAACAGGGTCATGATCACACCGTTCACGGCGATGGTGAGCGTCCACGGACGAGCGCGCTGCAGCCACCGCTGCAACCTCGGTCGCACGAGCATGGCCGCGCCGATGGACCACACGGCCGCCAGCAGGAAGCACAGGGTGGGTGGGAACGCGTTGGAGACACGCTCCACGTCGGTGCCCAGAAGGCTCTTCGGGTACGTGCCGATGCCGGGGAACCACTCGTAGCGAACCCGACCGAACAGCGTCCACAGCGGTGGGTTCGTCAACAGCAGCAGACCGCCGAACCCCACGGCCGCCATGGCCCAGAAGACGCGCCGCGGCATCCTGGCGAGCGAGCCGTCGCCCAGGAAGTGCCCGAGCTGATGCGGGAACAGCAGCACGAACACCACGTTGCACCAGCGGGCCAGGTGCAGGCCGCCCATGAACCCGATCACGTCGGCCGCCACCGTGCCGGCCACCATCACCGCGGGCACCCACCAGCGGAAGCGTTCGTGCAGGCGGATCGTGATCGGCGCCACGATCACCACCACGAGATAGACCGCCAGGAACCACAGCGGCCCGAACGGCACCGTGGCGCCCGGCGGCTTCATCCCGCGCAGCAGCAGGGTGTCCCCCCACAGCCGAGGCCCGGTCGGCGCACCCGTGTCGGTGAGATGCAGCACGATCTGCACGATCGCCCAGATGGCCAGGAATACCAGCGAGGGCCGCAGCAGCCGCCCGAGCCTCGAGCGGATGAATGCGCCGGTGGTCCCGCCGCGCACTCGGTAGGCCCTGTACGCCACGTAGTTGGAGAAGCCCCCCACGAAGAAGAAGATCGGCATCACCTGGAAGAACCAGGTCATCACCCACAGGTACGAGGTCACCCCGATGGCACTGGTGGTGCCGATGAGGCCGCCGTCCCAATGGATGATGCCGATGAACCAGTGGCCGAACACGACGGCGATGATCGCCGCCGCTCGCAGGAAGTCCACGGACCGGTCCCGCGTATCCGGCGTCGCAGCCGCCAGCTCCTCGATGGACGGGGTGACCATGGGGATGGTCTACGCCGGTTCGGTCTGCGAAGCAACGGCTCCGTGCCGCCCTGGAAGGACGATCCCCACGTCGAGTTGAAACTGGGCGCCCGCAAGCCGTACCGTGGAGGGGCCATGACGACCTACGAGTACCTGTGCCTCGCCTGCGAGCACCCGTTCGAGGAGCGCCGCCTCATGACCGGCAGCCCGGTCGACACGGCGCTGGTGTGTCCTTCGTGCGGCAGCGACAGGGTGCGCCGGCGGTTCTCGTTCTCCGCGGCGACCGGCGGCGCCGCCCCGGCCGCGTCGGCCGGCGGGGGCTGCTGCGGCGGTGGCTGTGGCTGCGGTAGTTGACGGGTCCGGGGCGTCCAACGGCGTCCGGGGCGGCGTGGCCGAAGCGGCTCACGTCGGAGACGAACGCACCACGCTGCTGGGCTTCCTGCAACGGCAGCGTGACCTGGTCGCGTGGAAGATGCGCGAGGCCTCCGATGACACGCTCGCATCGGTCCGTATGCCGAGCGGCCTCACCCTGCACGGCATCGTGCGGCACCTGGTCAACGTGGAGCGCGGGTGGTTCCGGGAGTTCTTCGCGGGCCAGACGGGCCTAACGTTCGACTCCGACGAGGATCCCGACGGCGATTTCCGAGCCGAGGGCGTCCCGATGTCCGACCTGCTCGCCGCCTATGCGGCGGAGACAGCCCTGTGCGACGAGGTCATCGCCACCGCTCCCTCCCTCGACGCCACGGCCTCGGATGCCGACGGCACGTACTCGCTGCGCTGGATCCTGGTGCACATGATCGAGGAGACCGGGCGGCACCTCGGCCATATCGACCTGCTGCGCGAACATGCCGACGGTGCGGTCGGCGAGGAGCCGTCGGCAGACGGCGACACCTAGCCCAACGAAGCGGCTCCCGCCGAGAGCGCGAGCTGACCACACGCGGCGTCGATGCGCCGGCCGCGTGTGTCGCGCACCGTCACGTTTACGCCCGCCGCACGCAACACCCGGACGAATCCGTGGATCCGCCGTTGCGAGCTGGGCTGCGCCGGTGAGCCCGGCGTCGGGTTCAGCGGGATCAGGTTCACGTGGGCGCCGAGCCTGCGGGCGATCGGCGCCAGCGCCCGGGCCTGCTCGTCGGTGTCGTTGGTGCCGGCGATCATGGCCCACTCGATCGAGGGGCGGCGGCGGGTCGCGTCCCGCCAGCCGGCGATCGCGGCCTCCAGGCGTGCGAGGGGGTACCTCGTATTGGGCGGCACCAGCTCGTCGCGGAGCTCGTCGGTGGCCGCGTGGAGGCTGACCGCCAGTCCCACCTGCGGGGCGCGGCCGGCCATGCGTTCGATGCCCGGCACGATCCCCACCGTGCTGACGGTGACGTGGCGTGCACCGATGCCGGCGGGGCCGGTGAGCAGGTCCAGCGAGTCGAACACGTGCCGTTCGTTCGCCATGGGCTCCCCCATCCCCATGAACACGAC
>JBDUEF010000093.1:0-7333 GCA_040002535.1 Actinomycetota bacterium | reverse complement strand
GCCCCCACTACGGTGTTGAAGACCGCGGGGCCCACCAGGAACCCTGACGCCTCCGTTCGCGAGCATACCCGCGACGTGCATGAGGTCCTTCAAGCGCCGTCGGCAGGAGCGATACGTAGCCTGCGACGAGGGTCAGGATGCCGCCGACGTTGGGGTCTCGCCTCGGCCCGCTGGGTCGAGCAGACCACTCGTTCAGTAGGACTCCTGGAGTTCCGCCCAGCGGAAGCAGGGGGGCTCGTGGTCGTTCACCATGCCGGTGGCCTGCATGAGGGCGTAGCAGATGGTCGGTCCGACGAAGCGGAACCCGCGACGCTTCAGCGTTCGGGACATGGCGCGGGACTCCTCGGTCTCCGACGCCGGCTCCGAGTCGCGACGGTGCCGCCGGACCGGAGCGCCGCCCACGAACGCCCACAGGTACGCGTCCAGCGATCCCTCCTCACGTTGCACCGACAGCACCAGCTTCGCGTTCGTGACGGTGGATCCGATCTTCGAGCGGTTCCGGACGATCGCGGGGTCCGCCAACAGACGTTGGATCTTCGCCGCGTCGAATCGCGCCACCTTCGCGGGGTCGAAGCCGGCGAACGCGCGCCGGTACCCCTCGCGCTTGTCGAGGATTGTCTTCCATGACAGGCCGGCCTGCGCGCCCTCCAACGTGAGCATCTCGAACAGGTGGTCGTCGTCGTGGGCGGGCACGCCCCACTCCGTGTCGTGGTAGGCCGTCATCGAGGGTCCGGCGTCCGTGGCCCAGGCGCACCGCGGCGGTTCCGTCACGCGAGGCAGCGTACCGCCCTGCTTGCTTGCTGCGCGAGCCCGGCTACACTCAGCTAGTCCGTATCAGACTAGCTGCGTGAACGGAGGTCGGTTGGAGGTCTCCAGGGTGGAGGTGGTGGTGCTCGGCCTGCTGGCCGAGGAGCCCCTGTACGGCTACGGAGTGCTCGATCGTCTGCGCGCGCACAGCATCGGCTTCTGGGCCGAGGTCGGTAGGGCGTCGGTGTACCAGGCGTTGCGGCGGATGGAGGCCGAGGGCCTGATCGCCGGCAAGGCACAGGAAGGGACCGACGGTCCCGATCGCCGGGTGTTCCGCATCACGAAGACCGGCCGGGAGCGCCTGCTGGCCGGCATCGCCGAGGGCGCCGCGGGGCTGTCGCCGTACGAGACCGACGCCGGCACGGCGATGGGCTTCGCCCACCTCCTGTCGGCCGGCGAGGCGCGCAAGGCCGTGGATGCGCGCGAGCTGGGCGTCCGCGATCTGCTCGATGCCATCCGCACGGAGCGGGCCCGCACGTCGGCTGACCGCGGTCCGGCGCGCACGGTCGCGAACGGCATGCTGGATCGGCAGGAGGCGCTGGCCAAGGCCGAACTCGCCTGGTTGGGCAGGTTCCGTGCCCAGCTCGGCAAGCTCCGGCGATAGGGGTTAAGGCGAACCGCATGTCGGGCCGACGACCTACCATGGGATCAACGATGCAGGCAGCCTTCTTCGACCTCGACAAGACGATCATCTCGCGGTCGTCCTCGCTGGCGCTGTCGCGGCCCATGTACCGCGCCGGGATGGTGAGCCGCGGTCAGCTCTTGCGCGGCGCGTACGCCCAGCTCGTGTACCTGTTGGTGGGGGCCGACGAGCGGAAGATGGAGCGGCTGAAGGAGGGCATGCTGGCCCTCACGAAGGGGTGGCACCGTGCGGAGATCGAGCGCCTGGTCGAGGAGGTCATCCTGGAGGTGATCGACCCGTACGTGTATCAGGAGGCTCTGGACCTGATGGAGCTGCATCGCAGCGAGGGCCGCAGCATCTACATCGTCTCCAGCTCGCCAGAGGAGATCGTCAGACCACTGGCGCGTCACTTCGGCGTGGCCGGTGTGATCGCCACTCGTGCGCACGTGGGCACCGACGGCCGCTACACGGGGGAGCTGGCCTTCTACTCCTACGGGGAGTCCAAGGCCCAGGCCATCCGTGAGATAGCCGAGCGGGTGGGGGTAGATCTGGAGGGTTCCTACGCGTACTCGGACTCCACGACAGACATCCCGATGCTCTCGGTCGTCGGCAATCCGGTCGCGGTGAATCCCGATCGCGAGCTGCGCCGCCACGCCGAGGATCACCACTGGCAGATCCGCGACTTCCGCAGGCCGGTGCGGCTGCGCTCACGCATCGCCAGCGCCACGCCGCGCCCCTCCGTCGCGGTCGTGGCGGGCCTCGTCGCCATGGCCGCTGTGTTCGGCTGGATCACCGTACGGTCCCGCATCGCCACGCGCGATCACCGCGCGTGAGTGGGTGTGCGTGCCGCCGCGCCCGGGTGTAGGTTCGTCGCAGGTCGCCTCGAGCGGCCACGGGGGGAGCAGAACCCACGCGCGTCATGCCTCGGGAGGCATGCTCAGGACCCGGCGCGGTTCGCCGACCGGCTCCCGAGCACGTGCAGACAGCGCCTGCTAGCTGCTCCCTCCGTCACGTCTGTGCTCTTCGCGCGTCCTCATCCTGCAGAGGGCCGGCGGTACTCGAAGTGGTTGCCGTCGGGGACGATGAAGTCGCCGCCCCATGTGAATCCCCACCGACGCAGGATCTCCACGAGCCGCGCGTCCTGATGCGTGGGGGACCCGAATGGGTTCGTCGCTGCGTTGCAGTCGAACGCGACGCCCCACGTGTGATGGCTGATCGAGGCCGTGGGGATGCGGTTGATGAACCGCGGGACGTAGCACCCGTTATAGGTGTGGATCAGCGACGCCAACCCGCGTTCATCGAGCTCCTGCATGGCGCCACGGAGCTGAGGCATCAGCGCGCGGTTGCACGTCACCCGGCCCAACACCGGGATCGTCACGGTGACGATGTGGGTGTCAACCCAACGCGGATCGACCTGAAGGTAACCGGGATCGCCGGGCACCGGTCGCGCGGCGAACTCGCCGAACAATGACTTCAGCAGCACAGGTGGGAGCACGGCGTCGCCCTGGCGGAAGTAGGGCGTCTCGCCGGGCGCCCGCACCTGGACCTTCCGGTCGACGGGATCGAGCGTTGACGGCAGCAGTGGACGGAGCCGACGCGTGAGTCGGGCGGACGTGGGCAGCCGTGCCGTCGAGGGCTGCAGGAGGATGTAGCGATCGGTGTGCACCCCGATCCGCCGGCCCGTCCGCCGCGAGACCAGCAGCTCGGCCGCGCCCACCAGCTCATCGGGCAGCACGGCAGCGATCCGAACATCCGTCCCTGTGTCGAAGGTGAGCGTCGCCCCCGGGCCCAGCCCGCGCAGCTCCGCCGAGGTGGTGCCCAGCACGCCCTCGCCGCGCGCTAGCGCGACCGTGATGTTCCGGTCGGGCATCGGCAGGAAGTCGGCGAAGGTGCGGGTGTCCACGGCCGCGGCATCGATCGGGATCATGTAGGGGGCCGGCGGCCGGTCGGCCACGTCGCCGGCATCGGTGGTGGACCGGACCAACCACGTGTTGTCCTCCGCCACGACCGTCACGCGCGCGATGTCGGGGAGCGCCTCGACCCGGGCACCGAAGTCGGGGGGCAGGCCGTTGGGCGTCCACGCCAGGAAGGTGTCGGGGCGCTCCGGCGGGCCGGGGACGACGGGGTCGGTCCCGACGCCGCGGCCGGGCCGGGCCGGCTCGAGGGCCCTGCTCTGGATCGCGATGGTCGCCGTTGCGCCGATCACGAGCCCCGCCAGGAGGGCCCCGGCCACACCTGCCTTCGGGCCGGTCCTCACGCCGACGCCTCGATCGAGGACGCGACCGCTGCGAGCGTGCCCAGATCGATGCCGGGTCCGTCGACCGAGCGGTAGATCCCGTCGGCGACCCACTCCAGGCGCGCCTGTGCGGGGATCCACCGCGCCTCCACGGCCCCGAGCGGCACGGTGATCTGATGAGCCGAGGCCGCCGGGGGAAGGGCGTCGGCGGCCTCCAGATGGATCCGGATGGGTCCGGCCCCCAGATCCGAGTCCCGCTGGCGCAGGTCGAGCGTCACGCTCTGGACGCCGCGCACGACGGCACGCTGGACGCTCGCCAGAACGTAGCCGCCGGGCAACGTGCCCGGCACGTCGAAGCCGAACGAGGTTCCGGCCTTCGCCTGCGCCAGCGTCAGCAGCTCCGTCCGCGCGTCGCCCCCATGCTGCACGCGCCACGCCACCGGGAGCTCGGTGCCGGTCAACGGCAGGGAGGCCGCCACCGCCAGTAGCTGATCCCGCGGAAGATTGGTCTCGAGATAGATGTTCGTGTCGGACGTGTGGATCGACAGGCGCCGCCCCAGGTCGCCGGCTGCGGGCTCGTAGTACGCGACCCCCTCGCCTACCTGCACCTGTTCGGCATCGGCGCTGACGGGGCCGAACGGCTGCGGGGAGGTCCACCGGTGGCGCTCGCCCACGCGCAGGTAGGTGAGGCCGCTGGAGTAGGTGAGGACCGACTGCAGCGATCCCCGGCCCGTGGGGGGCGCGGCTGCGCCCGTCAGCACGAGCTCGTTGGTCGCGGCCGGCGTCACAGGGTGGAAGCCCAGACGTGCCGCGAGGTCGTCCAGTGGGACCTGTGGCGCGGCGCCGGCGAGAGCGAATCGGTCCGCGGTGGGACGCAGATGATCGCTCTGGGTGGCGATGACGTCGAGGATCGGGATGGCGGGCGATTCCGAGGGGCGCCCGAACCGCATCTCCCATGCGGCGCGGGTCGCGTCTTGTGAGGGGTACACCGTCCACCGCAACGGTGACCAATCGGCCGCGTCCACCCAGAGCTCCACGCGGTCCCCCTCGTAGAAGGGTCGCCAGGTGCCGCCCAGCTGGAGGAACGGGAAGAGAGGCGCGGCTCGCGCGAAGGACATCCGCACCAGCACGGCGGGCCGTCCCAGCACCGTGCCCGTGCGCTCGACGGCCAGTCCTCGCGGGTTGGCTAGGACGTCGAGTGGCACCACGAGATCGGCGACCGACGTGGCGGCCCCGGCGTACGGTGAGCGTTCCTGCGTGACGGTGCGGGTGGGCGGGCATCGCGTGGGCGGCAGGCTCGAGGGGCAGCCGCTGGGTCCGCTGCGCAGCGTCGCATCGCCGTCCTGCACGTAGGTCAGGTCGGTGGGCGTCCACGCCTCGCTGGGGTAGGACGTGGTGTCGCGCACGTCCAGGCGGTACCGGCCCGGCGCTGAGAACCAGAGCTGGGCCTCCAGTGATCGCGTTGGCACGTCGATCGACAGACCCCGTTCCGTGATCGCGAAGACGGCGTGATACGCCTCCACGTGCCGGGCGGCGGCGCGGACGCCCCGTCCCACGTCGACGGCCGTCGCCGTCGTCCGCGTGCCCCCGCTCTGCCACGGACCGCCCACGATCACGCTGCCGGCGACGACACCCACGAGAAGGGCCGCGGCGATGGGCCGCAGCCAGCGCTCCCGGTCGGGCCGGCCCCCGAACCGGCGTCCCGGAGGAGTCGACCGGGCGACCTGCGCCATGATGGGCTCCATCAGGTCGGGGATCCGCTCGGCCGGCCTGATCCGCACCGCAGAACGGAGCTCGGCGGCCCGCTCTGCGAACGCCCGGCAGCTCGTGCACCCCACGGCGTGGGCGTCGACGGCTGCGGCGACACGGCCGGGAAGGCGTTCGCCGTCCATCCGCTCGGAGATCGCGGCCTGCGCCCGCTCGCAGTTCACCGCGCCTCCTGCGCGTCGTCGTCGGCGAGCGCGCGACACAGCGCCTGCCGGGCGCGATGCATCCGGCTCTTCACCGTGCCGACGCGGATGCCCAGCACGTCGGCGGCCTCGGCGTAGGACAGGCCGAACACCTCGATCAGCAGGAAGGGCTCCCGATGGTCGGGCGTGATCGCGTGGAGCGCGGCGTCGAGCTCCGCGCGCGCCACCGGGTCGGCCACGCTGCCGGCCCGGGGGCGCTCGTCCCGATGACGGGCCACCTGGCTCTTCTGACGGCGCAGGGCGTCCATGGCGCAGTTGCGCACGATCCGCATGATCCAGCTGGAGAAGGGGGAGTCGCCGCGGTAGGAGCGCAGGAACCGGAACGCCCGGATGAAGGCCTCCTGCGTGACGTCCTCGGCGGTGCTGCGGTCGCGCACCAGGTGCCACGCGAACCGGAACACGTCGGCCTGGTAGAGGCGGACGATGTCCTCGAACGCGGTGAGATCGCCCGCGCGGGCTCGCGCGAGCACTCGGGGGTCGGGGTCCTGCACGCGGCTCCCCTCAGTGGACCGTTGTCTCGGACACAGCCTAGGTGACCGGCCCCGACGGAGGGAAGTTCCCGGGCCGCGTCCCTGCGTGCCTGGGCCGCCCCGAGCTAGGACCCGAGGGCGGCGGGGTGCTCCAGGCGGTCGGCCAGCCGCTCGGCGAGCCGCGTAGCGCGCTCGGCGTTGCCGGCACGCACGGCCTCACTGATCCTCAACAGCTCGGCGGCGAGGGTTGGCGGCAGGCGCTCGCCGCGCCTGCGCACCAGCGGGTCGAGGCGCAGGATGGCGCCGTCCAGGCGTTCCATGGCCGCGGCCAGCGGCCGGCGGCGGGCCCGTGCGGCGGCGAGATCGATCACCTGTCCCATACGAGCCATCATGAGGGGTCCCTCTGACACGACCGTGAGCTGCGGCGATGTTGTTGGAACCGGGCGTCTTCACCGACGAGCTGGCATCGGCGCGCCGTCGCACGGCGACGACCACGGTCGCGAGCGCCCGTCCCTCGTCGCTCCATGGCTCGGCCTGCTGCTCGCCGTTGCCGGGCTCTCGCTCGCCGCGGCGATGGAGCGGCGCCGTCGCGCGGTCCGGATCGTCGTCCCCGACACCCCCGGGGAGCTGCTCGGTCGGGACGAGCTGGAACGGCCGGGCGTGTAGCGCTAGGCGAACCGAACGGAGGTGACCGGGGCCAGGTGCTCGGCGGCCGCGGTCCACGTGGCCCCGGCGTCGGGGCTGGCGAACACGGCTCCCGAGGTGGCGCCGAAGGCGAGCTGGAGGTCCGGCCCCTCGCCGGCGGTGCCGAACGCCTGGCGCAGGATCGTCAGCCACGACTCGGTGCCGGGCAGACCCTTGTCGAGCGCGCTCCAGCTGGCGCCGGCGTCGCGTGTCCCGTAGACGCCGACCCGGCCCTCGGGTGTGACCCGGTCGAAGTCGCCATTGAGCGGGACCACGAACGCGCTGTCGGGGTCGGCGGGATCGATAGCGAGCGGGAAGCCGAACCCCGACGGCAGCCCGGCCGCTATGTCGTTCCAGGTGACGCCCTCGTCATCGGATCGGTACACGCTGCCGTGGAACTGCAGGAACAGGCGCTCCGGCCGCAGCGGCGCCCGGTGCATGTTGTGCACGCAGAGCGCATGCGTGTCGTCGCGCGAGTCCTCGGGCACATACAGGGGCACGAGGCCGGTGTAGCCCGTGCGCCACGTCTCGCCGGCGTCCTCGC
>JBDUEF010000092.1:0-7421 GCA_040002535.1 Actinomycetota bacterium | reverse complement strand
TGGGACTCTCGGGCGAGCGCGTCCGCCTGATCGAACGCGAGGCGCTGCGTAAGCTGCGCGACTCGAACCTCATCAGCGCGGTGGCGCTGGGCTGAGGCCGCACCAGACAGAACCAGCATCATCGGAGGGGTCGCCGTGAGGCGGCCCCTCCGCTCGTTCGGTCCGTTCGTCCACCGGCGCCCGCGACCGCCGCGATCACGCATTGGATCTGGCCCGACCGACCTGCTCGGCGATGGCGGCGCCCACGCGGCCCCCGAAGGCCGTCACGTCGTCCGCGGGGTGGGGCAGGATCGGCGGGCCGAACACGAGGGCCAGGCGGTGCCGGCGCCAGGCTCGACGTAGGGTGAGCCCGCCGCGCGGCCACCGGCGCTGGGTGCCCCAGATCCCCACGGGGATCACCGGTGCGCCCGAGGCGATCGCGATCCGGGCACAGCCGCTGCGGATCCGCTGCATCCCGGCCTCGGGATCGGGGTTCACGTGGCCCTCCGGCGAGATCGCCGCCAGGGCGCCGGCGCGAACGGTCTCGATCGCCTCCTCCATCGCCTCGGCGTCACCGTCCCCGCGCCGGATCGGGATCTGGTCGAAGCTGCGCAGCAGCGGGCCGTAGAACCGGTGCCCGAACACCTCGGCGGCGACGAGGAACCGGACCTCCCGCCGACGGCGGAACGCGGTCTCGACCCCCAGGACGGGGCCGTCCAGGACGCTCACGTGGTTGAACGCCAGGATCGCCGGCCCCGCTGCCGGCACGCGCTCGATGCCCTCGACACGGACACGGAACGGCAACCGCACTAGTGGCAGCGTGACAGTGGAGCCGAACGTCCACCAGGCGCTGAAGTCGTCGCGCACCGGCGGATGCTACCTCGGCCCCACCGGCCCGTGGAGCGTCAGCGAGTTCTCAGCTTGGGGTTGAGGATGTCGTCGAGCGCGTAGCCGATCATCGTGAACGCAAGCACGAGCAGGATGATGGCGACGCCCGGAGGGATGATCCACCACCAATAACCCGCGAAGGCTGCGCCCTGCCCGAAGGCAAGTTCCAAGATCGTGCCCCACGAGATGTTCACGGCCGGATCGGGGCCCAGACCCAGGAAGGACAGGGTGGTCTCCGTGAGGATCGCGCTCGCGACGATGAGGATCGTGTTGGCGAAGATCAGTGGGCCTACGTTCGGCAGGATGTGGCGGGTGACGAGGTGCCAGTCGCTCGCACCGAGGGCGCGTGCTCGCTCCACGTAGGCCCTGGTCTTCAGGGAGAGCACCTGCGCGCGGATGACACGGGCCGTGCTCGGCCACGTCGTGATCCCGATGACGAAGATCACGGTGTAGAGCGACGGCTTCAGGATCACGGCGAGCACGATCGCGAGCGGCAGGAACGGGATCACCAGGAACCAGTCGGTGAGCCGCATCAGGACGGTCTCTCTCCAACCGCCGTAGTACCCGGCGACGAGCCCGACGACCGAGCCGATCACGACGGTGATCACGGTCGCCGCGAGCCCGACGATCAGCGATACCTGGGCACCCCAGATCGTGAGCGAGAGAACGGAGCGCCCCTGGATGTCGGTCCCCAACCAGAAGCGCGCCGAGGGCGGCGCCAGCGCCGGGTTGTCCGGGTGGCAGATGGGCGAGAGGTCGCACTTGCTGGCGAGCAGCGGCCCGAAGATCGCGACGAGCACGAAGGAGAGCATGATCGCCAGTCCGCCCATCCCCATCTTGCTACTGCGGTACTGACGCCAAACGCGGCCGAGAGCGTCCCTGCGGCGTTTCCAAGCGATGGCCTTCGCACTCTTGATCCCTTCGGGAAGCTGGATCTCGGGCTCGGACTGCCGGTCGGTGACCGCCATCTCAGGCCGCCTTCACGCGCGGGTCGACGTATGAATACAGCAGGTCGGCAACGAGGTTGGAGATGATCACGGCAGCGCTGAAGACGAGGAACAGACCCTCCAGGAGAGCGAAGTCCTGGTTCTGGATGGCCTGGTAGGTGAGGCGGCCCAGGCCGGGCCAGGAGAAGATCGTCTCGATCACGATCGCGCCCGACAGCACATAGCCGAGGTACAGGATCGTCACGGTCATCGTGGGCAGCAGCGCGTTCGGCACGGCGTGCCGCCTGCGCACCATCTTCTCGCGCATACCCTTGGCCCTGGCGGTCATGATGAAGTCCTCGCCCAGGACCTCCATGAGCGAGGACCTCATGATCAGGGAGAATTCCGCCAGGTAGGACACCGTGAGCACGAAGAACGGCAACGCCAGGTGGTTCAGGGTGTCGGTGACCAGGGTGAGGCCGTGCAGGTCCGTGGCCGCCGATTGCATCCCGCCCGAGGGGAAGATGTTCAGCGTCACCGAGAACAACATGATCATGAGCAGCCCGAACCAGAATTCGGGCATCGCATACAGCACGAGCGTCCAGCCGAGCGTCACCTGGTCGAACCTCGATCCCCATCGCCACCCCTGCGCGATGCCGATCCAGATCCCGAACAGGATCGACCCCAGGGTCGACGTCCCGATCAGCAGGACGGTCGGCCACACGGCGACCCCGATCGCAGACGAGACGGGCTGGTTGTCGAAGGCGAACCCGAGCTTGCCCGTCACGGTCTCTCTGACGTAGTGCAGGAACTGCCGCGGCAGGGGGAGGTCGAGGCCCAGCTGGGACTTCAACTCGGCGAGCGCGGTCGGTGTCAGGTTTCCGCGCTGCTTCGCCAGCAGCTGCGTCGGATCGCCGAGCCCCCGGAACAGGAAGAAGTTGAACGCCAGGACGAACACGAGGGTGAGCACCGCCTGCAGGATCTTGACGATCAGATACCGGCGTGTGCCCACCCTCCCGTCTACTCCCTCTCGTCGTCTGTCGGACGATCCTAGGCCACGTTCTCGTCGGAACCCTGACGATGCCGCGACACCCAGATCCCGATGATCACGATCACCACCAAGGCCAGGATGGCTATCCACACCCACAAGGGGATTCCGCCCGAGCCGCTGGTGGTGCCGGCGGAGGATCCGGTGACCGGACGCAGGCTGATGAAGGACAGCGGGCCGTAGGTCGCCAGGATGTCGCCCGTCTCCCCTTCCGGCTGGGGCAGGAACCCCGTCCATTTCGAGCTCCATCCTTCGAGCAGCGCGTCGTTCCAGAGCACGACGTATGGCTGATCCTGATAGAGCATCGACTGCATCTGGTGCACGATGTCCGCGCGTTTGGCGGGGTCGGTCTCCGACTGCTGCTGCGTGTACAGCTTGTCGTACTCGGGGTTGCAGTAGTACGAGTCGCTGTTTCGATAGGTGTTCGCATCTGGCGGGCGCTGCTGGCAGGTGAAGATGTCCAGGATGTAGTTCGGGTCAGGGTTGGGATACCAGCCCCACTCGAAGAGATCGTAGTCGCCGGCCAGGATGACGTTGCCGAGCTTTGCGGAGCTGATCGTCTCCGGATTGATCTTGATGCCGATCTGCTTCAGCCAGCTGGACACGAACGGCACGATGTCGATCGAGGGTTGATCCGAGCCTCTGCTGAAGAAGCGGAACTCTAGGGGCTTCTTGGTCTTCGGATCGATCCGGATGCCGTCCGGGCCCATCGTGTAGCCGGCCTGATCCAGCATGTCGTTGGCCGCCTGGATGTTGAACGACAGATCGGGGTCATCGGGTCCAGGTTGGAAGGCGCCGGTTGTCGCACCGGGCTGCACGGGGGAGACGCCGGGCGCCCCGTAGCCCAACAGCACCTTGTCCACGAGTACCTCGTTGTCGACCGCTCGCCGGATCGCCTGGCGCACGATGGGATCGGTGAGCGACTGCGACCCGTCCCCGTGCGGCGCGAACCCCCCCGTCGTATCGGTCTGATAGGCCGAACCGGTGTTGATCCCGATCTCCCCGAAGCTGGGGATCGTGGCGCCGCGTGTCTGGATCCCTCGAGCCTTCAGGGTGTTCAGGATGCTGCCGGAGGTGAAGTACCCGAAGTCGACCTTGCCGGCCTGCAGCGCGGCGGCCTCGGCGTCCTGATTGCCGAAGATCTGATAGACGACGCGGTCCACATGGGGAGTGAGGCCGGCTGACTCGCCCCAGTAGTTCGGGTTCCGGTCGAGCTCGACGAACTGGTTCTTGACGTACTTCGTGATGATGAACGGACCGGAGCCGACCGACGGCGCATTCGTCTCCTGCTTGGCAGCGTGGTAGTCGTTGTCGTACTTGCTCCAGATGTGTTTCGGCAGGATGTACTCGTAGAGGAAGACCGTCTCCCCCGAGTACAGGGACGTCGGCTGTGTGCTCGTGATGACGACGGTGGTCGGATCGGTCGCGACGGCCTTGTCCATCAGCGAGAGGTCGGAGGAGTAGTTCGGGACGTTGTTCTCCTTGTAATAGTTCAGCGTCCACGCCACGTCGTCGGCAGTGAAGGGCTGGCCGTCGGACCATTTCATGTTCGGACGGAGATGGTAGGTGAACGACATGCTGTCCGAGCTCACGTCGACGCTCGTCGTGATCGAGTGCTCGAAGTCCGGACTGAAGTCCGTCGTGCTGAAGTTGATCAAGAGGTCGTAATTCATGGCCCACATCGTGTAGTCGGTGCCCAGATAGCCGACCATCGGATTCAGCGAGCTCGGTTCGCTGACGTCGGCGTAGGTGAAGGTCACCTCTCCATCGGAGCCCGCGGAACTGGCGGAGCCCGCGGAGCTCGAGGCGCTCTGGGCGAACGCGCCGACGGCCCAGCCCATGGTCAAGACGGCGGCGATCGCAAGTGCCGACCCGCTCCGGAGACCCCGAGTTCTCATCCCACTCCCTCCCATGCGCCCTGCCCCCTTCTCCGAGATTCCTCGTCCGGTCTTACGAGTTCTTCGCCACGGCGGGTTCATCGAACGTTCGGATCGCTGTCGGTCACTGTGTGCGAGTTCATAGCACGGATGGGCTAGTCGGTTCCAACCCCGCCCGTTCACCTCCGGCCAGAGTTGTACACCACCAGGTCCCTCCAAGGGAACAAGTCCCACATCTCAGACGGGCTACGGGACCCGGCGTATAATCGCCGCGTGGACGTCCAGCTTCTGCGAGGGGTCGTCGCTCACCTCTTCGACGCCTTCGTGGACGACCTGCGGGCCATGGTGGACATCGACTGCGGTTCCTACACTCCCGCGGGCGTGAACGCGGTCGCCGACCTCTGCGAGCGCCGCTTCCGGGCAGGCGGATGGAGCGTGCAACGGACCGCACATGCTCCGTCGAGCAACGACCCACAGCTGGGGGACCTGGTCATCGGCCGGCTGGAGGGCGCCGGGGGACCCCGGATCCTGCTGGTCGGACATATGGACACGGTGTTCGACGAGGGGACGGTGGCGGAGCGGCCGTTCCGCATCGACGGCGACCTCGCCTACGGACCCGGCGTCTCCGACATGAAGGGCGGCCTGCTGGCCGGCTTCGCGGCGGTGGAGGCCCTGCAGGGGGCCGGCTTCGACGCGTTCGAGCAGATCACCTACGTCTGCAATCCCGACGAGGAGATCGGGTCGGTGTTCTCCGGGCCCGTGATCCGTGAGCTGGCGCCGCAGCACGACGCGGCCCTCGTGCTGGAGGGGGCGCGGGCCAACGGGGACATCGTGAGCGCCCGCAAGGGGATCACCGACCTCCGCATCGAGGTGGTGGGGCGGGCGGCGCATGCCGGGGTGGAGCCGGAGAAGGGCCGCAACGCGATCGTGGAGGCGGCGCACACGGCGATCGCGATCCAGGCGCTCCACGGTCGCTGGCCGGGCGTGACCGTGAACGTGGGGGTGATCGAGGGCGGCACGCGCACCAACGTGGTGCCCGAGCGATGCGAGCTGCAGGTGGACCTGCGGTCCCCGCAGGCGGAGACGCTGGACGCCGCCACGGCCGAGATCGAGCGGATCTGCCAGGAGCATATGGTGGCCGACGTGCGGACCACGGTGCACGCGAACGGATGGCACCGCCCCATGGAGAAGAAGGAGGGGGGCGCCCGCCTGGTGGCGATCGCCGAGCAGGTGGCGTCCGAGCTGGGCTTCGAGGTCCACGACGCCGCCACGGGCGGCGCCAGCGATGCGAACACGACCTCGGCGGCCGGCACGCCGACGATCGACGGACTGGGGCCGGTGGGCGGCGACGATCACGCGCCCGGAGAGTGGATCGATCTCACGAGCGTGGTCCCGCGCGTCTGCCTGCTGGCGGGGATCGTGGCGCGGTTGTGAGCGAGCATCGGCGGCCGCATCAGCTGGACCCCGACGCGTACCGGAGCCTGGTGGAGGGTGTCCCCGCGATCCTGTACATCGACGAGGTCGACGACGTCTCCAGCAACCGCTACACCAGCCCGCAGGTGGTGGAGCTGCTGGGTTTCACCCCTGAGGAGTGGTCCGGCGACCCGGGTCTGTGGGTTCGCCAGCTCCATCCCGAGGATCGCGAGGTGGCGATCGCGGCCCACCGCCGGTCGAACGAGACGGGGGAGCGGTTCCTGGCGGAGTACCGCCTGCTGGCGCGCGACGGACGGGTGGTGTGGCTCCGGGACGAGGCGGCGCTCGTGCGTGACGAGACAGATCAACCCGTCTACTGGCGCGGCGTCATGCAGGACGTGACCGAGCAGAAGCAGGCCGAGGAGCAGCTTCGGTGGAGCCTCGACGTGCTGCGCCGAACGGTGCAGCAACGTCGGGATCTCTCGCAGCGACTGGAGGGCGCACAGGAGCAGGAGCGCCGGCGGATCGCCGCCGACATCCACGACGACTCGATCCAGGTCATGAGCGCCGTGGATCTGCGACTGCAGATGCTGGCCGGCATGGAGCCGGGGGCCGACACGGCGCGGGAGCTCCTGGACATCCAGCAGATCGTCCGGGCGTCGATCGAGCGCCTCCGGAACCTGTTGTTCGAGCTGCGGCCCCTGGCGTTGGATCGAGAGGGGCTGGCCGTGGCGCTGCGCCAATACCTGGAGCACACGGCCGAGCATGCGGGATGGACGTGGGCGCTCACCGACGAGCTTGATCGCGAGCCCTCGCCGGATCTGCGGGCGATCCTGTACCGGATCGCGCAACAGGCGGTCTCCAACGCGAACACGCACGCCGATCCATCGCACGTGGAGGTGATCGTCGGCAGCGATCCCACCGGGATCTCCGTCACGGTGCGCGACGACGGGCGGGGGTTCGACCTGGCGGCGGTGGCGGAGCCGCAACCGGGCCACCTGGGACTCACCACCATGGTGGAGCGCGCGGAGCTCACCGGGGGGCACTGCCGGGTGACAAGCGTCCCGGGCGAGGGGACGACGGTGGAGGCCTGGCTCCCGGCGGACGCCGACGTGGCGCGCCCGAAGACGAGCCAGCCGACGTCGTCCGGCTGAGCGGCCCCCTGCGTCAGCCGGCCGCCGCCGCCGGCTGCACGTCGATCGCCCGGCCGGTGGCGGGATCGAAGAAATGGAAGCGCGCCGGGTCCAGCGACAGCGTGATCGTGTCGCCGGGCCCGCAGGTGGTACGCGC